>LNEQ01000086.1 GCA_001464995.1 Actinobacteria bacterium Ga0077541
CGCGCGGTCCGCGTGTTCGTCGCGGACGACCACCCGCCGTACCGGGATGACATCTCCCGAGCGATCTCGGAGCGGCCCGGGCTGGACCTGGCCGGGGCGGCCGACAACGGGCTGCGAGCGCTCGACGGGATCCGGCGGACGCGACCCGAGGTTGCCGTGCTGGCGACCGACCTCGCGGGGCTCGGGGGTATCGACGTCACGGCCCAGCTCGCGCGCGAGGAGGCCGTGGTCGCGGTGCTCCTGCTGTCCGCCTCGCCGGAGGACGTGTACGAGGCGATCGTGGCGGGCGCGGTCGGATACCTGATGCGCGGAGAACCGGCCGAGGCCGTCTGCGCCGCTGTCGAGGCGGTCGCCCGCGGGGAGCGGGTGCTGGCCGCCGAGGCCCAGTCGGCCCTCATCGAGGGCATACGCACCCGTGCGGGCGGAGTGAGGGCAGTGCTGACCGAGCGCGAGCACGAGGTGCTGCGTCTCACCGCCGATGGCCTGTCGTCGCCCCAGATCGGCGCCGCGCTGCACCTGAGCCCGACCACCGTGAAGTCGCACCTGCACCGGGCCTACGAGAAGCTCGGCGTCTCCGACCGGGCGGCCGCCGTCGCGGTCGCCATGCGGAGCGGACTGCTGGAGTGAGCGACGGCCGGGCGCGCCGCTAGCCTGCGCCCCGATGCCGAACCGCATGCGCACCGCACTGGTCGCCGTCCTGGCGACCGCCGCGCCGGCCGTGACGGCCGTGGCCCAGGAGCCGACGCCGCCGGTCACCGCGCCCGCCCCGGCTCCCGTGCCGCTGCCGGCCCCGGTCGCCGATCATCCGGCCCTCGCCGACGGGTGGGCGCGCGCCCTCACCGCCGGCGAGCCGCTGTACACGGCCCCCGGCGCCGCCACGACCGCCCCGCGCCCGATCCCCTCGGCGTCGATCGCCGGCCGCGCCCTCGGGGCGGCGTTCGACGACGCCGGCGAGGTGTGGGTGCGGGTCACGTTCCCCGGCAAGGTGAGCGGCTGGGCCCCGGGCGCCGCGCTCGTGGCCGCACCGCCGCCGCCGGAGCTCACCGAGCCGACCCGGCGGGCGCTCGTGCGTGCGACCGCGTCGCTCGGACCCGCCTCGGCGCTCGTCGTGCGCGACCGCTTCGGGCGGACCGTCTTTGCGGCCGGCACGACGGCGCCGCTCAGCATCGCCTCGGTGACCAAGCTGGCGACGGTGACGGCTGCGCTGGCTCTGCAACCGGTGCCGCTGCGCGCGGCGCGCGCGATCCTCGGTCCCTCCGACAACGAGCGCGCCCAGGCGCTCTCCACCCGCGTCGGCGGGGGTAGCGCCCGCCTCGGCGCGCGCCGCGCCGTCGAGACCGCCGCCGCCCTCGGCGCCGACCTGCGCCTGGTGGACGGCTCGGGCCTCTCCCCCGCCAACCGCGCCAGCGCGGGCGAGATCGCCGACCTGCTGCTCGCGGTGCGCGACACCCCGGGCTTCCGCACCCTCTTCCGGGCGATGCCCGTCGCCGGGCGGTCGGGGACCCTGGAGGACCGCATGGGAGGCACCACGGCAGAGGGGCGGCTGAGGGCCAAGACCGGCACCCTGTTCGACGATCCCACCTCGAGCCTCGCCGGCTACATCTGGCCCCACGGCGCCGGCCTCAGCCCCGAGCGGGCGCTCGTGTTCGTGGCCCTGGAGAACCGGGTCTCGCCCTACCGCGCGCGTCCGGTGCAGGACGCCATCGCCGCGCGCCTGACCGCCCCCGGGGCCTTCCTCGCGGAGTAGGACTCGGTCCGCGCGTCACCCCCGGCCGCCCGGGGGAGTACGGTCCCCCACATGGATGACACCGAGATCCGCACCGTGGTCCGGAGGCTGTCGCGGCCTCACCCCTCCGGCGGAGACGTGATCGAGCGCGCCGCCATCCTCGCCGCCGGGGGTGACTTCCGGGCGATCCTCGATTGGATCGACGCGCATGACGGCGTCGCCGAGGAAGCCGTCGCGATGGCCCCGACCGGCGGGCTGCACGGCTCGCGCATGTCCTACGGCGCCGGCGCGGCGCCCGCGCCACCGTCGCGCTTCGTGCTGCCGGCGGGCACCCTGGCCTGATCCGGCCCGGCGGTCGACCTCCACTGGCTCCCGCTGGGCGCGGGAGGGCACTTCGTGCGCCTCAACGGGCGGGTCTTCGAGGCGGTGGTCGCGTCCGGCGAGCGTCGGCCACGCTGCGACCTCTACCACTCCGCGCTCACGGTGCGGCTCGAGGAGGGCGCCTACGCGATCGAGATGGGCCCCGAGCGCAGGGGCGCGTGGGCGGGGAACGGGATGGTGGCCGGTGGGGCCGTCGGCAGCGCCCTGCTGCGGCGCTGGAGGATCTTCCGGTACGAGGTCCGCTGCGAGCGGGACGGCGTGATCCCGGACCTCGTCGAGGCCGTGGGCGGCCCGCTGCGACTGACCGCCGATGCGGTGATCGCGCGCCGGCTGCTCGACCTGGTGGCCCGTGTGCCGACGCCGGTGTGGGGGCGCGACGAGCTCGGGACCGGGGAGATGTGGAACTCGAACTCGCTGACCTCATGGGTGATCGCCCGCAGCGGGCTGCCGGTGGAGGAGGTGCGCCCGCCCGCGGGCGGGCGGGCTCCGGGCTGGCATGCCGGGCTCGTCGTGGCCGCGCGCGACGCGGCCCCGCCGGATCCGCTCAGCCCTCCAGCAGCTCCCGCAGCCCCATGAGGGCGATCGGGACCCACAGCGGGCGGTTGTTGAGCTCGTAGGTGAGCTCGTAGACCGCCTTCAGGAGCATCTCCAGGTCCTCGCGCCGCGAGGGGATCCACTCGGCGCCCTCCGACCCGGCGAGGTAGGAGCCGAGGAACGCCGCGCTGACCGCATCGCACCACGAGCGGCCCCAGGACTCGAGGTCGCGGGCCGCGTCGGATTCGGGCTCGATGAGGCCACGGGCCGACTGGTCGAGCAGCGATGCGTAGGACGCGTAGTGGAACGAGCGCAGGAGGCCCGCGACGTCACGGAGGGGACTGCGCTTGACGCGGCGGTCGCTCAGGCTGCGCGCCGGCTCGCCCTCGAAGTCGATGATCATGAAGTCGCGGCCGGTGAAGAGCACCTGGCCGAGGTGCAGATCGCCGTGGCAGCGGATGCGCTTGGCGTCGAGCGGGCCCGCCGTGAGGCGGGCGAAGCGCGCCAGCAGGTCCGCCTCGGCCGCAAGGAGCGCCTCGGCGTCGTCGCGAGAGCGGCCGTCGAGCGACAGCAGCTCGGCCCGCAGCAGCTGCATCGCGCGGGCGGTCAGGTTGCGCATCGACTGGTAGACCGAGCGCTGGTAGTGCGGCGTGAACGGCTCCGGCGTGAAGCCGTCGTCCATCGTGTCGGCGGCGAGCGCGGCGTGCAGCTCGGCCACGCGGGTGCCGAGGAGCTCGGCCGACTGGATGTAGGAGCCCACCAGCGCCCCGACGGCCTCGGGGATCGGCGCGAGCGCGCGCGCGATCAGGTCGCCCGCCTGACCGTCGGGCGCCGGCACGCCCTGCTGCACCCCCTCGGTGAGGGCCTGCTCGTAGAAGCGCCCGAGCGCGTCGAGCGTGTACTGCCACGCGTCGCCCTCGTTGGGCACGAACTCGTGGACGATGGCGAGCGTCGCCGGATGGGCGCCGTCGCCGCTGTACTCCAGCGACCCCGCCACCGCGGGGGTGTTGTCGTAGGGCGAGCGCTCGCCGAGGAACAGGCCGAGCTCGAGGTCGGGGTTCACGCCCACCTCGACCCTGCGGAAGAACTTCATGATCAGGCTCTGCCCGAAGATCACCGAGGTGTTGCTCTGCTCGGCCCGGAAGATCGAGGGCTCCGGCGGCTCCTGTCCGTTGAGCGACGCGCGCAGGGCCGGGGTCGGCCTGCCCACGAGCCGTCCACCCGACGAGCCCTTCAGGGTCCTGCGGCCGCGCATGACCTCGAGGAAGGCGCGGCAGACCTCGGGGTCGATGAGCCCCTCGGCGATCACCGCGCTGTCGCCGCGGCGGTAGATCCGCGTCACGACGCTCTTGGGGGCGTCGACGAGCAGGTTCTCCGCACGCTCGCCCTCCACCAGCGACAGCGGGACGGAGTAGACCTCGGCCTCGCCCTCGCTGAACTCGACCTTCACGATGAGCACCCGGGCGCCCATCGACGAGCGGCCGCCGGTGAGCGGGACGCAGTCGGTGATCTCGACGTTGCGGATGACGCGCGCCTTGCCGGCGAACCAGCGCCGCCCCGGCAGGAACCGTGCCAGCGCGCGCTCGAACTCCGGACGGGCGCGGCCGGTGACCAGCGCGTCGATCGAGCCGCTGCCCTCGATGACCGGCGTGCCGAGGTCGAGGATCTCGGACGGCTCGTCGGGGGCGCCCTCGATGGCGAGCCAGTAGACGGCGTTCGGCCCCAGGGTCAGCAGGTAGGGCAGCTCGCCGATCGGGGGGAAGCGCGTCTGGCCGAAGAGCTCGAGCGGCTCCAGCCCCTTGAACCGCGAGAGGTCGAGCTCGACGTACTGCGGGAAGCGCGACAGGTTGGCCACGATCAGCACCGAGCGGCGTTCGTCGCTGCGCAGGTAGGCGAGCACGCGCCGGTTCTCGGGGTGCAGGAACTCGAGGTCGCCGCGGCCGAAGAGGTCGTAGCGCTTGCGCAGCGCGAGCATCCGCTTCATCCACCACAGCAGCGAGCCGCCGTTCTTGGCCTGCGTCTCGACGTTGACCGTCTCGTAGTGGAACTCGGGGTCGATGATCGGCGGCAGGAACAGCTGCTGCGGGTTGGCGCGCGAGAAGCCGGCGTTGCGGTCGCCGGTCCACTGCATCGGGGTCCTCACCCCGTCGCGGTCGCCGAGGTAGATGTTGTCGCCCATCCCGATCTCGTCGCCGTAGTAGATGAACGGCGTGCCCGGCAGAGACAGCATCAGGGCGTTCATCAGCTCGATCTTGGCCCGGTCGTTGCCCAGCAGCGGCGCCAGGCGGCGGCGGATTCCGAGGTTGATCCGCGCGCGCGGCTCGTGCGCGTAGACCCGGTACATGTAGTCGCGTTCCTCGTCCGTGACCATCTCGAGCGTCAGCTCGTCGTGGTTGCGCAGGAACAGGCCCCACTGGCAGCCGTCGGGGATCTCCGGCGTCTGCTGGAGGATGTCGATGATCGGGTAGCGGTCCTCCATCTGGATCGCCATGAACAGGCGCGGCATCAGCGGGAAGTGGAACGCCATGTGGCACTCGTCGCCCTCGCCGAAGTACTCGCGCGCGTCCTCGGGCCACTGGTTGGCCTCGGCCAGGAACATCCGGTTGGGGAAGTGCTCGTCGGTGTGCGCCCGCAGCGCCTTGAGGTAGCCGTGGGTCTCGACGAGGTTCTCGCAGCTGGTGCCGTCGCGCTCGTAGAGGTAGGGGATCGCGTCGAGGCGCAACCCGTCGACCCCCATCTTCAGCCAGAAGTCGACCATCCCGGTCAGCACCCGGCGGACCTCGGGGTTGTCGAAGTTGAGGTCGGGCTGGTGCGAGTAGAAGCGGTGCCAGTAGTACTGCTGGGCGATCGGGTCCCACGACCAGTTGGACGTCTCGAAGTCCTTGAAGATGATCCGCGCCTCGCGGTAGCGCTGCGGGTCGTCGCTCCAGACGTAGAAGTCGCGCCAGCGGCTCCCGGCCGGCGCGCGGCGCGCGCGCTGGAACCAGGGGTGCTGGTCGGACGTGTGGTTGAGCACCAGCTCGGTGATCACCTTCAGGCCCCGGTCGTGGGCCATCCGGATGAAGCGCGCGATGTCGCGCATGCTCCCGTAGTTCGGGTTGACCGAGCGGTAGTCGGAGATGTCGTAGCCGTCGTCGCGCTGGGGCGAGGGGTAGAACGGCTGGACCCAGATCGCGGTGACGCCGAGATCGTGCAGGTAGTCGAGCTTCGAGATCAGGCCCTTGAAGTCACCGACCCCGTCGTCGTCGCTGTCGCAGAACGAGCGCACGTGGAGCTGGTAGATGACGGCGTCGCGGTACCAGTCGGGGCCGTCGTCCGTGGGGGTTCGCGGAGGGCTCGTCGGCATCTCGCAAGATGCTACCCAAGCGCCGTCGGCCCCGAACCGCGCACGAATCGTCACAAGTGGGCATCATCCCGTCATGGGAGAGATCCAGCGCACCTATCGCGGCTCGGCCGTCCGCCCCGAGGAGGAGCTCACCCGCAACGGTCCCGAGCGCGCCCTGGTGATCGCGTCGCTCGCCCGCGAGGGCGACGAGCAGGACGACCGGCTGCGCGAGCTCGAGGAGCTGCTGCGGACCGCCGGCGCCGAGGTCGTGGAGACCCTGGTGCAGCACCGCGACCGCCCGATGCCGCGCACCTACCTCGGCACGGGCAAGCTCGAGGAGCTCAAGGACCTCGTCGAGCGCCTGAAGCCCGACCTCGTGGCGGCCGAGGGTTCGCTGAGCCCCGGGCAGCAGCGCGCGCTCGAGGATCGCCTGAAGACCCGGGTGGTCGACCGCACCGCCGTGATCCTCGACATCTTCGCCCAGCACGCCCGATCGGCCGAGGGCAAGCTGCAGGTCGAGCTCGCGCAGCTCGAGTACTCCTATGCGCGCCAGGAGGGCCTGTGGCAGCACCTCGAGCGCCTCGGCGGCGGCGTCGGCACCCGCGGACCCGGCGAGAGCCAGCTCGAGTCGGACCGGCGGCTGGTGCGCAACCGCATGGCGACGCTGCGGCGGCGGCTGCGCGACGTGGCCCGCTCCCGCGAGACCCAGCGCGAGCGCCGCATCGGCTCCCCCATCCCCCGCATCGCCCTGGCCGGCTACACCAACGCCGGCAAGTCGAGCCTGATGAACGCGCTCAGCGGCGCCGACGTGAGCGTCGACGACGCCCTCTTCGAGACGCTCGACCCGACCACGCGCAAGCTCACCTGCGACGGGCACGACGTGCTGCTGTCCGACACGGTCGGATTCATCCGCCACCTGCCCCACCAGCTGGTGAAGGCGTTCTCGGCGACGCTCGAGGAGGCCCGCGACGCCGACCTGATCCTGCACGTCGCCGACGCCTCCGAGCCCGAGTCGCGCCGCGACGCCCGCGCGGCGGCGGTGGCCGAGGTGCTCGAGGAGATCGGCGCGGCCGACGTCCCGCGGCTGCTGGTGCTCAACAAGGTGGACCTCGTCGCGCCCGACGACCGGACGGCCCTGCGCTTCCGCCATCCCGACGCGGTGCAGGTGTCGGCCGTCACGCGCGAGGGGCTCGACGACCTGTCGTCGCGGCTCGCCGACGCGGCGCGCGCGCGCCTGACGACGCTCGACGTGACGATCCCCTACGCCGACTCCGGTCTGATCGCGGCGGTCTACGCCGACGGCAGCGAGGTCACCCAGGAGGCCACCGAGGAGGGGGTGAGGGTTCACGCCCTCATGCCCGCTGCGGCCGCCGCCCGGATCCGGGCGACCCTGAACGGGGCGCGCACGGGCTAGATCACGGTCTCGCCCTCAGGCCCGGGCGGCCGGACGGCGGAGCCTCTCCGTGGCGATGCCGACGAGGTTGGCGCCGACCCAGGCGCCACCGAAGGTCATCGCCGCACCGACGCCCCAGAGGCCGTCCGAGTTCGGGTCGGTGATGCCGTCGATGGAGAAGCAGAGCGCGAAGGCGGCGGGCAGCGCGACCCGGCAGACCGTGCGCAGGCCGAGCAGGCCGGCCACGAAGGCGACGAGGCCGAGGCAGGCCACCACCCCGACCACCTGCCACGTCTCGTACGGACCGCTCAGGGCGCCCGTGGCCGGATCGACCTGATACTCCTGATCCCACCCGAGCCACGCCATGTAGACGCCCGCCGAGATCACCGCAATGAGGGTCCCGGCGACGGCACCGCGGCGCGATCGGAACGGTTCCCAGCGCCGACGGGTCTCCATGGGGCGCAGGTTAACGGCGTCCGCCGACGAGTACTCACTCCCCAGCGAGAACGCACCTCCTGCGACCTCCGTCACACGATCTCTTCGATCACACGCGAGTCGACCGCCTGAGCGGACCTCCGCGCACGGCGCGTCCGGACCCTGATCCCCGTTCACGGCTGACATCTGGGCCGAGCGGCCGCCCGCTCGCGCGTGGGAGGTTCAATTGGACGATGCCCCGGGGTCCAATTGAACCCCGGGGACAGCGGGGAGCGTGGTCGGCCAAGTGGACCTCGGCCCGGGGGCCGATTGAACCGCGGGGCAGCGGGGAGCCTGAGCGGGCCGAGTGGACCTCGGCCCGAAGCTCGGTTGGACCCCGGCCCGGCGGGAACGGATCGCCCGCGGTTCGGCGTTGCCCGCCCTCCCGGAGCGGCGGGCGGAGCCTCGTGCTCAGGACGGGGGACGGAGCCGCGTCGCCGCGGCCCCGCCCCGTCCGCCCGGCGGTCTAGCGGATGTAGACCGGAGTGCCGATGTCCACGAGCTCGTAGAGGCGCTCGGCGTCACCGATGTACATGCGGATGCAGCCGTGCGAGGCGCGGCTGCCGATGGAGCCCGACGACGGGGTGCCGTGCATCCCGATGGCCGGTGCGGAGGTGCCGATCCAGCGGGTGCCGAGCGGGTTGTTGACTCCGGGCGGGACGGGGCCGAGGCCGGCGGCCCACGGGGAGTCCGGCGGGAACCAGGTCGGGTTCTTCTGCTTCTGGATCACGCTGAAGTTCCCCGTCGGGGTGGGGTGCGCGGTGGTGCCGACGGCCACGGGGAAGACGATCTTCTTGCCGGCCTTGTACCAGGTCAGCCGGAAGTTGGCGCGATCGACGATCACGACCGGGCCGACCGAGCGGACGGCGGGGATGAGGCGCTTCTGCGCGAGACTCACCCGCGGGCGGTCGCGGACGAGGATCGCCCGCTCGACGGCCTTCGCCGAGGCCGCCAGGTTCACGGTGATCCCGACGCGCGCCTTGGTGACGACCGGGGTGGCGCCCTTCAGCCGGAGGCTGGCGTTGCGCGAGGGGACCGAGTTGGACGACGCCCGCATCTTCAGGGTGGCGATCACCTTCGTGCGGTTCACCTTCTCCTTGAGCGGGACGGTGACGCCCTCGGGCGGGAGTGCCTTCGTGCGCCCGTAGATCATCGCCACCTGAACCGCGTAGGCGACGTTGGCGACGTAGCCGACCTTCACCGGGTCGATGGGCTTGAGGTTGCGCCCCCGGAACGTGATCGCGACAGGCCCGCGGCGGGGTGCGACGTACTGGGCGATGACGGCCTGGGCGGCCGCGGCCTCGGTGAGGCCACCGACGGGCACGCCGGCGATCGACACGCCCGCGGCGACGACGCCGGGCGCCGGAGGCGCGGGGGCGGGGTCCTGACCGAGCGCGGCCGCGGGCAGCGCACCCACCGCGGCCACGACGACCACCGCCGTCATCGTCGATCGCCACCTCGTCATGCGTTCCCCCGTCGCCGTCGGTCGTCCCAGCCGCGCGATCTTAGTGCAGGAGGCGGCTGCATCACCCGGTGGCGGGGTGCGCGACGTCGCTCCGCACGAGCCGGCCCGACGCGGCCTGTCGTGCGAGGGCCACGTCACCCCACCTGCCGCGCACGGCGCGGCGCGCGAAGGTCATCGCGAGACGCCCGTCGGGATCCAGCGCGACCGACGAGATCGCGTCGATCGGGACCGGACCGAATACGCCCACGAGCAGCAGCTCGCCCGCGGCGGCGTGCTCGATCTGGATCCGCCCCCAGGCGGCCGCCAGCCGCTCCCGGGGCAGCTCCGGCCAGGGCACCCGGCTCCGCCGCACCGTCCGCAGCCGAAGCGACTCGCCGCCCTCGGGGGCGGCGTGCGCGCGCGGCCGGGCCACGGGCCCGGCGCGTCCGTGGCCGGCCGATGGCAGCGCGGCCCCCCGCGCCACGGTGCCCGGGATCCCGGCCGTGGCGCGCACGGCCGGTGCGGGCGCGGCGATCCTCTCGAGGTGCGCGGTGGTCGCGAGGTCCTCAGGACCGCATGCACGCACGGTGGCCGACGGCGCCGCGGACCGGCGGGCGGCCACGGAGGGGCGCAGGTCCGCGGCGCTCGCGGCCGCGACCGGAGCATCGACGGCGCGGGCCGTCGCGTTCACGCGCGCGTCGACGGGGCGCGCGGTGCTCGACGCGCCGAGGCGCGCCACCAGGCGTCGGATCTCCTCGACGGGAGTGCGCGCCCCCCGCCCCCCGGTCAGAGGGCCGCCCCCTGGGCGACGATCACGCCGAGGGCGTCGCGGACGCGCTCGAGCGGCTCGAGGACGTCCATCCGCTCCGACACGGCCACCAGGGCGGCCGCCACGTGCTCTTCGTCCTGCGAGTCGGCCGGCAGCGTCACGCGGAGGGGGTGGCCGGTGTCGCTGGTCTGGAGCAGGAAGGTGTTCGACCCCTGGCCGCTGCGGGCTCCCGGTGCACCGATCGCCGCCGAGCGCGAGGGGCCGACGAAGGCCATCGGGCAGCGGTCGACGGGCTCGTCGAGGAGGGCCGGATCGTCCACCACCAGGAGGCTGGGCGGCTGCTCGAGCGCCTCCATCAACGTGCGCAGCACCACCTCGGTGCGCAGGTAGCGGTCGAGCACGCCGCCGTAGAGCGCGCGCTGGAGCCGGGTCGGAGTGACCGGGTCGGTGAAGCGGAAGTCGACCGGCAGGCCGCTCGGGTCGGTGACCATCAGGCCCCCGACGTAGGTGCCGCCCTCGTCGGCCTGGATCACCAGGTAACCGGGGCGGTGGACCTCGTCACGCGAAGACATCGATCAGGCTCCCTGTCCGTCCGCTCGGGTCGGGCGCGCCGCTTGCGTACCGGGCGTGCCCGGTCTCGGCCCGCCGGCCGGACCCCTGGTCGGGGGCGCCGCCGGAGGCGCGCGCATCGTCGGCGCCGCGCCGGGCGATCGCCGCGGCGGCCGCGGCCGCCGCGGCCGGGGGAGCCGGCGGCGGCCCGACCCGCTCGGAGACGCCGGTCACGACAGCTCATCCCCGGCGCCGGGACGGCGGCCGTAGGAGGCGTCGGCCGCCTGCTGGGCGGCGGCGGCCTCGGCGACGGCGATCTGCGCCTCCCGCTGGGCCTGGGCCGCGGCGGAACGCATGAGGGCGGTGATCACCATCAGGGCCGACCACCAGGCGATCAGCGACATCGCGATGGCGCCGCCGAGGCCGCGGAAGATCGCGTCGGGCATCGCGAAGCCCTGGCCGCGGGTGACGTAGAAGGCGATGACGAAGCCGAGGAGAGCCCCGGCACCCTTGGCCCGGGTGACCCAGAACTGCATCGGGCTGGCGGCGGCGTCGCCCTTTGCGTCCTTCTTGTCCTTCTTGTCCGCCATCAGCCGACCCCCTCGGCCCGCCGCCGCATCTCGCGCTGGCGCTGGAAGATGAACCGCACCAGGCGGTCCTCGTCATCGCGGGCCATGTCGAGGAAGGCGATCGCGATCCGGAAGGGGCGCTCCCCGGTATCGACGCGGTCGCACCGCACCACACGCCCCTCGATGTGCAGGGCACCCGCCTCCCCGCCGCAGAGGACGGTGGTCAGCAGCGGCGCGCCCACCGCGATCGCGGTCCTGACGCGCAGAAGCGCGCCGCCGGCCGACAGGTTCTCGGTGATCGCCCCGGCCGCGACGTCCTCGGGGCCGTCGGGCACGTGGGTCTGGACGATCAGGTGCACGGGCACCCGCACGGCGCCGCGGCGCTGCAGGCGCCGGCTGACGCCGACCACGCGGGCGGCGTACGACCCGGTCCCGTCGGTCGCGGGCCCCGACACGAGCTCGGCGTCGACCTCGCAGGGGATCTCCCGGCAGGTGTAGGCCACGACGAAGCGCAGCCCGAGCGGAAGGGGCACGAGCTGCCCGCCGAGCCGGGGCGGATCGAGCGTCAGCATCCCGGCCGCCAGGCCCTCGACGACGGACGTCCAGGGGCCTCCGGGCAACCCGTCGAGCAGCACGCGGGTGCCGCGCTCGGGGAGGGGGGCGGGATCGGCCGTGTGGAGCACCGCGCTCATGGCAGGAGCATCTCCGCCACCCGGCGGGCGTCGGCCGGCCGCAGCGACCCGGCCACCGATGCGCCGTCGGAGAGGAAGCCGAGGGGCTTGCCGATGCGCAGGGGCACGTTGACGAGGTTTCCGTGGTAGCGGGTCTCATCGAGCTTGGTCATGGTCAGCCGGTTGACGCCGACCATCCGGAAGCGCCGCTGCGCGTCGCCCAGGTCGGCGACGGGCGTCGCCATCGGCAGCACGAGGTGCACCTCGTCGGCCTTGACGGGCGTGAGCAGCGCCGCGAGCTCCTCGATCTCCGCCAGGTGCTGGTGGGAGCGGCCCTCGGTGTCGATCACGATCATGTCGCGGTCGCCGAGCGTGGAGCACAGGTTCTCCAGCGACGGCCCGTCGGGGGCGCGGAAGAGCTGGATGTCGAGCCGGCGCGCGTGCCCCTCGAGCGCGTCGTGCGCCCCGGAGCCTGCGGCGATCAGCGCGACCGCGAGACCGGCGGCCCGGTAGCGGCCCGCGAGGCCGACGGCGGCGCTCGTCTTGCCGACGCCGCTCTGGCCGACGAAGGCGATCGTGTGGCCCATGGCCCGCGGCTTCCAGTCGCGCGCCATCGGCAGGCGCGAGGCCAGGTGCTCCTTGACCGCGTCGCGAAGCGACTCGCCCGGCGCGAGGAACGGGATCACCGACTTCGAGAAGCCGTCGAGGAACGGGTCGAGGTAGCGGGCGTCGACCCCCGCGCGGATCAGCTCACCCCGCACGCCGTCGAGCGGCGTCGCGGCGCGCACCACCGGCTCGAGGTGGCGGTCCTCGGGCTCGGCGATCTCGTCCACGTACTCCCCCTCCCCGGGCGAGGGACCGACCAGGGCGCGGGTGGCCGGGGCGGCCATCAGCTCGTCGATCGCAGGAGGCGTGGCGACCGCCTTCGCGTGGGCCTCGCGCACCGCTGCGCGCGCGGCCTCGAGGATCGCCTGCGTCCTCTCCAGGTCGCCCGGGGCGAACGGCGCGCCCGCCCGGGCGTAGCTGGCGGCCGGCGACGCCGGGGCGCCCGGGGTAATCGGCGGCGCATCGGCCTCGGCCTGCTCGGCCGCCGCGAGGCGGCTCTCGAGGTGACGGCGGAACGCCGCGGGGACGAACTCCTCGTCGGGCTCGGCGGGGGCCTCGTCGTCGCGCAGGTCGATGCTCGGAAGCGGCGGCGCCGCGACCGAGGCCGCCGCCTCGCGGTTGGCCGACTCGCTCTCGCCCGGCGGGAGCCCCTCGGCCGCGGTGACCTCGACGCCCTCGCGGCCGAAGAACCCTCCGATGCCGCCTTTCACGACCCGCTTGGTCTGGAGGATGACGGCCTCGTCACCGAGCTCGGCGCGGACCTGGGTCAGCACGTCGTCGATGTTGGCTCCGGAGAACTGCTTGATCTGCACGGCCGGTTGCTCCTCGGGTCAGGCGGGCTAGACGAGCGCGGCGAGCCCGACGGGCTCGACGCGGACGGATGGCAGGATCTCGTGGTACGAGAGGACGGTCAGGGTGGGGATGGCGTGCGCCGTGAGCGCCTTGACGTGACGGCGCGAGGCGCCCGAGCACAGGAGGACGGGCACGATGCCCATCGCCTGGACGTGATCGGCCTGCTCCTTGAGGGTGTCGATGAGCGCCGACGCGCGGGCCGGGTCCATGGTCACGGCCGTGCCGTCGTCGGTGCGGGCGACCGACTCGGCCACCTCGCGGTCGACCTCGGGGTCGAGGGTGATGGCGCGCAGCGCACCCTCCTCGTCGACGAAGCGCCCGCAGATGGCCCGCGACAGCGCCTGGCGGCAGTACTCGGCCAGGATCGGGACGTCCTTGGTGAGCTTCGCCTTGTCGCCGAGGGTCTCCAGGATCGTCACGAGGTCGCGCACCGGGACGGCCTCCGAGAGCAGGGTCTGCAGCACGCGCTGCACCTCGCCGACGGTCATCAGGTCGGGCACCAGCTCGTCCACCGGGGCCGGGAAGCGCTCCTTGAGCGTGTCGAGCGGCCGAGCAGCTCGGCGGCGTTGCGGCGGATCACCTCGCTGAGGTGCGTCACCACGAGCGAGGTGGAGTCGACCACGGTGTAGCCCGAGATCTCGGCCTGCTCGCGCTGGGCCTCGCCGATCCAGACGGCCGGCAGGCCGAACGACGGCTCGATGGTGGGGATGCCGTCGAGGGGCAGATCGGCCGTGCCCGGGTTCATCGCGAGCAGCTGGCCGGGCATCAGCGACCAGCGCGCCACCTCGACGCCCTTGATCTTCACGGCGTAGTCGTGCGAGCCGAGCTGGATGTTGTCGCGGATGCGGATGGGCGCGAGCGACAGGCCGAGCTCGGTGGCCATCTGGCGGCGGACCATCGCGACGCGGCCGAGCAGGTCGCCGCCCTCGTCCGCGTCGACCAGCGGCACCAGGCCGTAGCCGATCTCGAGCTCCAGCGGGTCGAGCGGCAGCAGCGCCGCGACGTTCTCTGGCTCGGCGGGGCGGGTGGCGACGGCGGTCGCCTCGTCCATCGCAGCGGCCTCGGCGTCCTCGCGGATCCCCTTCTTCAGGGCGCTCGAGATGAGCAGCATGATGCCGCCGATGATGAAGAAGGGCAGCTTCGGCAACCCGGGCACCAGGCCGAGCGAGGTCGTCACGATCCCCCCGAGGAACAGCGCCCGCGGCTGGCTGACGATCTGGTTGGCGAGGTCCTGGCCGAGGTTCGACTCGCCCACCGAGCGGGTCACGATGATGCCGGTCGCCGTGGAGATCAGCAGGGCGGGGATCTGGTTGACCAGGCCCTCACCGACGGTCAGCAGCGAGAAGTGCTGGATGGCCTCGGAGAATCCCATCCCCTGCTGGAAGACGCCGACCGACAGGCCGCCGAGCAGGTTGATCATCACGATCAGCACGGCGGCGATCGCGTCGCCCTTCACGAACTTCGAGGCACCGTCCATGGCGCCGTAGAAGTCGGCCTCCTTGGCGATGGTCTCGCGGCGCTTCTTGGCCTCCTCGTCGGTGATGACGCCGGCGTTCAGGTCGGCGTCGATCGCCATCTGCTTGCCGGGCATCGCGTCGAGGGTGAACCGTGCGGCGACCTCGGCGACACGGCCGGCGCCGTTGGTGATCACCACGAACTGGATCACGACCAGGATCGTGAAGATGATGAGCCCGACCACCACGTTGCCGCCCACCACGAAGCGGCCGAACGACTCGATGACCTCGCCCGCGTGCCCCTCGAGCAGGATCAGGCGGGTGCCGGAGATGTTCAGCGCCAGGCGGAACAGGGTGGCCACCAGCAGCAGCGACGGGAACACCGAGAACTGGAGCGGCTCGGTGGTGTAGAGGGTCGCGAGCACGATGGCCAGCGCCGCCGCGATGTTGGCCGTCAGGAGGATGTCCAGCAGGAACGGCGGCAGCGGGATGATCATCATCACGACGATCCCGACGACGACGATGGCGATCAGGACGTCGCTGTTGTCCAGCAGGCGGTTCAGGGCGCTCCGCGACGAGGGCTGCGAGGTGGCGACGGCGGTGCTCATGCGGCCGCCGGCTCGCGCCCGGTGGCGCGATAGACGTGCGCGAGGATCTCGGCCACGGCGCCGAACGCGTCGGCCGGGATGTACTGGCCCACCTCGGCGCTGGCGAAGATGCTCCGGGCCAGCGGCGGGTCCTGCACGACGGTGACGCCCGACTCACGGGCCTTGGCGATGATCCTCAGGGCGACGTGGTCGGCGCCCTTGGCGATGACCTGCGGGGCCGGCAGGGCGCGGGCGTAGCGCAGCGCGACCGCGAAGTGGGTCGGGTTGGTGATGACGACGTCGGCGTCGGGGACGGCCGACATCATCCGCTGCACCGCCATCTCGTGCTGGCGCCGCTTCAGCTGGCCCTTCACCTCGGGGCTGACGTCGCCGTCCTTGGCCTCGCGCTTGACCTCGTCCTTGGTCATCCGCAGCTCGCGCCCGTGCTTCCAGCGCTCGTAGACGAAGTCGGCGATCGCGATCAGGACGTAGATCGCGACGATCGAGTAGCCGATCTTCATGACGAGGTCGCTGACGACCACGAGGGCCATGCCCGGGCTGGCCCCGAGGAGGCCGATCAGGTCGGGGATGCCGCCCTTGAGGACCGAGTAGGCGACGGCGGTGGTGACGCCGACCTTGACCAGGTCCTTCACCACGGTGACCAGCGAGCGGGAGGAGAGCAGGCGCTTGGCTCCCGTCAGCGGGTTCAGCACCGTGAAGCGCGGCTTCAGGACCTCGGGCGTGATGCCGGGCTTCACCTGGATGGCCGACGCCACGACGCCCACGATGACCCCGCCGATGGCGAACGGGGCGGTGAGCCGCAGCGAGTCCATGCCGGCGTCGGTCATCACGCGCCAGCCGGCGGCGGGCGTGATCCGGTCGGTCGTGCCGGCGTTCGCCAGCGAGGTGGTCATCACCGCGATCAGGCCCGCCAGGAGCCAGCTGCCCACGAACGAGAGCAGCGTGAAGGTGGCCAGCAGGCCCAGGCCGGTGTTGACCTCGAGGCTGCGCGCGACCTGGCCGCGCTTGCGCGATTCCTCGCGGCGCTTGGGTGTCGCCTCCTCTGTGCGATCTCCAGCCGAGCCGGCCATTCGACGCCCGCCGTCCTACGCGCGCCGTCCGTGACTCCGTCCACCCGCACCCATCCGGGGTACGGTCGCGGGGCTCAGCCGAGGGGATCCTCGGAGCACACCACCCGGTTCTCTTCGTCAAAACCGACCGACAAGTTGAGCGCCGTCGCCGTCAGGACGATCTCCCGGCCGCCGCAGAGGATCTCGACGCCGGGGTGGGCGACGTCGGCGGTGAGCCGCCGCGGCCCGCCCACGCCCTCGATCACGACGCGGACCGGCGCCCCGGCGGGCGCGCCGAGCTCGGTGGTGACCAGCATCCCGTGCACGCGCACCGTCCCGCCGCGCAGCGTGGCGCCCGCGCCGTGTGCGCGCAGGTCCCCGCCGACGTCGGCATCGACGTTGTAGGTGCCGTGCCCCGTCAGGATCAGGCTGCCGGCGGTCTCGACGCGGCAGGCCTGCAGGTAGGCGGCCTCCACGTCGGAGGTGTGGGAGGCGGTGCTGCGCATCATCAGCACAGCGCGCGTGAGCGCCTGGGCCGCGACGCGGACCGCCTCGACGCTGACGAGATCCGCCCGGATCGCCGCGGCCACGGTCTCGGTCGCGGTGGTGACGGCGTCGCGCACCCGCTCCTCGACGGACACGCCCGGGTCGTGCAGCACCCGGGACGCCTCGCCCAGCGCCCGGGACAGGTCGGAGAACCGGCTCGTCAGCACGGCCCGCAGCGCGTCGCGCTCGGCCAGGCGCCGCCCCCCGGCGACCGCGGTCGCCACGAGTTGGGCGGCCATCTCCGCGGCCGAGGCCAGGTCGGCGTCGGCTCCACCGAGCGTCGCCAGCAAGGTGCGGTGGACCCTTGCGAGCGCCCCGGCGTGGATCTCCGAGCCCAGGCACGATCCGCTGACGCGTATGTCGCCGCCGCTCTCGAGCTCGGCGCGCTCGACGTCGCCCGCCACGCGGAGGTCGCCGCTCACGCTGATGCGGGCGCCCTCGGGGAGGCCGGCGGCCACCTCGAGGGACCCGAAGACGCGCAGGGCCGTGGGGCGGTGGCGCAGCAGCGGCACGCGCACGACCGGGTCGACGTGCAGCACACCGTCCTCGATACGGGCATGGCCGTCGATCAGGGACCGGACCACGACGACCCCCTCCCCGACCACCGACTGCTCGGCGCCCTCGCCCGCGGCGATGGCGGGTGCCCGCGGGGCGGGCGCGGAGAGGGGCTCGCCGGTGACGGCCACGCCGTCGGAGCCCGGCGACGGCGGGGTGCACCGGGCCAGCAGGGTGCCGGCGGGAAGGGTGTGCAGCGGGTCGTGCGCCTCGCCGGCCGGGAAGTGCAGGTCGAGGTCGCCGTTCACCGGGGCGCCCGGGCTGGTCGCCCGGGCCACCGTGTGCGGCCGGCCGTCGCGCGCGGCGACGGCGGCGACCACCAGCCCGCGCTCGAGACCGTGCACCACCCCCGCCGACAGAAGGGCGTCGAGCGCGCCCCGGATCAGCGCCTCGTCGGCGACGCCCTCGGCCGAGGGCGGCGGGATGGTCAGGGTCGCGGCGCGGCCATCCCCGGTGATCGCCACCTCATACCGCGGCGCCCCCTGGGCGCCGGGGTCGGTCGGGTCGCCGTGGACGAGCGTCGACATGGGTTCTTCTCCGGGGTGTGCCGCCGGACGGCTCCGGCGCCTTCGTGCCTCATCGGCCGCCGGCCGCCCGACATGAGCGGCGCACGCGCGGCCCCCGCGCCGGGGGACGTGCCGGGGGGGCGGGGGTTGGCCGACCGGCGCGGCGGCGTCTAGCCGAAAGGGGGGTTCCGGGGCCGGGGGGCGGCCATACCCTCCTCTCCGCCACCCCACTCCGCGGGCGACGAGAGAGGCTCCACATGACGGCACCGTACGAAGTCCGGCTCAACGATCCCGCAGGGCTCGCCACGCTCTCGGGCGCGATCGAGCACGAGCTGGAGATGCTCGGTGGGGCGCGGCGGCGGATCGCATTCGCCTGCATCGGCACCGACCGCTCCACCGGCGACGCCCTCGGCCCGCTGGTGGGCCAGCGGCTGCTCAAGCTGGGCTTCGACAGCGACGCGGTGATCGGGACGCTCGAGGATCCGCTGCACGCTCTCAACCTCGAGGAGCGACTGCTGCCCCTGACCACGACGGCAGGCGGGCCGCTGATCGTGGCGGTCGACGCCGCCCTCGGGCCGATGGGCAACGTCGGCGCGGTGAACCTGCGGCGGGGGGGCCTGCTACCGGGTCAGGGCGTCGGCAAGACCCTCCCCCGCATCGGGGATCTGGCCGTCACGGCGACGGTCAACGTGCAGGCCGGGGCGCTCGACGTCCAGGTGCTCCAGTCCACGCGCCTGTTCCTGGTCCAGCAACTCGCCGAGCTGATCGGGGTGGCGTGCTGGTGGGCGCACCGCAACGTGCGCCGCACCGCCGCCGAGAGCCCGCGCCGCACGGTCGCCGCCTGAGGCCGGGACCTGGCCCCCGGCGGCCCCGCTAGTGCTGGGGGGCGAGCAGCCGCACCGGGTCGAGGATGACGAGGATGCGGTCGCCGACCTTGGCGACCGACTCGATGGCGTCGAGGTCGCCGACGAGGGTGCCGTCCGGGGGCGGCTCGGTCGAGGCGAGGTCGATGGTCATGACCTCGCGGACCTCGTCCACCACCAGGCCGACGCTCGTGCTCTCCAGCTCGGTGATGACCACCTTGGCGTCCTCCGGGACGACCCCGCCGATGCCCAGGCGCGTGCGGAGGTTGACCACGGGGATCAGCCGGCCGCGCAGGTTGATGACGCCCTCCACCTCACGGGCGCTGCCGGGCATGGGCCGCGGCGGCTCGTAGTGGATGATCTCCTGCACCCGGGTGATGGCGATGCCGTAGTCCTCGTCGGCGAGGCTGAACATCACCAGCTGCTGGGTCGCGGGCGCATCAATGGCGGTGCTCATCTGGCTCACCCTCTCATCGTCTCTGACGGGGTGGCGACGGCCTCCCGCTCATCAGCTGGTATCGGCATCTCCCGGCCCGAGCTGAGCGGATCGCGGACGGCGGCGATCAGGTGCGGATCACGGGCCCGGGCGCAGGCGCCGTGGGCAGCCCGCGGGCGGCGGGGCGGCGCCGTCGCCGAGGGATGCGAGGAGCGCCCGCGCGGGGGCGGTGAGCGTCACCCGGACGCAGGGCCCGGGCGTCGCCCGGCGTCCCGCGCCGATGACGAGCAGGCTGCGTTGCAACCCCAGGCGCGCCGCCAGGGAGCGCGTCGCGGCGCAACCGAGATCGAGCTGCACGTCGCGCAGCGCCCCTCCCCCGTCGCTGTCCCAGAGGAAGCGCACCAGCAGCTCGCGTGAGCCGGACCGCCCCTGCCCGGGCGCCGAGAAGCAGACGCGCCCGTGGCGGCCGCCGAGCCCGGCGAGGGTCGCCTCGGGCACCGCCAGGACGACCTCGCCCTCGGCGCGCCCGGTGGCGACCAGCGCGGGGGCGTCGCGCGCGGCGCGCCTCCAGGCGTCGCCGTCCAGGCCGAGCGGCAGCGGCGTGGCGACGTGCCACTCACCCGCCCGCGCGACCGCCCGCGCCAGCGCCCGGGCCTCGGTGCCGTCGAGGCGCACGCGCTCGAGGGACGCCGGGTACGGCGGTTCCGAGGCGATCCACATCAGGTCGAGACCGCCGCCGTCGGTGATCTGAGCGACCAGCCGGCGGCCCTCGGCGTACCCGAGGTCGAGGACCATGCCGACGGGCGGCCCCGCGTGCCCGGCGAGCGGCTCCAACCCGATGCGCAGGGCGCGCGATCCGGCCCCCGACGAACCCCGGGGGAGGTCGAGCGACAGACCGCCCCCCTGGAGCGAGGCGAGCTGGTGCACCGGCGCCGCGCAGACCAGCACCGGATCGCCCCCCGCGCGAGGCGTGACGATGGTGACGCCCGACCACCCGTCGGAGATGGCCTCGAGGATGTCGTCGGGAAGGCGGCCGGCCGGATGCATCGCGCAACGTTATCCGGCCGCGCGCTCTATGTTCAACGCCATTAACCAGAAATATTCGGTGTACCTAACAACCGGCCCGGGCCGGCGCTCAGCCCCCGGTGAGCTCCCGGATCTGGGCCGAGAGGTCGCTCACCGCGATCGGGATGCCGGCCGAGTAGGCGCCGATCTGGCGGCCCTCGTCGTCGATCAGGACGATCCTGGCCGAGTGCGCGGAGACGGTCCTGCCGGGAGGCTGCGCGGCGACCTGCCACGCCTTCCAGAGGGGCGCCAGCTCCTTCCGCGAGCCGACGATGTAATCCATCCGGCCCACGAGGTCGTGCCGCTCGAGGAACGCCCGCACCGCCGCGGGGGTGTCGCCCGGTGGATCGACGCTCACCGCCACGACGTCGATGTCATCGGCGGCGTCGCCCGCCTGATCGAGCGCGAGGGCGATCTCGCGGGCCGTGCGAGGGCAGATGTCCGGGCACGCGGCGAACAGGAAGGTCACCAGCGCGGGCCGCCCGGCGCGTGGCACCGAGACGGGCGTGCCGTCGTAGCCGGTGCCGGCGGTGACCGGTGTCGGGGCGGCGGGCAGCTGGGTCAGGCCGGGCGGGCCGGGCGGAGGGCCGCCGGAGGCGGACATCCCCACGACCACGGCGAGCACGGCCGCCGCGCCGGCGGTCAGCATCGCGATCAGGACGAGGACGCGCCGGTTCACCCGGCCAGGTTACCGCCGCCGGGTCGCGGTCCCGCCGGGCCGGACGTCCCCGGATCCTCCCCCGGCCGCGATCAGGCCAGCAGGCCCTCCGCAAGGTGCCCGCCGCGCGAGGGGACGCCGGGCAGCGCGAAGAAGAAGCCGCCGCCCTCGGGGCGGATGTACTCCTCCAGGGGCTCGCCCGTCAGCCGCTTCTGCACCGCCAGGAATCCGTGCTCCAGGCTCCGCTGGTAGCTGACGAAGGCGAGCCCCTGGTCGAGCTGGCCCGCGCCGTCGTAGCCGCGCGTGTACGAGAAGCCGCGCCGGAGGATCAGGTTGCGGTCGGTGGCACGCGTCCTCGGGTTGGCGAGCCGGATGTGCGCGTCGAGGGGCGTCACGGCGCCCTCGGGGTCCGACGCGAAGTCGGGGACGTCGGTCTCGTGCTCGGCGCCGAGGGGTGCGCCGGAGGCCTTGTGGCGGCCCATGATGGCCTCCTGCTCGGCGAGCGGCGCCCGGTCCCAGAACTCCACCAGCATCCGGATGATGCGGACGGCGTGGTACGAGCCGCCGGCCGTCCAGGCGGGCTCGTCGTCGGCCGGCGAGACCCAGACGTGCCGGGCCAGCAGGGTCGGGTCGGTGGCCAGGTTGGCGGTCCCGTCGAGGAAGCCGAGAAGGTTGCGCGGCGATCCGGTGCCCCGCCCGCCGGGCGCGGAGGGGCGGTTGTAGCCGTCGATCACCCACCGCAGCGTCAGCGTGCGGCGCGTGCGGCGCATCAGCTGCCGCAGGGCGAAGATCACCGAGTCGGCGTGCCCCGCCTGCACCGTCAGCAGCAGGTCGCCGTGGCTGCGGTCGGGGTCGAGCCGGTCGTTGGCCAGGAACGGCATCTCCACGAGCTCACGGGGGCGGCGGGCGGCCAGCCCATGACGGTCGTCGAAGAGGGAGGCGCCCACGCTGACGACGACCGAGAGGTCGTCGGGGGCCGGCTCGGGCCCGAGGATGCCCGAGTCGACCGGCGGATAGGCGGGATCGCGCACCTCGAGGGGCCGGCCGGACATGAGCCCCGCGATCTCGTCGGTGAGGTCACGGAACATCCCGGCCAGCTCGGCTCGGTCGCGTGCGAGCACCGTGAACGAAGCCATCAGGCCCTGGGCCGGAGAGGGCTGCACGGCGATGCCCGTCTGGTGGCGGCCGTGGAACGCCACGAAGCCGGGCTGCCGCGCTCCTGCCGGCGAGCGCCCCTCGGCGCACCCCGCGACGAGGGCGCCACCGCCGGCGGCGAGGACGCCCGCGCCCGCGAGGAAGCGGCGGCGTGAGATGGACTCCGCCATCGCGGTCCCTACGAGAGCCCCAGCACGCCGGGAACCAGCGCGAGGTCCTCCGAGAGGCCCGCGAGCTGACCCTTCATCGTGTCGATCCGCGCCTGCGTCACGGTCGTCCGGGGGCACAGGTCCGGCGCCGGGTACTCGTCGTTCTCCTGGCAGAAGAGGACGTAGCCGTCGCCCTCCTCCAGCGCCTCGAGGCTCGCGTCGAGGTCGTCGAAGCCGCTCTCGATGCGCGCGAGCAGCTCCGGATCGGCCTTCTGGAGGGCGGGATCGAGCAGCTCGATGATCTTCTCGGCGCCCTCGACGTTGGCCGCGAAGTCCCAGAGGTCCGTCTTGGAGTAGCGATCCTCCTCGCCGGTGATCTTGCCGGCGGAGACCTCCTGGATCAGCTCCGAGGCGCCGAGGGCCATCGCGGCCGGTGGGATCTCGAGCTGGGAGACACCCGCCCGCAACGCGGCGAGGTCGCGGTCGAGCCGGCTCGCGAAGCGGGCGGCGCCGGCTGTGGTGCCCTGCTCCCAGAGGATGTACTCCAGGCGGTGCCAGCCGGTGAAGTCCGGGTCGTCGGGTCCGGCGAAGGCGTCGACGCGCGAATCGACGGCGCCGTCGCTCGCCTCGATCAGGCCGGCGATCGGCTCGATCCGCTCCCAGGGCTCGCGGCTCGGTGCGTAGGCGGCCCTGGCGGCGGCCAGACGACCGGCGCGGACCGCGTCGGTGAAGACCGTGGTGCGCGCGACGATCTGATCGGTCTGCTCGGCGACGTACTCCTGATAACCGGCGACCGCCGCCCGGACGAGCGCGTCGTCGGGCGAGGGGCCGGTGGCGGACGTGCCGGTGGCCGGGGCGTCGGCACCGTCGTCCCCGCAGCCTGCGGCCAGGGCGAGCGGGACGGCGGCGAGCAGGACGATCAGGAACGCGCGGCGCATGGAGCCTCCGGATGGCTGGCGACGGTCGGGTCTCTAACGGAAACGCACATTAGGTTAGCCAAACACTGAGGGGAAGGTCATCCGAATCAGTATCCGACTTGGATATTTGGTACACCTAACTATTTTTCTTCGGTGACCCTTGCAATTGGCGGTCGACATGGTGGAGGGTTCCGGCCGTCCGCACCCACCGACACCGGAGACGAGCCGTGGCCGTAGCCGACCTGCTCCGCCGCGACGAGGCCGACGCCCTCGTGCGCGACGCCCACCTGAACGTCCATCGCCACCCGGCCGGTTTCCCCGGCTTCGAAGCCCGCCTACGGCTGAGCGTCGAGGACGCGGTCTCGGTGGGCCGGGTGACGGTCCGTCCCGGCTCCCCGCCCGAGATCACGATCGTCGCCGACGCGGACGACCGCGACTGGGTGGCGCAGGAGCTCTCCTCGATGGCGACGCACCGCGCCCACCGCGCCTACGAGGACGGCGACGGCCGGTTCGACAAGGACCTCGCGGGGCCCGAGGGGCCCTTCGGGCGCCTCGTGCACATGGCTGACCCGATGCTCTCGACCTACCGGATCGAGAACGGGCACATCACCCGGATCGGGCGCACCATCCCGCCGGGGCGCCTGTCGATCGTCATCCAGGACCAGGTCGCGGCTCCGGACGGCCGGTCCGTGGCCACGCACTTCACGGTCCTCGTGCAGGACGAGGAATCGGGCGCCATCCTGACCGCCGACGTCTACCGCGACGCGTACGCGGTCCACGACGCGGTCCTCCTGCCGGCGCGGCGGCGTGTCGTCAGCCTCTCGCCGGGCGGATCGCGGACGCGCGAGCTGACCCTCGAGCACCACCGCGTGCTCCGCGCCGACGAGGTCACGGCATGAGGCGGCTCACCCTCTGGCTGGCCGCCGTCGCCGGCGCGGTGGCGCTCAGCCCCCCGGCTCTCGCCCCCGGCTCCGGCGCCGCGGTGGCGGCGCCCGCCGTCGAGAGGGCTCCGGTCATGCCCACGCGCGTGCGCGGCGTGGACGGTCGGCGCATGGTCATCCGCAGCGCCGCGCGGATCGTGTCGCTGAACGGCGACCTCACCGAGACGATCTACGCCCTCGGGCTCGGGAGGAACCTGGTCGGGGTCGACACCAGCGCCACCTACCCGGCTGCCGCCGGGGCGATCGCCTCGGTCGGCTACCAGCGCCAGCTCAACGCGGAGGGGATCCTCGCCCTCTCCCCGACGGTCGTGATCGGCAGCACCCTCGCGGGCCCCGCACCCGTGATCGCGCAGCTGAAGGCCGCCGGGGTCCCGACGATCATCATCCCCGAGGACGACCGGCTGAGCGCGCCGATGAGCAAGATCAGGAGCGTCGCGAGGATCCTCGGCGTCCCCCGCCGGGGGCGCGTTCTCGCAGACCGCACGCAGCGGCAGATCCGGGCCCAGTCGCTGCGGGCCGCGAGGGCCGCTCGAGGCCGGGCCAAGCCGCGCGTGGCCTTCCTCTACCTCCGCGGGCCGCGGGTGCAGATGATCGGCGGGCTCGGCTCCCGGTCGAACATCATCATCCGGCTCGCCCGTGGAACGGACGCGGGCGCCGAGACCGGTATCACCGGCTACCGGCAGCTCACCGCCGAGGCGCTCATCGGAGCGCGGCCCGACGTGCTGGTGGTGCCGCAGGCCGGCCTGGAGTCGGTCGGAGGGATCGACGGGCTGCTCCGCATCCCGGGTGTCGCGCAGACGGCGGCCGGGCGGAACCGCCGCGTGATCGCCTTCGACGACCAGCTGCTGCTCGGACTGGGGCCGCGTACGGGATCGGCCATCCGCAAGCTCGCGGCGGGCCTCTACCCGGGCGCCGTGTGAGTCCGACCGAGGTGGGCACCCGCCCACCGGGAGCCCCGGCTGACGCACTCGGCAGAGCGTCCGCCGACGGCCCCCGCGGAGCGGCCCGGGCAGCCCTCGCCCGCGCCGCCCGGCGCAGCCGAGCGCCAGGGGTGACCCTGGCGCTCGCGCTCTGCGTCGCCGCATGCCTCGTCGTGAACGTCGCCCTCGGCGCGATCGCCATCCACCCCTGGGCCGTCGTCGGGGTCATCGGGGACCACCTCGGCGTCGGGGTCGGCGGCGTCGCGACGCTCGAGGAGGACGCGGTCATCTGGCAGATCCGCATGCCGCGCGCCCTCCTGGCGCTGCTCGTCGGCGCCGGGCTCGGCATCGCGGGGGCGGCCCTTCAGGGCATCTTCCGCAACCCCCTCGCCGACCCGGGCCTGATCGGGATATCGGGCGGGGCCTCCGTCGGTGCCGCCGCCGGCATCGTCCTCGGGGTGGGCGCCCTGGGCGCCACGGCCCTGCCGCTGCTCGCTGCGGTGGGAGGGGTGGTCGCCGCGGGCGTCGTCTACGCGCTGGCCCGCCACGAGGGCCGCACCGACGTCGTGACCCTGCTGCTGACGGGCCTCGCGGTCAACGCGATCGGCGCGGCCGCCGTCGGCTACCTGACCTTCGCCGCCGACGAGGACCAGCTCCAGGACATCGTCTTCTGGATGCTGGGCAGCCTCGGCGGCGCGACCTGGGAGACCGTGCGGGTCGTGCTGCCCTTCGTGCTGGCCGGACTCGTCGGCATCCCGCTCTTCGCGCGGGCGCTGAACCTGCTGACGCTCGGCGAGCGCGAGGCGGCGCACCTGGGCGTGTCGACCGAGCGCACGCGGCTGGTCCTCATCCTCCTCTGCGCCCTGTGCGCCGGAGGGGCGGTCGCCGCGGCCGGAGTGATCAGCTTCATCGGGCTGATCGTGCCCCACCTGGTCCGGCTCGCCGCCGGCCCCGACCACCACGTGGTGCTGCCCGCGAGCGCCCTCGGGGGCGCGGCGCTGCTGCTGCTGGCCGACCTGGGCGCGCGGACCCTGGTCGTGCCCCAGGAGATGCCGCTCGGGATCCTGACCGGCCTGCTCGGCGGACCGTTCTTCCTCTGGCTCCTGCACCGCAACCGGCGTGAGCACGGGGACTGGGGATGATCCCCGCCGCCCTGGAGGCCGTGGACCTCAGCCACCGGATCGGCGTGCGGACGCTGGTCGACGGCGTCGACCTGACCGTCCGCTGCGGTGAGGTGGTCGGCCTGGTGGGGCCCAACGGCGCCGGCAAGTCGACCCTGCTGGGGCTGCTGGCGGGCGACCTATCGCCGAGCGCCGGAGAGGTGCGGCTCGGCGGCGCGCCCCTGCGCGGACGCTCGGCGCGGTCGCTCGCCCGCGCCCGGGCGGTCCTTCCCCAGCGCACCGTCCTGCGCTTCGGCTTCACGGCGCGGGAGGTGGTGGCGATGGGTCGCAGCCCCCACGGCCGGGGCGTCGCCGGCCTGGGGGCGCGCGACCACGACGTCGTGGACGCGCAGATGCGGCGCGCGGACGTCGCCGAGCTCGCCGGGCGGCGCTTCCCGACGCTCTCGGGCGGGGAGGCGGCGCGGGTCAACCTCGCCCGCGTGCTGGCCCAGGAGACGCCCGTCCTGCTCCTCGACGAGCCCACGGCGGCCCTCGATCTGCGCCACCAGGAGCTCGTGATGGATCTGGTGCGCGAGCTCGCCGGCGAGGGCGCCGCCGTGGTCGTCGTGCTCCACGACCTGAACCTGGCCGCCGCGCACTGCGATCGCATCGGGCTCATGCGCGAGGGGCGCCTCGTCGCGTGCGCCCCGCCCTGGGAGGCGCTGACGCGGGCGCGCGTCGGCGAGGTCTTCGATCAGGACGTCGTCGTCACGCGGCACCCCGCCCGCGACCGCCCGCTCGTCGTCGCCGCGCCGGGGGTCTCGGGCTAGTGGAGCGTCAACCGACCTTCGCCGGGTTCTGGCTCGCTGCGAATCATCGCGGATGCTGCGTCCTCGGTCGAACGCATAGCCTCAGCTATGCGAGCGGGATTTTCGCGGCCAGAACACCAGCAACGTTGGTGGACGCTCCACTAGCCCCCTCCGACCGCCCGCATCATCTCCGAGACGTCGGAGAACATCTGGTTGGTCAGCGAGTTGGTGAGGCCGATCAGCGAGGGCAGCAGGATCGCGGTACCCGCGAGGGCGACGATGATCTTGAGCGGCAGGCCGACGATGAAGATGTTCATCTGGGGCACCGAGCGCGAGATCACGCCGAGCGTGACGTCGGTGATCAGCAGGGCGCCGATGATCGGCGCGGCGATCTGGACCACGACGAGCAGGATGTCGTCGGCCTGGGCCAGCACCCCCACGACCAGGGCGTTGAGGTCGGGGGTGGCGAGCGGGGGTGCCAGGGTGAAGCTGCGGACGACGCCGGCCACCAGGAGCTGGTGCCCGCCCATCGCGAGGAACGCGGCGACGGCGATGAGGTTGTACCAGCGGCCGAGGATCGAGGTGCTGACGTTGGCGCTCGGATCGAAGGTCTGCGCGATGGCGAAGCCGGCGGTGATGTCGATGAACGAGCCTGCCGTCTGGAACGCGGCGAAGAGGAACTGCGCGACCAGGCCGAAGGCGAAGCCGATCAGCGCCTCCTTCACCGCGAGCGTCGCGAAGGCCAGCAGCCCCTCGGGGACCACGCCGCCCTCGGCGGACACGATCGGCAGGGTGATGTAGCTGATGATGATCACGAGGCCGGCCTTGACCCGGGTCGGGATCACCCGGGAGCTGAACACCGGCGCCACCACCAGCATGGCCGACAGGCGGGTGGCGATCAGCATGAACAGGGCGGCCTGCGGCGCGAGCTGCGCGAGGAACTGGTCCACGCCTACCGCCCGTCGCCCCGCGGCGCCCGCGCACGCCCCGGGCGGGACATTAGTTGCGGCCGATCGCCGGGATGCCGCTCCAGAGCTCGATCGTGAACCCGAGCATCGTGTTGAGCATCCACGGGCCGGCCACCACGATCACGACGACCGTCGCGAGGATCTTCGGGATGAACGTGAGCGTGGGCTCCTGGAGCTGCGTGACGGCCTGGAAGATCGAGACCAGCAAGCCCACGAGCAGGCTCACCCCGAGCACCGGCATCGAGATCTGCAGCGTCAGCCACATCGTGCGGGCGCCGATCTCCATGATCTGGCTCTGGTCCATCTAGCTCTCCGTCCCGGGCGTCATTGGAAGCCCCTCACGAGCGATTCGGAGACCAGATGCCACCCGTCGACCAGCACGAACAGCAGGATCTTGAACGGGAGTGAGATCACGACCGGGGGCAGCATCACCATGCCCATGCTCATCACGGTCGAGGCGATCACCATGTCGATGACCAGGAACGGGATCAGGATCAGGAAGCCGATCTCGAAGGCGGTCTTCAGCTCCGAGAGCACGTAGGCCGGGATCAGCACGGTGGTCGGCACGTCGGCGCGGGTCTCCGGGCGCTCCTCCTTGGAGAGCTCGGTGAACAGGGCGAGGTCGCGCTGATCCACCTGGCGGAACATGAAGTCGCGGATCGGGGCCTCGGCGCGCTTGATCGCCTCGCCCTCGTCGATCTTCTTGTCGAGCAGGGGCTGCAGCGCCTGGTCGTTGATCTGCGTGAAGGTCGGAGCCATGATGAACAGGCTCAGGAACAGCGCGATGCCGACCAGCACCTGGTTGGGCGGCATCGACGGAGTTCCGAGGGCGTTCCTCACGAAGCCGAGCACGATGATGATCCGGGTGAAGCTGGTCATCATGATCAGGATCGACGGCGCCAGGCTGAGCACCGTCAGCAGGGCGAGCAGCTGGAGGGAGGTCGAGACCTCGCCCTCCTCACCGCTCAGGTCCAGGTTGATCCCGGGGGCCGCCCAGGCGACCGCGGGCAGGAGCAGGCAGACGAGCACCATCACCAGCGGCGACAGCAGCAGGCCGCGGCGCAGCCAGCGGCGGCGGCGGGTGCGGGCCGGCGGCGGCAGGGCCGCCACGATCCGCTCGCGCAGGGTGGGCAGGGGCTCGGGGACCCGGGCGTACGCGGGGATCATCAGCGCCGGGTCGTCATCGCGCGCAGCCGCTCGACCAGCGACGCGTCGGTGGCCGTCGACACGGCGCGCTCGCGATCGCTGAGCGGGGCCGCGGGCGCGGGGCGGCCGAAGCCCGAGCGCGGCGGCGCGGGGTCGATCAGGGAGGGGGCGTCCTCCGCCCCGATGCGCGCGATCACGTTGACGCTCTGGTCGGTGGCGCCGACGAGGACGATCTCCTCGCCCACCCGGACCAGGTGCAGGGCGCGGCTCGGACCGATCGAGGTGGTGGCGACGACGTCGATCAGGGAGACGCCGCGCTCCTCGAGGGCGGGGTACTTCGCCCGCTGGATGCGCTTCATGACGTACCAGACGAGGGTGATCAGGCCGATGACCACCACGAGGCCGAGGCCGAGACGCAAAAGCGTGCCGCCCGCGCCGCCCGACAGGGAGGTCGGGGTGGCGGAGCCCTCGGGGATGGGGAGGCTCTCGGGATCGGCGGGCGCCGTGGTGGTCTGCGCCAGGGCGGGGAGCGCCGAGAGGACGAGGGCCAGGAGGGCCACGGCGAGGGTCAGGGGCCACCCCGCCGCGGCGGTCCGCGGGGGCGAGGGGCGCATCCGGCGCCGTGGGGTGGAGGGCGATCCGTGCCTGGTCGGTGAGGAGATGACCATGGCGGTGACGCGCCGGCGGACCGGCGCGGGTGTTCAGGTGCTGCGGTGCTGCGACGTGCCTGCGGGACTGCTCGGGGTATCGGAATCCGGCGTGCGGACTTGAACCCGCCGGTGGGTCAGGCGCCCTCGGCGGCGAGGCCGCGCAGGCGCTTGGCCTGGCTGGCGACGTCGGTGATGCGGACGCCGAACTCCTCGTCGATCACGACGACCTCGCCCTTGGCGATCTGCTTGCCGTTGACGAGCACATCGACCGGGCCTCCGGCGAGCTTGTCGAGCTCCACGATCGAGCCCGGCACGAGCTCCAGGACGTCGCGGATGCGCATCTGCGTGCGGCCGAGCTCCACGGTCACCTGCAGGGGGACGTCGAGCAGCATGCTGATGTCGCTGCCCCCCGGGACGGCCGGCATGTCGTCGAGCGACGGGAACGTGACGGGCTGGGCCACGGGAACCGGCACCGAGTGCAGGTGGCGGTCGTCCTCGGCCGCGGCCGGGACTCCCGGCGGTGCCGGCGGTGCCGGCGCGGGGGCTGCGGGCTGCGCCGCCTGCGGGGCGGCGGGCTGTGGCGTGAGCGCGGTGACGAGGCCACGGGCGAACTCGATCGGCATCAGCTGCATGAGGCGCGTGTTGAGCAGCTCGCCGACCTGCAGCTGGAAGGAGGTGCGCACCAGCGGGCCGTCGAAGCCGAGGCTCCCGCCGAACGCCTCCTCGCGGAGATCGAGCATCTCGACGTGCGGCGCGGAGATGTCCACGCGGTAGCCCACCATCTCGGCCATCGCCGTGGCGGAACTGCCCATCATCTGGTTCATCGCCTCGCCGACGGCGGAGGCGTGGAGCTCGCCGATCTCCTCCGACTCGGCGCCCTCGCCGCCCATCATCAGGTCGGCGACCACCGACGCGTCGCGCGTCGAGAGGATGAAGATGTTGCGCCCCGAGAGACCCTCGGTGTACTCGATCATCACGAGGACGGCCGGGCCGGCGAACTCGGCCCGCACCTCATCCTCGGTGAGCATCTCGACCACGGGCGTGGTGATCTGGACCGGGCGCTGGAGGAGCGCGCTGAGGGCCGTGGCGGCACTCGACATGCAGATGTTGCCGACCTCGCCGACGGTGTCGCGCTCGACGTCGGTCAGACCCTCGATGTCACCGGCGGGCTCGGAGACCTCCGCGACGAGCTCGGCGTCCGCCTCGGGAGCCGGATCGGCCTCGAGCGCGGGCTCATTCCCTGCCTCGGCGACGGACTCCTCGGCGACCTCCCCGGGGACGGCCTCGTCGGCCGGGGCCTCGGCCTCCGCCGGGGGCTCGCCGACGGCTCCGCCGTTCACCAGAGCATCGATCTCCTCCTGGGAGAGGCTGCCTCCGCTCATGCGAACGTCCTTTCGAGATCCTCGATCGCGCTGGTGATCTGAACGGCGGCGCGTCGGCCGCGGGTACCGGGCTGTGCGGTGAAGGCCTCGCGCAGGCCGACGCGCACGACCGCGTCCGAGCCGGGCGCGACCGAGAGGGGGATGACGTCGCCCGGCGCCAGGGCCAGGAGATCGCCGACGTTCAGCTCGGCGCTGCCGAGCTCGACCGTCACCGGGACCGTCACGCCGTCGAGCTGCGCGGCGATGCCCTCGCGCATCTCGGGCGAGGAGGCCTCGGCGAGGTTCGAGAAGTAGCTCTGCGCCGTGAGCTTGTCCATGGCCGGCTCGAGCACCATGTAGGGGACGCAGAGCGACACCGTCCCGGTGGCCGAGCCGATCCGCACCTCGAAGGTGATCAGCACGACCATCTCCGAGGGGGCGACGACCTGAGCGAACTGGGGGTTCATCTCGATGCCCACGCGCCGCAGCCGCACCGGGATGACGCTCGACCAGGCCTCGGTGAAGCCGCCGAGGAGGACCTCGGTGACGTTCTGGACCAGAGCGTGCTCGATCTCGGTCAGCTCGCGCGGCTTGGGGCGCTGGGTGCCGGGGCCGCCCGCGAGGCGGTCGATGATCGAGAAGACGAGCGGGAGGCTTATCTCGATGACCGCGTTGCCCTCGAGGGGCTCCATGGTGACGATCGTGATCAGGCTCGGAGTCGGCATCGAGTTGACGAACTCGCCGTAGCTGAGCTGGTCGGCGCTCACCACCTCGACGTCGACCATCGCGCGCAGGGCGCCCGAGAGCTGCGTCTGGACCGTGCGGCAGAAGACCTCGTGGAGGAGCTCGATCGTGCGCAGCTGATCCTTCGAGAACTTGCTCGGGCGCAGGAAGTCGAACGGCTTCACCTGAGGGCCGCTGAGGTCCTCCTGGATCGTCGCAGCGTCGAGATCGCCGCTCGACATGGCGTTGAGGAGCGCATCGATCTCGCTCTGGGAGAGAACCTCCGGCACGCCCCTGTCATCGGCCCGGCCACCGGATAGTTGAGCCGCCGATCCCGACGTTCGGAGGGTTCCCGGCGCGCCGCCGATCGTTACGCTCCCGGGGCGAAGGACCGATCGACGACCGGTGGACACCGACGCGCAGGGCAGGGGTGGACGACACGGAGCGTTACAGGGCGGCGCTGGGCAGCGACCCCGCCGAGATCGCGCGGGTCCGCGCGGACGTCGGCGACCTGGCCGTGCGCCACGGCTTCCCCGAGCGCGCGGGCGACCTCGTGCTCGCCCTCGACGAGGTCATCGCCAACGCCCAGGAGCACGGACGGGCGCCCATCGGCGTCGAGGCGTGGGTCGACGGCCGGATCGTGGTCGAGGTGTCGGACGTGGGCAGCGGCTTCGACCGCCAGCGCGTCTGGAACGCCCACCCCCCCACCCCCTACGGACAGCGCGGGCGGGGCCTCTGGATCACACGGCAGCTGACCGACGCCGTCTCGATCTCCAGCGGGCACGGCGGCACGGTCGTCCGCATCGAGCTCTCGCCGGACCCCCACATCGGCGCCTGAGGGCGTGCGGTAGGGGCCCCCGGCGATTGCCCGGGCGATCGAGAGGCCGAGGCCCGTGCCCGGCACGCCGTCCGCCTGCGCGGCGCGGCGCCGGTAGAAGCGGTCGAAGAGCATCGGGCGCTCGTCGGCCGGGATCCCCGGACCGGTGTCGGCCACGCTGATGCGCGCAGCCGGGCCGGTGCGAGAGCGACACGGTCACCGCTCCCCGGAAGGGGTGAACTCACGGCGTTCGCCACGAGGTTGTCGAGCAGCTGGCCGATCCTGCCGGGGTCGGCGACCGCCTCGGGCACGGCGTCGATACGGCGCTCGAGGCGCAGGCCCGCCGCCTCCGCCGATGGGAGGGCGGCCTCGACGGCCGGCTCGACCAGGGTTCCGAGCGAGACGGACCGCAGGCGCAGCGACGCTCCAGACGTGGAAGAGCGAGGGGTCGCAGGGCAGTGTGCTCGACGCCTGGAACGCCTGCTTGTGGAGCTTCCCGGCAGGGGCGGGGTAGTCGAACGGGGTGCCGGCCCAGATGTTCGCCAGCGAGTACCTGTCGAACGTCTCGGTCCGCTCGGCCGGGCCCGGGAACGTCCGCCGGAGGAGCGCGGAGTACTGGGCGACATCGGGGAGGTCATCGACGACGACCCACCAGACGACCCGACAGCCCCCAGTGAGGGGGAGCAGCCGCTGCTCGAGCGTCACCTCGCGCGAGGACACGGTCTCACCCGCCCCCGCGGTCGCGACGGGGAGCGCCGCCAGGAGCGCGATCCAGCGAAGAGGCCCAGGCGTCTCACGCGCGTCATGACGACTCCCCCGGCGAGATGGTAGAGAAGCGCCATCGCCTCGGGCGGTCGGCGCGGCCGGGACGCCACAGCGGGCGCGGGCGCCCGGGCCCAGCCACCCCCGCGAACGGGACGGATCGGGTCACGGATCCGCGTCCTGCCGTGACCCGGCACCCCGATCGCGATGCGCTCCGTCCGGGTGGCGCGGCCCTACTGGACGGCGAACTCGGTGTAGTAGACGTCCAGGATCTTGAGGTCGGTGTGCTTGTTGACCTCCTTGACGATCTCCTTCTTCACCTTCTCGCGGCCCTCGGAGTGCGAGAGCTCCGAGGCCGAGTAGGACTGCAAGGTGGTGATGACGATGTCGCGCAGCTCGGGGTCGGCCTCGATCACGATGGGGTCGGGTCCGCTGTGGGCTTCCGCCGGCAGCTCGGCCGCCGAGAGCATCGAGAACCGGAGCGCCACGCCGACCTTGGCGAAGTGGGGCGTGCCGGAGCTGTCGGAGAGGTTGACCACGAACGGCTCGGACATCGTGTAGATCGGGCCGGGCTCCTTGGCGAGCGCCTTCTCGTCGGGCGGCGGCGCCGCCGGCATGAGGAACATCTTGGCCGCGACCGCCAGCACGAGCAGCACCGGTCCGGCGATCATCAGGATCTTCTTCATGGAGCAGGCCCTTCCGTGGGTGTCAGCCGGCGCCCAGGGCGTCGGCGGGGGACTGGCTGGGGGAGCCCTGCAGCCGCAGGACGAGGATCTCGACGCGCCGGTTGGCCGACCGGCCCGCCTCGCTGTCGTTATCGGCAACCGGACGCGTGTCCCCGAACCCTCCGACCTGGAGTCGCGAGGCGGGGATGCCCGCCGACTGCATCGCGACCACCACGGCCGCGGCGCGCACCCCCGAGAGGGCGAAGTTGGAGGGGAACTGGGAGGTGTTGATCGGGGTCGAGTCGGTGTGGCCCTCGACGCGGACCGGGTTCGGCAGACCCTTCAGGGATGCGGCGATCGGGGCCACGATGCGGGCGCCCTCGGACCTCAGGGTGGCGGCGCCGGGATCGAAGAGGACCCCGTCGGTGCGCAGGCGCACGGCGAGGCCGCGCTCGTTGACCGAGGTCGAGACCCTGCCACCGAGCCCCTCCTTGGCGAGCTGGGCGTCGATCTTCTTCTCGACGGCCTCGAGCTGGCTGGTCTCGAGGATCTGGCCGGGCGAGGCCTGGGAGATGCTGACCCCGCCCACCGAGGGCACCTCCGGGGCGATCCTGCTGGTGGGCGTGTCCACGACCGGCGACGGGGTGCCCGGCGTGCTCGAGATGATGCTGCTGCCACCGGCCGCGAGGCCGCTGTTGAAGGCGTCGGTGAGGCTCTGCTTGAGCAGCTCGAAGCGGCTCGTGTTCACGACGCTGATCGAGAACAGCACCATGAAGAGCACGTACATCAGGGTGAGCACGTCGGCGTAGGTGATGAGCCAGCGCTCGTCCGGGTGCTCCTCGTGCCGCTGCTTGCGCTTGGCCATCTAGTGCTCCGCCCCGGAAGTCCGTTGTGCTTCCGGCCCCGAGAATCCCGCGGGCCAAGGAAGAGGGAGATCCCCATGGCTGAAGCCATGGGGTCGAGCGATGACGCCGGATCCGCGATGATTCGCAGGCTGCCGGAGTGCAACAGCACTTTCGGGGCGGGGCACTTATGCGGCCTTCGCGGCCGACTCGCCGCCCGCGTCGTCGCCGTCCGCGTCGCGGTCGGCGGGCGGCAGGAAGCTCCAGAGCTTCTCGGCCAGGATGCGCGGATTGTCGCCGCTCTGGATCGAGAGCACGCCCTCGATCACCAGCAGGCGCTCACTGGCCTCCTGGGCGGTCTTCTTCTTGAGGGCGTTGGCGATCGGCAGGAAGATCACGTTGGCTGCGGCCACGCCGTAGAAGGTGGCGAGGAAGGCCGCGGAGATCGACGGGCCGAGGGTGTCGGGCTTGTCGAGGTGCTGGAGCACGCCGACCAGCGAGAGCACGGTGGCGAGGATGCCGATGGTCGGCGCGAAGGCACCGCCCTGCTTGAACATGTCCTGGTTCTTGTGGTGGCGCTCGTCCATGGCGTCGAGCTCGGTCTCCAGGATGTCCTTGACCAGCTCGGGGTCGGTGCCGTCCACCACCAGCCGGATGCCCTTGCCGAGGAACGGGTCCTCCACCTGCTTGGCGTCCTCCTCGAGGACCAGCAGGCCCTCGCGGCGGGCCTTCTCACTGAAGCCGACCAGGGTGCGGATGAGCTCCGGGCGGTTGTCCGGGAGCTCCTTCAGCGACCCCATGGTCAGCTTGATCATCGAGATCGTCTCCTTCATGCCGAAGGAGGCGATCAGGATGCAGGCGGTGCCGCCGACCACCATCAGGAAGGCCGGCGGGCTGATGATGCCCGCGATCGAGCCGCCCTTCATGAGCATCCCGACGATGATGAAGACCCATGCGCCGATGAGGCCGATCAGTGGAGACATGTGGAGCCGGCCCCCGCGCTAGGTGGTGAGGGGAGCGGCGGCGGCGAGGTGCCCACCGGTGGCGACGAGGCGCCGGTACTCGATGGCGGCGTCGATGACCTCCTCGACGCTCTCGAGGACCAGCAGCTGGCGCCGGTCCATCATGATGATGTGCGTGTCCGGAGTGGCCTCGATGGTGAGGATGAGATCCGCGTTGAGCGTCATCTCGTCTCCGTTCAGGCGATGCAGGGTGATCACGTCATCCTCCGGTGCGATGGGCGGGCCGGGACCGGCGAGGGGCCTCGTACGCCCCCCGCTTATCGGTCGTCCGGCCCGCCGGTTGAGCGGCGGGTCAGGCCGCGGCGGTCACTCGCCTATCGCTTGAGGTTCACCAGCTCCTGGAGCATGTCGTCGGAGGTGGTGATGGCTCGCGAGTTGGCCTGGAAGCCACGCTGGGCGATGATCATGTTGGTGAACTCGAGGGCCAGGTCGACGTTGCTCATCTCGAGCGCGCCCGGCACCAGGGTGCCGTGGCCGGCGGCGCCACCCGGGGCGCCGTTGACGGCCGCTCCGGAGTTGTTGGAGGCGCGGTAGAGGTTGTCGCCGAGGCGCTCGAGGCCCGGCGCGTTGGCGAACTTGGCCAGGCTGACGGTGCCGATGGCCGTGGTGACGCCCGCGGCGCTGACGGCCGAGACGGCGCCTGCGGCATCGACGTTGATCGCCGCCGTCGTCGCCGGGTCGACCTGCAGGCGGCCGACGTTGCCGGTGGTCGCCAGCGTGCCGAGGACGTACTGGCCCTTGGTGGTCACGAGGAAGCCCTGGCTGTCGAACGAGAAGTTGCCGGCGCGGGTGTACTGCTCGCCGCCGCCGGTCACGTCGTTGCCGCCGACGCCGCCGAAGGTGGCGCCCGGGGCGGCCACCCGGAAGAAGCCGTCGCCCTGGATCATCATGTCCGTGACGACGCCGGTGCTCTGCGAGTTGCCCTGCGTCATGAGGGTGTCGATCGAGTTGAGCGACATCCCGAGGCCCACCTGGCGCGGGTTGGTGCCGCCGAGGCTCGGGGGCACCGGCGCGCCGGCGCCGGACAGGTTCTGGTAGAGCGAGTCCTTGAAGGTCGTGCGCTGCGACTTGTACCCGAACGTGTTGACGTTCGAGATGTTGGAGGCGAGCACGTCCATCATGGTCTGGTGGTTCCTGAGGCCGGAGACGGCCGCGAACATGGAGCGCATCATGGTGGTGTGGGTTTCCTTTCCCTGGGTTACCGCCCGGGCCCCCTTCCATGAGGTCCAGCCCGGGCGGTGGGTATCCGTGGAGCGGCCTCGGAGCTAGCTGAGGACCGCGCTGTCGATGTTCGTGAACACCTGGTCACGCATCCCTGCCTGATCGACCGCGGTGATCACGGTGCGGTTGGTCACCGACACCACGAACGCCATCCGGTCGACGAGCACGATGCTCTCGCGCCCGCCTTTCGCCGCCAGCTTGTCCACCGCCCCCTCGAGGCGCTGCTGCACCTCGGGGGTGATGGGGATCTCACGCTGTGAGAGCCGCTGCACCGCGTGGGCGCTCCAGCGCAGCGCGCCGGAGGCCTCGTTCGACTGCAGCTTGCTGGTGAGGATCTGGTCGAACCCGGCCGCAGCCGTAGAGCCCGCGCGTGCGGGCGCCTTCGTGGCGGCCGCACCCGTGACCGGGCCGAGCGGCGCGATCGACGGGCGGTCGGTGCTCACGCGCCGACCTTCGTGATCAGTGCGACGTCCACGGACACGCCGTCGACGACGAGGCTCATGCCGCGGCCGTCACCCGTGACGCTGAGCGCCTGGACGGTGCCGGTGACCGGGGTGTCGGTCCCCTGCGGCGTGTACGTGACGCTCTTGCCGATCAGCGAGGCGCCCTGGGAGAGCTGGCTGCTCATGGCGAGGGCCTTCATGTCCTTCGCCACGCTGGTGATCTGCTCGAGCTGCGAGAACTGCGCCATCTGGGCGATGAACTCGGTGTCCTTCATCGGCTCGAGCGGGTTCTGGCTCTTGATCTGGCTCGCGAGGATCTTCAGGAAGCCGTCGGACGAGAACAGATCCGTCTGCTCGGCCGGGGCCGGTAGCGGTGAGATGGGCGTGTACGCCCCGCTTGACGATGTGGGAATGGTCGGCATCGGCGTCTCCCTATGCGAGGAGGTCGAGCCCGGCGGAGGTGCCCGCCCGGGACGATGTGGGGGTTCCGGACACGGCCGGGCTTCCGTCGGCCTCGAGCACCTCGCCGGTGACGGCCTCTTCCCCACCCCCCGAGGAGGCCCGCGCGTCGCGCGGGTCCTGCCCCTGGTAGGCGACGTCGAGGTTGTCGAGCGAGTAGCCCAGGTCGCCGAGCGCGGCGTCCAGGTTGCCGAGGGACTGCTGCAGCATCCGTGCCGCCTCGGGCCGGTCCGCGATGATGACGGCCTGCATGACCCCGTCGGTCATCGTGACCCGGATCGTCAGGTGCCCGAGATCGGCGGGCCGCAGCTGGACCACCAGCTCCCGGCCACCCTCGCGCACCGCCATCTGCACGCGCGAGCCCAGCTCGCGGGCGAGCTCGTGGGGCGTGGTGAGACCGCCGCCCGAGCGGACGATCCCGCCGAGCGGATCGTTCTGGACCGGCGCGGTGGCCGGCGCGGGGCCGACCGATCCGGCGGGCGGCTCCGGGGTCGCGACGACCACCGACGAGGCGGCCTCCGAGACCTGGGGACGCAGGGCCGGCTGGCCCTTGAGCGCCTCCGCGGCGGGCGTGGTGGCCTGGGGGGCCACCAGCTGGGTCGGCGCCGCCGTGCCGTCGCCGGCATCGACCACCGCCGGGGTGGAGATGGTGAGCGTGACCGTGGCCGCCGCGGCGTTCGCCGGGGTGGTCGCGGGCGCCTGCGCCGCCGGGGCGGCCGGAGCCGGCACGGCGGGAGCCTGGGCAGCGGGCGTCGTCGTCGCGACCGGCGCCTGCGTGCCCGCCACCTGTCCGACGGCGACTGCCGGGGGCGCCGCCAGGACCTGCGCGCCGGCGACCGGTGCCGCCGTGGCGGGCATGACCCCGCCGTTCCCGTCGAGGCGCGCCGGGACGAGGCCGGCGATCGGCTGCGGGGGTCCTGCCGCCTGGATGACCTGGGCGATCTGCTGACCGGCGAGAGTGCCGGCCGGCGGGGTCGCCGAGGCGACCGTCGGCACGACGGCGGTCACGGCGACGGCGATCGCCGCGGCGATGCCCGCCGCTGCGGCCTCCTTCTGCGAGGCGCCGACGTCGGCGGCGGCCTCTTCCTGCAGCTCCCCGGTCTGGGGTCCGGCTGCGTCCGTGTGTGTATGGGCGTCTGCGGTGCGCGCGTCCGATGAGTCGGGCGGCGTCCGGCGGCTCTCGAGAGCGGCCGTGAACCTCCCGTCATCCGCCGGCGTCCGGTTGGCCGTGGCGTAGTCGCCGTCGGCGCCCCCGGTCGGGGCGGATCCTCCTCGGCTCGCGACCGCAACCGGCGGCCCGAGCTGTGCATCGATCATCTCATCGACACCGTCCCTCCTTGTCGGTGCTCGTCACGACTCCGTCGCGGAGCCGCGGTACCTCACCCCTGCTATCGGCAGATGGGCGGGGAATCCGAAGCCGGGCGCCACGGGCGCGCGATCACGCGGCGACACCGGGGCGGCGGGTGGCGCGGCGCATCGCCAGCTCGTCGAGCTCGATGCCCTCCAGGCGCAGCCCCTCCACGCGATGGCGCTCCAGGGCGGTCGCCCGCAGCTGGGTCAGCGCCTCGCGCTCCTGGCTGGCGCGCACCAGGTCGGCGCGCCGCTCGTCGGCAACGACGGCGAGGTTCTCGACGGTCGCGCGCTCGTGCGCCGCGCGGGCGCGCATCAGGGTGAGCGCGTCGTGGCCGGCACGGAGCCGGTCGAGCTCGACGCTGCCGTCCATCAGGCTCCGCAGCTCGGCGAGGGCCGACTCGACCGCCCGCTCGGCGGTGACGGCCTTCTCCTGCTGCAGCGCCACCGCCGCCATGGCCCGCGCCAGCTCCTGCTTCATCAGGTCCTCACGCCGCGTGCGGTGGTCGAGCACCTGCTCGAGGCGGAATCTGAACCGGGCCATTGATCCACCTATCGGCGGCCGGCCGGGATCCTTGAAGGGCGGCCGGCCGGGACGGGCGTCCGGAGCGTCCGGGGAAGCGCTTCCTCAGAGCGGGTGGCGGCACGTGATCGTGTGTGCGCTTCGGGGTGGTCTCGGTGCCTCGCCGCGCTCCGGGGTGGTCTCGGCGCCTTTGCTGGGGACGATCGCCTGTGCGTCCGCAGGGCGCCGCGTCCAGGACGTGCGTCGACGCACTGATCTCCCACTCGCGGGGAGATCAGGGCGGTAAATCGGCCCTTGGTCGGGCCGATGTGCATCTGACGGCACCGGCTTGCGCCGGGGATGGCCGTCGAAACACCGAGTGCACT
>LNEQ01000087.1 GCA_001464995.1 Actinobacteria bacterium Ga0077541
TTCATGGGCGACGGCGAGATGGACGAGCCCGAGTCGATGGGCGCCATCTCCCTCGCCGGCCGGGAGACGCTCGACAACCTGGTGTTCGTCATCAACTGCAACCTGCAGCGCCTCGACGGCCCGGTGCGCGGCAACGGGAAGATCATCCAGGAGCTCGAGACCAACTTCCGCGGCGCCGGCTGGAACGTGGTCAAGGTGATCTGGGGCGAGAACTGGGACCCGCTCCTCGAGGCCGACGACGACGGCCTGCTGAAGCGGCGCATGACCGAGGCGGTCGACGGCGAGTACCAGACCTTCAAGTCGCGCGACGCGACCTATGTGCGCGAGCACTTCTTCGGTGCCTATCCGGAGCTGAAGGAGCGCGTCGCCCACATGAGCGATCCGCAGATCTGGGCGCTCAACCGGGGCGGCCACAGCCCCCGCAAGGTCTATGCGGCCTACCACGCCGCCATGCGGCACGAGGGCCAGCCCACCGTGATCCTGGCGAAGACCATCAAGGGCTACGGCATGGGCCGCGCCGGCGAGGGCCAGATGATCAGCCACCAGCAGAAGAAGATGAACGAGGAGGCGCTGCTGGCCTTCCGCGACCGCTTCAACGTGCCCCTGAGCGACGCCGACGCCAAGGCGGCCGCGTTCTACAAGCCCCGGGCCGACTCCAAGGAGATGGTCTACCTGCGCGAGCGCCGCGAGGCGCTCGGCGGCAGCCTGCCCGCGCGCGTGCCGATCGCCCCGGCGATGGACGTGCCGCCCCTGTCGGCGTTCGACGCGATCCTGAAGGGCTCCGGCGAGCGCACGATCTCGACGACCATGGCCTTCGTGCGGGCGCTGAGCACGATCCTGCGCGACAAGACGATCGGCCCGCGCGTCGTGCCGATCGTGGCCGACGAGTCGCGCACGTTCGGCATGGAGGGGATGTTCCGCCAGCTGGGCATCTTCAGCCAGGTGGGACAGCTCTACAGCCCGGAGGACTCCGAGCAGCTGATGTTCTACCGCGAGGACCGCAAGGGGCAGATCCTGCAGGAGGGCATCACCGAGGCCGGCGCCCTGTCGTCGTGGATCGCCGCCGGCACGTCCTACGCCAACCACGGCGTGGCGATGATCCCCTTCTTCATCTTCTACTCGATGTTCGGCTTCCAGCGCGTCGGGGACCTGATCTGGGCCGCCGGCGACAGCCGGGCACGCGGTTTCCTGCTGGGCGGCACGTCCGGGCGCACGACGCTGAACGGCGAGGGCCTCCAGCACGAGGACGGCCACAGCCACCTGATGGCCGCCACCGTCCCCAAGGCTACGAGGTCGCGGTGATCGTGCAGGACGGCCTGCGCCGGATGCTCAAGGACCAGCGCGACGTCTTCTACTACCTCACCCTGCTCAACGAGAACTACGCGCACCCGGCGATGCCCGAGGGCGCCGAGAAGGGCATCCTGCGCGGCATGCACCGGATCCGCGAGGCCGGCGCGCGCACGAAGGGCCCGCGGGTGCAGCTGCTGGGCTCGGGCGCGATCCTGCGCGAGGTGATGGCGGCCGCCGACCTGCTGCTCGAGGACTACGGCGTCCACGCGGACGTCTGGAGCGTCACCAGCTTCACCGCGCTCCGCCGTGACGGGATCGAGGCCGACCGCTGGAACCGCCTCCACCCCACCGAGGAGCCGCGGGCGTCCTACGTCGAGCAGCAGCTCGGCGACGGCGGCGGCCCGGTGATCGCGGCGACGGACTACATGCGGGCCTTCGCCGACGGCATCCGCGCCTGGGTGCCCGGCCGCTACGAGGTGCTCGGCACCGACGGCTTCGGGCGCAGCGACTACCGCGTGCAGCTGCGGAGGTTCTTCGAGGTGGACCGCCACCATGTGACCGCCTCGGCCCTCGCCGCGCTCGCGCGCGAGGGCGCCATCGACCCGGCCATCGCGGCCGCGGCGATCACCCGGTACGACATCGACCCGGAGGCCATACCCCCGTGGCAGCGCTGACAGAGGTACGCGTCCCCGACATCGGCGACTTCGAGGCCGTGCCGGTCATCGAGGTGCTGGTCTCCCCGGGCGACACCGTCGCCGCGGAGGACCCGCTCATCGTGCTCGAGTCGGACAAGGCGAGCATGGAGGTGCCCTCCCCGGCCGCCGGCGTCATCGGCGAGATGTCTGTCTCGGTGGGCGACGAGGTCTCCGAAGGCGATCTGATCCTGACGCTGACGGCCGCCGAGGACGAGGACGCCGAGACGACGGAGCCGACCGTCGAGGCCGGGGCCGGGGCGCCCGAGGAGACGACGGCCGACGAGCCCGGCGATGACGACGGCGGGGAGCCCGACGCGGGGTCGACCTCCGACCCGTCGGCCGCCGGGCAGGAGGAGACCCAGGCGGCGCCGGTGGAGCGCACCCCGGCCTCACCGGAGCCCGGCGGTGACGGACGGCGTGGCGCGTCGGTCTACGCCGGTCCCGGCACGCGCGCGCTCGCCCGCGAGCTCGGAGTCGACCTCGCCGCGGTCGCGGGCACGGGCCACAAGGGCCGCGTCACCCGCGAGGACGTGACGGCGGCGGCCGAGGGCGGCGGCGCGGCCGCCCCGGCGAAGGCGGGTGCGAAGGCGCCTGCGGCGCCTTCCGGGCTGCCGGCATGGCCCCAGGTCGACTTCGCCGCCTTCGGCCCGATCGCGCGCGAGCCGCTGTCGCGCATCGCCCGCATCGCCGGCCCGGCCCTGGCGCGCAACTGGGCGGTGATCCCCCACGTCACGCAGTTCGACGAGGCCGACATCACCGCCCTGGAGGCCTTCCGCAAGGAGGTCAACGCCGCGCACGCGGCCGAGGGCGTCAAGGTGACGATGGTGTCGCTGCTGGTGAAGGCCTGCGCCGCGGCGCTGCGCTCCTTCCCCCATTTCAACGCGTCGCTCGACGGCGACGCGCTGGTGCTCAAGGACTACTGCCACATCGGGTTCGCGGCGGACACCGAAGCCGGCCTGATGGTGCCGGTGATCCGCGACGCCGACCGCAAGGGCCTGCTGGAGATCGCCCGCGAGCTGACGACGCTGTCGGCCGCGGCCCGCGAGGGCTCGATCACGGCCGATCAGATGAAGGGCGGCACCTTCACGATCTCGAGCCTCGGCGGCATCGGCGGCACCGCCTTCACCCCGATCATCAACGCGCCCGAGGTGGCCATCCTCGGCGTCTCGCGCTCGTCGATGCAGCCGGTGTGGGACGGCACGGCCTTCCGGCCGCGGCTGATGCTGCCGCTCTCGCTCTCCTACGACCACCGCGTGATCGATGGCGCGGCGGCGGCGCGCTTCACCACCCACCTCACGCACCTCCTGAGCGACCCGCGGCAGATGCTCCTGTGAGCGCGGAGGACCGCGTCGACCTCGTCGTGCTCGGCGGGGGCCCGGGCGGCTACACGGCCGCCTTCCGGGCAGCGGATCTCGGGCTGCGCACGGTCCTGGTCGAGAGCCACTCGCGCCTGGGCGGCGTCTGCACGAACGTCGGCTGCATCCCCTCGAAGGCCCTGCTGCACGCCGCCCGCGTGCTGTCGGAGGCCGAGGAGGCGCGCGAGCTCGGGATCACGTTCGGCGAGGCGTCGGTCGACCTGGACGCGCTGCGCAGCGCCACCGAGGGCGTGGTCACCCGCCTCACCAAGGGCCTCGCCGGGCTGGCGAAGCAGCGCTCGGTGGAGGTGGTGCGCGGCACCGGCCGCTTCGCCTCTCCGAACGAGCTGGCGGTCGAGACCCCGGACGGGCCCCGGACGATCGCGTTCACGAACGCGGTGATCGCCGTGGGGTCCGCGCCGGCCCGCATCCCCTCGATGCCCGACGACCCGCGCGTGATCGACTCGACCGGCGCACTCGCCCTCCCCGACGTGCCCGACCGCCTTCTGGTTGTGGGCGGCGGCATCATCGGGCTCGAGATGGCGACGGTGTACGACGCCCTCGGGTCGAGGATCACGGTGGTCGAGATGCTCGACCAGCTCATCCCCGGCTGCGATCCCGATCTCGTGAAGCCCCTGCGCGCGCGCATCGAGAAGCGGTACGAGGCGATCCACCTCGGCACCCGGGTGGCCGCAGTCGAAGCGTCCGAGGAGGGCCTGCGCGCGACCTTCGAGGGAGACGGCGCGCCCGAGCCGGCCGTGTTCGAGCGGGTCCTCGTGGCCGTCGGCCGGCGCGCGCGCGGAGGGGAGATCGACGCGGCGGCGGCGGGCGTCGAGGTGGACGAGCGCGGCGTCATCGCGGTGGACGCCCAGATGCGCACCAGCGCCGGCCACATCCACGCGATCGGCGACGTCACCGGCGATCCGATGCTCGCCCACAAGGCGACCCACCAGGGAGCGGTCGCGGCCGAGGCGATCGCCGGGCGCACATCGGCCTTCGACCCGCGGGCCATCCCCTCGGTCGCCTACACCGATCCCGAGGTCGCCTGGATGGGCCTGACCGAGACGCAGGCGAAGGCCGACGGCGTGCCCCACGAGGTGGCGGCCTTCCCGTGGGCGGCCTCGGGACGCGCCCTGTCGGTGCACCGGAGCGAGGGCCGCACCAAGCTGATCGTCGACCCGGAGAGCCGCCGCATCCTCGGCGCCGGCATCGTCGGCCTGAACGCGGGCGAGCTGATCGCCGAGGCGGTGCACGCGCTCGAGATGGGGGCCGACGCTGAGGATCTGGCCCTCACGATCCACCCCCACCCGACCCTCTCGGAGACCCTCGGCTTCGCGGCCGAGGCCGCCGAGGGGACGATCACCGACCTCTACCTCGGGAAGCGGCGGACGGCGAAGAAGGGCTGAGCCGGGGGCCGAGCGTCACCGCGGCCACCACCGCGATCAGGATCACCAGGCCGAGGCCCCCGAGAGCCCATGCGACGAAGAGGGCGATGGCGACGAGCTCGCTGCCGAGCGAGGCCACCGAGGTGACGGTCGCCCTCGAGCCGCCCTCGATCCGCGCCTGCAGCCGGGCATCGGCGATCACCATGACCAGCCGGTGGATGCCGTAGAAGAGCGTCACGCCGGCCAGGCCCTCCGGTCGCCCCAGCACCAGCGCCGCCGTGAGGGCGGCGGCGCCCACGAGCATCGCCAGGGTGAGAGCCCGCGCCCGGAGCCCCATGGCCCGGCCGGCCAGCACCGCGCCGGCCGCTCCGGCGAGGGGGATCGCGAGCATCGCCGCAGGGACAGCGCCGGTCGGCACGCCCCACTCCGAGGCCAGAAGCGGGAAGTACTCCTCGATCGCGTCGAAGCCGGAGAAGACGGCCACCGCGAGCGCGGCGGCCCGCACCGGCGCCGACCCGATCGCCTCGCCCACCCCCGCGCGCATGGTCTCGAGGAACCCCGGCTCGTCCTCACCGTCGGGCACGACCGGCCGCGGCGCCTCCGGCAGTCGCGTGGCGAGCACGGCCGCCGAAAGGCAGACCAGCACGCTGGCGATCCCCAGCAGCGGGTAGCCGCCCACCTCGAACAGGACGCCCGCGAGCAGCGCGAGCGGCACCTGGACCGCGAGCGACGCGGCCTCCATGCGCCCGATCACGGAGGCGTAGCGATGCTCCTGACCGCACGCGGCGAGACCGTCGTGCACCAGCGCCTCCTCGCTGCCCGAGCTCAGCGCCCCGCCGATGCTCCAGACGGCGAAGCCGAGAGCGAAGCCGGTGAACGTCGGCCAGGCGATCCACAGGACGTAGGCGCCGGCCTGGAACACGCCGGCGGCGGCGATGGCGCTGCGGCGCGAGTGCCGGTCGGCCCAGACGCCGCCGGGCACCTCGGCGACGATGCCGACCGCCGACCACAGCACGAAGAGCGCGGAGATCTGGGCGGCCGAGAGCCCGCTGTCGGCGAACAGCAGGGCGTACACCGGATAGAGCGGCACGGCCTCCGAGATCGCCGACCAGCAGATCGCCCGCCGGGCGAGGCGCCGTGCGTCAGATGGCGGGCGGGATCACGGGGGGCTCATGCGGTCGATCATGCCACGCGTGCCACGCTCGCGCGAGCGTCGGTGCTGCCGCGCAGCACGAGCACCACGGCCACGGCGATCAGCACCGGCACCAGCAGGAATCCGGCCCGCACGCCGATCGCGTCGGCCAGCGTCGCGAGGGCATAGGGGGCCAGCAGCACGGCGATGCCGCCGGCCAGCGACGCGCGCGCGCTCGCCTTCTCGGAGACCCCCGGAGCCGAGGCCATCGCGAACGTCAGCGACAGCGGGAAGAGCATCGCGACGCCGAGGCCGATCACCGCGAGCCCCGCCAGGCTCACGGCCGCCGCCCCGGTGGACCAGAACAGAGCGAAGCCCGCCGCGGCGAGCCCGAGGGCGCCGACCAGCAGCCGCCGCGGGTCGCGGGCGACCGCGAGCCGGCCGCCGATCAGGCGCCCGGCCGCCATCCCGCCGACGAACAGACCGAGCGACGCGCTCGCGGCGCCCCGGCTGATCCCCGTCTCCTCCTGGAGGAAGTCGGTGGCCCAGAAGGCCACGCAGAACTCCACCCCGACGACGAGGACGATCACCGTCCACCAGCGCCAGAAGGCGGGCGGGAGGGGCCCGGCGGCGGCGGGCCGCGCGTCGCGCGGCAGCGGGCCGTCGAAGTCGCCGGCCGCCCCCAGGAGGATCACCGCCGCGATCGCCGCGAGCACCAGCAGAGCCGCCGCCCGCCATCCCGCGCCGGCCAGGATCGCCGCCCCCACCGCAACGGGGGCGAGCACGCCCGCCGCCGCCGCCCCCATGTTCGCCTCGGCCAGCGCCGCGGCGCGCGCCGCGGGCTGGCGTGCCTCCACCACAAGCGGCACCACCACCAGGACGGCCGTGCCCCCGAGCCCCATCACGAAGGTCGCCGCGATCACGGTCGGCAGGGGGCCGGCCACGACGAGCATCACGGTCCCCGCTCCGAGGCCGAGCAGGCCGGTGCGGAGGATGGTGCCGTGGCCCACCCGCAGCAGCACCGGGGGTGCGCCGAGGGCGGCGACCACGGCGCCCACCGCGAAGGCGCTCCCCGCGAGCCCGATGGCCGCCCGGCTGATCTCCAGCTCCCCGCGGAGGGCGTCGAGGGCCGGGCCGAGCCCGTAGAGGGCGTAGCCGTAGATGGCGAGCGAGGCGTAGACGATCCAGGTCGCGCGATCGCGGACGGGGGCGGCGCCGATCGGAGCACCGCGGCCGGGGATCGTTGGGGGCGCGGTGCTCACCTAGGGCACGCTAGCGAGCTGCGCACCTCCAGGGCTCCTCGGCGGGGGCGAGTCCCACGCGGGGGTGCCGTTCCGGAGGTTGACCGACGCCCGCGCCGTGGGTCGGTCACCCGATACCGCACCGGCTTCCTGTCGGTGAACATCGAAGGAGCTGGCCGCCACTGGAGTGCGACATGCGTCCCCGACCGGCCGTGACGCGGCCCGCGGGCCGCTGGACCGTCGCCACGATGAGCGTGCCCGCGACGGTGCGACGCGTGGTGCCGGGGAGCCTTCGGCCGACCAGCCTCGCCGACCCGGCCGTCAGCGAGCGGTGAAGAAGCTCCTCGAACCCACCGGGCCGATACTTGAGGCGGCGACGCCCGCAGCCCTCAACGATGCGGCCTTCTCGGGGTCACGGACGCGACCCCGAGCTGAGACAGGTCGAATCCCGAGCTCCGCGGCACGCTTGGCGCTCGCCGCCTGCCGGGCTTCGAGCTCTTCGTATGGAATCGGCTCACGCATCAGTGCGAGGGTAACAAACCTTCCTCATTTCGAGGGAGATCGCCTGGAGGTCGTCCGAAGCGGACCCTTCAGGCCAGGTATCGACGAGATGATCCAGAAGTGGAATGGCCCGGTCGATCAGCTTCATCTCCGCCCGTCTGACGAACTGGGTGGCATCGAACAGATCAGACGCCCGAAGCAGGATCATCTGGTCCGCCACCTCCGGATGACCGGTCGCGATGAACTCCTCGAGCCTCCAGGCGAGCAGATCCGCCGGGGAGAGGACGTCCAAGGGCAGGCCGCTCGGCGAGAGGATCGGGATGGCCACCTCCCCCTCGATGATGCAGCTCGCCGGTGCCTCGAGCGAGATCCGGGTTCCCGGTAGGTGCCAGTGCCGCTCCCCTGCGGATCGAACCAGGCCCAGGCCCTCGAGCCTCCCCACGACCTCGATGGTCTGGGGCATGAGCACGTCGATGTCGGTTGCCTCCACGCTGGTCCATGCCGCCACCGCGAGTCCTCCCACGACTACGAGCTGCGTAGGGGCGATCTGCTCCGCCACCACGGCGGCGACCTCGATCAGCCGCCGGGTGGTGCCCGGCGTCCTGGCGGCGACCTGGAGGGCATCGGGAGTGGACACGGGACGATCACAGCACACCGGGGCAATGGCGATCCACTGGCATCGCGCGCCAGCGGCCGGGGGATCCCGGCCGCTGGGTGGAGCGTCGTGGCGGGCCGTGGCCCGTGGGGGCTACTTGCGGATCGTGACGGCGGTGCGGGTGGCGGCGCGGTTGCCGGAGCCGTCGGTGGCGGTGAGGACGACGCGGGCCGCCACGGCGCCGCGGGCGATCGACTTCCGGGCCTTCTTCGACATCGTCACCGGGATGGTGACCCGGACGCCGCCCTGCAGCCGGGCGCGGGCGGAGCCGAGCGGACGGCCGGCGAGCGCGCCCCTGGTGCCGCGGACCTGGATGGCCACGATGCAGAGCTGCTCGGAGGCGGGGCAGGCGACGCGGACGGGGACGCGGCCGGCGGCCGACATCCGGAGGGCGCGGGCGAGGGGACGCAGGCGCGGGCCGAGCGAGTCGATCGTGGCCGGCGGGGTCGCGGCGACCTGGACGCGGAGGGTGGACTGGTCGGTGGCGCCGTCGCCGTCGGTGACCCGCAGGCCGACCGTCGCGGGGCCGATCGCCGTGAAGGTCGTGGTGACGCGCGGCACGGCGGCCGTGCTCGTCTCGAACGTGCCGTCGCCGTTCAGGTCCCACTCGTACTTCGCGATCG
>LNEQ01000088.1 GCA_001464995.1 Actinobacteria bacterium Ga0077541
CGGCGCACCGTGTTGTTGACGCCGAGCAGCCTCACCGTGAAGCAGACGGTGCGCCGCGCCCCGCGCGCCAGCGTCGGGGTCGTCCAGGTGAGCGCGCCACCGCTCAGCCGGGCGCCGCGCGGCACCGACACGAGCGTGGTCCCCGCGGGGATCGGCACCCGGGTCGTCACGGTACGGGCCGTGACGCGGCCGCGGTTGGTGACCGTCGCGCAGTAGGTCACCGGCCGGTTGGCGCGCGACACCGCCGGCCCGCGCAGGTCGATGCCGAGGCGGGCCCTCGTCGGGGTGTCGGCCACGGCCACGACGGTCGGGTCGCCCGGCGTCACCGTCACCGGATCGTCGGTGGAGACCGGCGGGACGCCGGTGGCGCTCACCACGGCCTGGTTGCGGATCTGCGTCGTGCCGGGCGGCAGTTCGGTCACCCGTGCGCGGAAACGCGCCGGGCGCCAGCGTGCCGAGCTCCACCCGCAGGGCGGTCTGCCCGGCGGAGTTGCCGCTCGCCACCGTGCCCTGCGTGGTCGTCACCGACCCGGTCACCAGCTGCGTCAGCGGGTCGAGCGTGTCGGCGAGCACCGTGTCGACCGAGGCCTGGTTGCCCGAGTTCGTCACCACGACGGTGTAGGCGAGGGTGTCGCCGGCGCTCGTGGCGCCGTTGCCGTCGGCGTCCACCGCGAGCGTGGCGGTCTTGGTGGCCGAGAGCACCGGGGCGCCGACCACCGTCACGCTCACCGGGGCCGTCGTGTCGGTGTAGGGATTCCCGCTCGTGGCGCCGGCGAAGTCGGTCGTCGCCGCGTTCGGGATCACCGTGCCGGCGGGCGTGCTCGGGGCGACGCGGACCCGGAAGCGCACCGAGGTGGAGGCGCCGATCTCGAGCCGCCCGCCCGCGGTTGCGCTGGCACCCACCCCGAGGCGGCTGCCCTCGCCCAGGTCGTCGCCGGCCGGGTCGGTGGCGGGGCCGGTGCCCGGGCCGCTCAGGATGGCCAGCGAGCCCGGCTCGTAGACCGTCCCGGCGGGGATCGGGTCGGTGAGCCGCACCCCGGCGGCCGCGTCGAGGCCGGTGTTGGTGAGGGAGACGGTGTACTCGAGCACGTCTCCGGGCTCCACCTGGCCGCCGTCGAGGTCGGTCACCGACTTCTGCGAGGCCAGCGTGGGGGCGAACAGGTCGAACGCCGTCGTGACGACGCCCGGGTTGTAGCTCTCGCCGCCGGTCGTGAGGGCGATGGACGCCGAGGTGGCGCTGTTGGGCACCAGGCCGTCCACGTCGAAGACGTCGGCGTCGAAGCCGAGCTGGTTGCCGTAGTTCGGCGACTTGGCCGTGAGCGCCGCCGCGGTGCGGGTGATGGAGCTGTTGAAGACGTCGTTGGCGGGGTTCAGCGCATCGCTGATCAGGGTCCCGTTGAGGCTCATGCTGTCGCCGACGAACTGGGAGCCGGGCGATCCGCGGTCGCCGTCGTAGGCGACCACGCCCAGCCGCGCCCGCACCGGGCCGGACGGCGGGGCCAGGAACCCGCTCACCGGGATGGTGACCGAGGGGTTGCTGCGGCTCACGAACTGGTAGCCGTCGAACACCGACAGGTTGCGCAGCGGCGCGACCGGGTCGCGGTAGGCCACCACCAGCGCCCAGCCGCCCCAGGTGTTGGTGCCCCGGCCGACCTGCACGTTCGAGACGGCGTAGCTGCCGGCGCCGCCGGCCTGCACGCGCGCCGTCACGTCGGCGAACGCCTGGTAGTTGGCCCCGTTGTCGGTGGTGGTGCCGATCACCGAGCCGGGAGCGGCCATCCCCACGCGTGCGATGGCGCCCGAGTCGGGCGCGCCCGCGGCGCCGGGGGCGCCGCCCGCGGCGGTCCGCCCGCCCCAGTAGAGGCCCGCGAACAGCACGGATGCGCCCGGCGGCAGGTCGAGCTGCGCCGAGCTGGAGTTGAAGGTCGCCGGATCGGCGTCCACGTCGACGAACCGCATGCCGAAGCTGTTGTTCTGGCCGATACCCCCGGCCTGCACTCCCGCGCACGCCCCGGCCGTGGCCGGGCAGGTCAGCACCGTGTTGCCGACGATCGCGACGTCGCCGGGGGCGTTGGCCGTGTAGCGCAGCGCGAAGGGCGCCGGGGCGCCGAGCGCCGTGGGGGCCGCGACGGCGAAGAGCGTGACCGCCAGCAGGAGCGCCCCGAGGGCGGCGGCCAGCGACGGACGAATGGTTCTGGGCAACGGGGGCACCTCCGTTGCGGGGTGATGGTAAGAGATACGCTGGTTCAGGGTGTGGGCGACCCTACCAGCGCTCCCGGCGCCGGGGGTCAGCCGGCCTTGCGGTCGACCCCCGCCACGAAGCGCTCGCGGTCGACGACGAAGCGCTCGTGCGTGCCCGAGCAGATGGTGTCGCGGGCGTCCGCCGCGTGCGCCGAGAAGGTCAGGCGGCGCCCCTCGACGCGCTCCAGCCGCACCCGCGCCACGACCTCCATCCCCGGCGGAGTCGCCGCATCGTGACTGAGATCCACGCGGGTCCCGAGCGACATCTCGCCCTCCTCCAGGTGGGGGGCGATCGCCTCGAGGCACGCCCACTCCACCAGGCCCACCATGAACCCGGTGGCGAAGACCTCGGGCATGGCCGAGAACTCCGGCGACTCCGGGTAGAGGTGGGGCACGGTCTTGGTGACGGGGATCACGAACCGCAACTCATGGGTGAGGCCGGGCGCCAGGCTGTCCTTCACGGAACCTCCCTCGGCGGGGACGGGCGGGCCGGTCGATCTTCGCATCCGCCCCGGAGGGCGTCCCGGGAAAAGACGCTATGATGGCCGGGCAGGCCGATGGTCTGCAACGCGGTGGACGTAGCTCAGCTGGTAGAGCTCCTGGTTGTGGTCCAGGCGGTCGTGGGTTCGAATCCCATCGTTCACCCCTCGGGCGCCGGGTATCGGGCGGGTGTGGCGAAACCGGTATACGCGCTAGGTTTAGGTCCTAGTGGGGCAACCCGTGGAGGTTCGAGTCCTCTCACCCGCATACATCCAACCGCGGTGACGCGGGAGAGAACATGACGCTGACCGCAGAAGTCACATCGCTGGAAGAGAACAAGGTCCGCCTCGACGTGGCGGTGCCGGAGGACGAGGTCCAGCGCCGCATGGAGCGGGCCATCCGCCGGCTTGGCCGCGAGGTCCGCGTCCCCGGCTTCCGGCCCGGCAAGGCGCCCGCCGAGGTCATCGTGCAGCGCGTCGGCCACGACGCCGTGGTGCAGGAGATGCTCCGCGGGGCGCTCGGCGACTGGTACTCGGAGGCCGTCACCGAGACCGGCATCGTCCCGATCGACGAGCCCGACCTCGACCTCGAGTCGGTGCCCGACGAGGGCGACCTCACCTTCACCGCCACGGTCCAGGTGCGCCCCAAGGCGACGCTCGGCGACTGGTCGGGCCTGGAGATCGGCAAGGCCGAGGTCGAGCTGCCCGAGGGGGCGCTCGACGCCCAGCTGCAGTCGCTGCGCGAGCGCGCGGCGTCGCTGGTCCCGGTCGAGCGCGCCGCCGGCAAGGGCGACTTCGTCATCATCGACTTCGACGGCACGCTCAACGGCAAGGCCGTCCGGCAGGCCAGCGCCCGCGACTACGCGGTCGAGCTGGGCGGGGGACGCCTCCTGCCCGAGTTCGACCAGCGCCTGCTGGGCATGAGCCCGGGCGAGACGGTCACCTTCCCGGTCGGTTACGCGGCCACCGACAGCCGCCCCGAGCTGCAGGGCAAGTCCATCGAGTACACGGTCACCCTCAAGGGCGTGCAGGAGAAGGTGCTCCCGCCCCTCGACGACGACCTGGCCCTCGCGGTCTCGGAGTTCGACACGCTCGAGGAGCTGACCGCCGACATCACCAGCCGGCTCGAGGCCGTCGCCTCCGAGCGGGTGGACGAGCTCTTCCGCCGCATGGTGATCGACGCCGTCTCCGAGCGCTCGACCGTGGATGTGCCGCAGGTCATGACCGACCGGCGCATCGGCAGCATCCTCCAGCAGACCGCGCAGCAGCTGCCCGAGAACGTCTCGTTCGAGGACTACATCGCCGCCACGGGGCGCACCATCGAGCAGGTCATCGAGGAGCTGCGCCCCGACGCCGAGATGGCCGTCAAGCGCGAGCTCGTCGTCGAGGCGGTCGCCGAGTCGGAGGCCATCGAGGTCACCGACGAGGAGATGGAGGAGCAGGTCCGTCAGGACGCCGAGGCCTCCGGCCGCGCCGCCGACCGCCTGATGCACGAGCTGCGCGAGCACGGTGGCTGGGACGCCCTCCGCCAGGACATGCGCCTGCGCAAGGCCGTCGACCACCTCACGGCCGGGGTCACCGCGATCCCGATGGCGCAGGCCGAGGCGCGCGAGCGCCTCTGGACGCCCGAGGACGACCGCAAGAAGGTCGCGGACAAGGCCGCGACGCCCGACGACACGGAAGGGAAGCCGGCCGCCGCGGGGAAGCTGTGGACGCCCGGCGACCCGCGATGACCAGCACCACCGGAACGGAGCCCCTCGCATGAGCCCTTTGATCCCCATGGTCGTCGAGCAGACCTCGCGCGGCGAGCGATCGTTCGACATCTACTCGCGACTGCTCAACGAGCGGATCGTGTTCCTCGGCACGCCGGTGGACGACCAGATCGCCAACCTGATCGTGGCCCAGCTGCTCCACCTGGAGAGCGAGGACCCCGACAAGGACATCTCGCTCTACATCAACTCGCCCGGCGGCTCGGTCTACGCGGGCCTCGCGATCTACGACACGATGCAGTTCATCAAGCCGGACGTCTCGACGATCTGCGTCGGCATCGCGATGAGCATGGGCGCCCTGCTGCTCTCGGGCGGCGCTCCCGGCAAGCGCATGGCGCTGCCGAACGCCAAGATCCTGATCCACCAGGTCTCCAGCGGCTTCTCCGGTCAGGCGACCGACATCGAGATCCACGCCCGCGAGATCATCGACCTGCGCACCCGGCTCGACGAGATCATCGCCAAGCACACGGGCCAGCCGATCGAGAAGGTGGCCAAGGACACCGAGCGCGACTACTTCATGAGCGCCCCGGAGGCGCAGGAGTACGGCATCGTCGACCGGGTCATCGAGAGCCACTAACCGGCTCCCGAGGCACTGATGCCCAAGTCACCCGAGACCAACGAGCAGCTCCTCTGCAGCTTCTGCGGCAAGTCGCAGCGCCAGGTCAAGAAGCTGATCGCCGGGCCCGGCGTCTACATCTGCGACGAGTGCATCGACCTCTGCAACGAGATCATCGATGAGGAGCTGACCACCCCGGTCACCTTCGATCCCGAGTCGCTCCCGCGCCCGCGCGAGATCTACGACGTCCTCAACGACTACGTGGTGGGGCAGGAGGAGGCCAAGCGCACGCTGGCCGTCGCCGTCTACAACCACTACAAGCGCGTCAACATGATGTCGGCCGGCGACTCCGACATCGAGCTGCAGAAGAGCAACATCCTGCTGCTCGGTCCCACCGGTTGCGGCAAGACGCTGCTGGCGCAGACCCTCGCGCGCATCCTCAACGTGCCCTTCGCGATCGCCGACGCCACGGCGCTCACCGAGGCCGGCTACGTGGGCGAGGACGTCGAGAACATCCTCCTCAAGCTGATCCAGGCCGCCGACTTCGACGTGAAGAAGGCCGAGACCGGGATCATCTACATCGACGAGGTGGACAAGATCGCCCGCAAGGCCGACAACCCGTCGATCACGCGCGACGTGTCGGGTGAGGGCGTGCAGCAGGCGCTGCTGAAGATCCTGGAGGGCACCGTCGCCTCGGTGCCGCCGCAGGGGGGTCGCAAGCACCCCCACCAGGAGTTCCTCACGATCGACACCACCAACGTGTTGTTCATCTGCGGCGGGGCGTTCGCGAACCTCGAGAAGATCATCGAGCGGCGCACCGGCCACAAGGGCGTGGGCTTCGCGGCCGAGGTGCACAGCCGCCACGACCACGACCCGCACGACGCCTTCAGCGAGGTGCTCCCCGAGGACCTCATGAACTACGGGCTGATCCCCGAGTTCATCGGGCGCCTGCCGGTGATCTCGGCGGTCCACCAGCTCTCGCGCGACGACCTCGTGCAGATCCTGACCGAGCCCAAGAACGCGCTGGTGCGCCAGTACCGGCGGTTCTTCCAGTTCGACGAGGTCGACCTGGTCTTCGCCGACGACTCGCTCAACGCGATCGCCGACAAGGCCCTCGAGCGCGAGACCGGCGCCCGCGGCCTGCGCTCGATCATGGAGGCGGCCCTCCTCAACGTCATGTTCGAGCTCCCCTCGCGCGAGGACGTGCGCAAGTGCGTGGTGACGAAGGAGACCATCGAGAAGGGCCTGCCGCCGACCCTCGTCACCGAGGCGCCCGAGAGGGCCGCCGAGGCGGGCGGGGAGTCCGCATAGCCTCTTCCGGTGGGTGAGCCCGTGGTGAAGCCCGCCGGCCGGTTCGACCCCTCCGAGGTCGAGCCGCGCTGGACCCGGGCCTGGCAGGAGGCCGGGGTCGGCCATGCCGACCCCGGCAGCGACGCGCCCGGCTACGCGATCGCGATACCGCCGCCCAACATCACGGGCGCGCTGCACATCGGCCACGCGCTGAACAACACGATCCAGGACCTCCTGATCCGCACCCGCCGCATGGCGGGCGACGAGACGATGTGGATCTGCGGCACCGACCACGCCGGCATCGCCACCCAGGCGGTGGTCGAGAAGGCCCTCGCCGCCGAGGGCATCAGCCGCAGGGAGCTCGGCCGCGAGGAGTTCGTGCGCCGGGTCTGGGAGTGGAAGGACCACTCGGGCGGCACGATCATCGGCCAGTTGCGCCGCCTGGGCTGCACGCTCGACTACGAGCGCGAGCGCTTCACGATGGACGCCGCCTACGCCGACGCGGTGCTGCACGTCTTCGTGGACCTGTACGAGAAGGGCCACATCTACCGCGACCGGTACATGGTCAACTGGGACCCGGGCCTCGGCTCGGCGATCTCCGACCTCGAGGTCGAGGAGCGCGAGGCCACCGACACCCTGGTCTCGATCGCCTATCCGCTGAGCGACGGCACCGGGGAGATCGTGGTCGCCACGGTACGGCCCGAGACGATGCTCGGAGACACCGCGGTGGCGGTGAACCCCTCCGATGAGCGCTACCGCGACCTGATCGGCCGCACGGTGACCCTGCCGCTGGTCGGCCGCGAGATACCGGTCGTCGGCGACGACTACGTGCAGGTCGACTTCGGCACCGGCGCGCTGAAGGTCACGCCCGCCCACGACGCCAACGACTTCGAGATCGGGCGCCGCCACGGCCTCGAGGCGATCAACGTGATCGGCGAGGACGGCCGCATGACGGCCGCGGCGGGGGAGGCCTACGCCGGCCTCACGCCCGCCGAGTGCCAGGCGGCCGTCGTCGCCGACCTGCGCGCGCAGGGCCTGATCCGCGCCGAGGAGCCCTACACCCACACCGTGCCCTTCTCCCAGCGCTCCGGCGCCCGGGTGGAGCCGCTGGTGTCGCTGCAGTGGTTCTGCGACATGACCCGCCTCGCCCAGCCCGCCATCGCCGCGGTGGAGGAGGGCCGGGTGCGCTTCACCCCGGCCAAGTGGGGCGAGGTCTACCTCAACTGGATGCGCGAGATCCGTCCGTGGTGCGTGTCGCGCCAGCTGTGGTGGGGCCACCAGCTCCCGGTCTGGTACCGCGATGACGAGGTGTACGTCGGCAGGACCGCCCCCGAGGGCGAGGGCTGGATCCGCGACGAGGACGTGCTCGACACCTGGTTCAGCTCGGCGCTGTGGCCCTTCGCCACGCTCGGCTGGCCCGGGCAGACGCCCGACCTGGCCAAGTTCTATCCGACGCAGGTCCTCTCCACGGCGCGCGACATCATCTTCCTGTGGGTGGCCCGCATGGTGATGATGGGGCTCGAGTACACCGGGCGCGAGCCCTTCTCGGAGGTCTACATCCACTCGGTCGTGCAGGCGGCCGACGGGCGGCGCATGAGCAAGTCGCTCGGCACCGGCGTCGACCCGATGGACCTGATCGAGACCGCCGGGGCCGACGCCCTGCGCTTCGGGATGATGATGATGTCGAGCACCCAGGACGTGCGCTTCAGCGCCGACCGCATCGACCAGGGGCGCCAGCTGGTCACCAAGCTGTGGAACGCCGCCCGGCTGGTGGTCGACCGCGGCGGCCGGGCGGGGCTCGACACGCCGCCCCCCTGCTCGCTCGCCGACCGCTGGATCGCCTCGCGCATCGCCGCCGCCATCGAGCAGTCGCGCGCGCACGTCGAGGGCTTCCAGCTCTCGCAGCTGGCCGACCTGGTCTACCACCTGGTCTTCGACGACTACTGCGACTGGTACCTGGAGCTGCTGAAGGCGCCGGCGACGCGCTCGAGCAGCTGCTCGCGCTCGCCCATCCGATGCTGCCCTTCGTCACCGAGGAGTGCTGGTCGCGCACCCCCGGCGCCCGCGGGCTGATGGCCACCCACGCGCCGCCCCGGCCCCCGGGCCCGCGCGACGAGGCGGCCGAGGCCGAGATGGCGCAGGTGCAGGAGGTCGTCACGGCGCTGCGCGCGTACCGGTCCTCGCGCAACCTGCCCCCGCGCACCCCGCTGCTGATGTCGCCCGCCCCGCACCCGTCGGTCGCCGCGCTCGACGCCGTGACCGAGGCGCCCGCCGAGGCCGTGCCCACGCTGGTGGCGACCCTGCTCGCCGACGGCCGCTCCATCCTGCTCGGCACGACGGCGCAGGACGTCGATCCGGAGGTCGAGCGCGCGCGCCTGGCCGACGAGCTCGCGACGGCCACCGGCGAGGCCGAGCGCGCGCGCCGCAAGCTGGCCGACACCCGGTTCGTCGAGAGGGCCCCCGCCCACCTCGTGGACGCCGAACGCGAGAAGGCCGTGCGCTACGAGGCCGAGCGCGAGGCGCTCGCCGCACGCATCGCCGCCCTGGGCTGACCCGGATCGGAGCCGCGATGACGGTGGGGGAGGCGCGGCGCTGGATCGCCGAGCTCGAGATCCTCGGCATGCGCTTCGGGCTGGAGCGGATGGCCGCGCTGCTCGCCGCCCTCGGCGGCCCCGAGCACGTGGTCGGCACCAACGGCAAGTCGTCGACGACGCGGCTGGCGGCCGCGGCGCTGTCCGGGGAGGGGCTGCGCGTCGGCGCCTACCTGTCGCCGCACGTCACCGACTGGCCCGAGCGCATCCAGATCCAGGGAGCGCCGGTCGATGAGGGGGCGTTCGCCGCCGC
>LNEQ01000089.1 GCA_001464995.1 Actinobacteria bacterium Ga0077541
CGGCGATGGAGCGCCTCGCGGCGATGGAGCGCGACGGGGCGGCGATCTGCGACGTCGGCGCCGAGAGCACGCGGCCGGGCTCCGAACCCGTCGGCGCCTCCGAGCAACTCGTCCGCCTCGACGGGGTCCTGCGGGCGCTGCGTGATGCGCCGCCCTCGATCGCGCTCTCGATCGACACGTCGCTGGCGCCGGTGGCCGAGGCCGCCCTCGATGCGGGGGCGGTGCTGGTGAACGACGTCACGGCCGGGCGCGGCGACCCGGATCTGCTGCCGCTGGTGGCCGACCGCGGCGCCGCGCTGTGCCTGGTCCACATGCGCGGTGCCCCGAGCACGATGCAGAGCGACCCCCGCTACGGCGACGTCGTCGGCGAGGTCCGCGACGCGCTCGCCGAGCGCCTCGAGGCGGCCGTCGCCGCCGGCGTGCCCGAGGAGCGGGTGATCCTCGACCCGGGCATCGGCTTCGGCAAGACGCTCGACCACAACCTCGCACTCCTCGCCGGGGTGGGCGAGCTGGCGTCGCTCGGGCGCCCGGTGCTGATCGGCGTCTCGCGCAAGAGCATGTTCGAGAAGCTGCTCGGGCGCGCCGTGGACGAGCGCATGCCCGCCTCGGTGGCCGCGGGCATCGCCGCCGTGGCCCGCGGGGCGGCGGTGCTGCGCGTGCACGACGTGCGCGAGACGGTCGACGCGCTCCGCGTCTGGACCGCCGTGCGCGAGGCCGGGGAGGCGGCGTGACCGGAGACCACCTCGCCGTGATGCTGACCGGGCTCGAGGTGTTCGGCCGCCACGGCGTGTACGCCCCCGAGACCGAGCTCGGCCAGCGCTTCGTCGTCGACATCGAGATCACGCTCGTCCACTCGGATGCGAGCCGCTCGGACGCCCTGGACGCGACGGTCGACTACGCGACCCTCGCCGACGACGTCGCGGCCATCGTGGGCGGCCCCCCCGTCGCTCTGCTGGAGCGCCTGGCGGGCATGATCGCCGACCGGGCTCTCGCCGAGCCGCACGCCGCCGAGGTGCGGGTGACGGTGCGAAAGCCCCACGTCGCGATCCCGCACACGGTGACCGAGAGCGCCGTCACCCTGCGCAGGTCCGCCCCCTAGTGCGCTACTGGATCGGGCTCGGGGCCAACCTGGGCGACCGGCCGGCGGCGATCGACGCGGCGGTCGCCCGGCTGGGGCGCCTCGGCACGGTCGAGGCGGTCAGCCACCGGTTCGAGACCGCCCCGCGCGAGGTGCTCGACCAGCCGGTCTTCCTCAACGCGGCCGCCCGCCTGGAGACCACCCTGCAGCCCCGGCAGCTGCTGGCGGAGGTGAAGGAGATCGAGCGCGACCTCGGTCGCGACCCCGGCGGCATGCGCTTCGGCCCGCGGGCGATCGACTGCGACCTGCTGCTGTGGGAGGGGGGCGAGTGGCACGACGACCAGCTCGACATCCCGCACCCGCGCCTCGCCGAGCGCCGCTTCGCCCTGCTGCCGCTGCTCGACCTCGACCCCGCCCTGGCCCTCCCCGACGGGCGCCGCCTCACCGATCTGGAAGCGGCGATCGACCCCCGGGATCAGCCCGCCGAGCGGCTTGCCTAGCGCGAATCCCCCGGATTCACGCTGAGATATGATCGGCAGCCGTCCGAGCCCTGAGGAGCACCGGCATGTCCCACACCGATGAGCTCGAGGAGTACGACGCCGAGCTCGAGCTGAGGCTGAAGCGCGAGTACGCCGACGTCTTCCCGCTCTTCCGGTTCTGCGTGCTGACGCAGGAGGCGACGTACCTCTGCAACCAGTTCCAGCGCGACTTCATGCCGCAGGCGTCCTACCCGTTCTTCCACATCACGATGGAGGACGTCTGGGTGTGGGACAAGAACCGCCCGACCCGCATCATCCCGAAGGTCGAGATCTACACGACCCAGGACGTGACGGTGGAGATCCTGCGGACGCCGGACGCGGTGGAGCCGGGCGACGCGGCGGAGTGACCATGCTCCTCGCGATCGACGTGGGGAACACCCAGACCCAGGCCGGCGTCTACCACGGTGACGACCTCCTCCAGGAGTGGCGGATCTCGACCGAGCGCGGTGCCACGGCCGACGAGCTGGCCGCCCATCACGACCAGATCCTGCGCCTGCGCGGCGGCAGCCTCGGGGAGCTCGACGAGATGGTGGTCGCCTCGGTCGTGCCCCAGCTCTCCACCGAGTACCAGTCGCTGGCGGTCAAGTACCTCCAGCGCGAGGCCCTGCTGATCGGCCCCGGCGTCCGCACCGGCATCTCGCTGGCGATCGACAACCCGCGCGAGCTCGGCGCCGACCGCCTCGTCAACGCGGTCGCCGCCTTCCGGCGCTGCGGCGGCCCCTGCATCGTGGTCGACTTCGGCACGGCGACGACCTTCGACGCCATCTCCGAGACCGGCGAGTACCTCGGGGGCGCGATCGCCCCGGGCATCGAGACCTCCCTGGACGCCCTCACCGCGCGCGCGGCCCGTCTGGTGAAGATCGACCTGGTCGCGCCCGCGCGGGCGATCGGGAAGTCGACCGTCGAGAGCATGCGCTCGGGGGTGGTCTTCGGCACCGTCGCGATGGTCGATGGCGTGGTGGAGCGCATGAAGGACGAGCTCGGCCCGGGCACGACGGTGCTCGCCACCGGCGGCCTCGCGACGCTGGTCTGCCCGCTGTCGGAGCAGATCGACGAGAACCACCCGCTGCTCACACTGGAGGGGCTGCGCCTGGTGCACGAGCTGAACTCCCAGCGGGTCGAGACGACGGGGGAGGTGCGATGAGGAAGCGCATGCGCACCGTGCTCGCCGAGCGCGCCTCCGTGGAGGAGACGCAGGCCGCGCCGCCCGCGCGCTGGCCCGTGGCCGAGCCCTTCGCGATCGGGGGGCTCGAGATCTCCAACCGCCTCGTGCAGCCCCCCCTGGCGGGCATCGCCAACTGGGCCTTCCGCCGCCAGTCGCGCCGCCACGGCGCCGGGCTCGCGGTCTCCGAGATGATCGCGAGCTTCGGCATCCGGTACGCCAACCGCAAGACGCTCGGGATGCTCACGATCATGCCCGACGAGCACCCGGTGGGCGTGCAGATCTTCGGCGCCGATCCCGGCGCCATGGTCGAGGCCGCCCTCGCGGTCGAGGCCGCGGGCGCCGACCTGATCGACATCAACATGGGCTGCCCCGTCAACAAGATCTGCAAGACGGGCGCCGGCGCGGCGCTGCTCGCCGACCCGGTCGCCGCCGCCCACATCGTCGAGGAGATGGTCCGGGCGGTGAGCGTGCCGGTCACCGTCAAGATGCGCCGCGGGCTCACCCCGAGCACCTCGGCGCCCGTCGAGACGGCCCGCCGTTTCGAGGCCGCCGGCGCCGCGGCGCTGTGCCTGCACCCGCGTGCCGCCGCGGAGGAGTACGGCGGCACGGCCGACCACCGCATCACGGCCGAGGTGGTCGCCGCCGTGGGCATCCCGGTCATCGCCAGCGGCGACATCGCGACCCCCGACGACGCGCGCCGCGTACTCGAGGACACCGGGTGCGCCGCGATCGCGGTGGGGCGCGCCGCCCTGGGTAACCCGTGGGCCTTCGGCGAGATCCTGAGCGGCGTCCGCCGGCCCCGCCCGGAGCTGCCGGAGGTGGTGGAGGAGATCGCCCTCTTCGCCGGCGACGCGCGACTGGCGATCGGCGACTCGCGCGCCACGGGGTACATGCGCAAGTTCTATCCGTGGTACCTGGCGGGCCACGACGTCGGGTCGTCCGTACTCTCCGAGCTGCTCACCGCACCGACGACAGACGCCGCGCTCTCGCGCCTCCGCACGCTTGCCGCCGCTTCCGCGGCGGCTTGATTACATCCGGCCGCGGAGCTACGTTTCGCGCCGCCTCACGGGGCGATAGCGCCTAAAACCGAAGGAGACCCACCCGATGGACCGCGAAGTGATCCTGACGGAAGAGGGCTACGCGAAGCTCACCGAGGAGATCGAGTACCTCACGACCACCAAGCGTCGTGAGGTGGCCGAGCGGATCAAGGAGGCGCGCGAGTTCGGCGACATCTCCGAGAACTCGGAGTACGACGACGCCAAGAACGAGCAGGCGCAGCTCTTCTACCGGATCCAGTCCCTCGAGCAGAAGCTCCGCAACGCGCGCGTGGTCGACACCGAGCACCTGTCGACCGACGTCGTGAGCATCGGGGCGCGGGTCACGCTGAAGGACACCAAGAGCAAGGCCGTCCGCGAGTACTCCATCGTGGGCTCCGCGGAGGCCGACCCCAAGAACCAGCGCCTCTCCAACGAGAGCCCGGTCGGCAAGGCCCTGCTCGGCAAGAAGAAGGGCGAGAAGGTCACGATCCCGGCGCCCAAGGGCGCGCTCGTGTACCAGATCGTCGACATCCAGGCCGGTGAGCACCACGGCTGACCCGGCCGCTCCGGAGGGTGGGCTCGAGGCACTGATCGCGGAGCGGCGCGCCAAGGCGCGTGCGCTCCGCGACGCCGGTGTCGACCCGTTCCCGCACCGCTTCCCGGGCAGGAGCGAGATCGCGACGGTGCGGGCGGCGCACGAGGCCCTGGAGTCCGGCGAGACCGGCACCGAGGTCGTCCGCATCGCGGGCCGGCTGGCGGCGCGCCGCGGCCAGGGAAAGGTGGCGTTCCTCGACCTCGACGACCGCAGCGGCCGCATACAGCTCTGGGCGAGCATCGACCGCCTCGGTGAGGATGCGATGGCCGCGCTCCTCGACCTCGACCTCGGCGACATCCTCGGCGTCGCGGGCCCGGTCACGCGCACGCGTCGCGGCGAGCTGAGCGTCGCGGTGGACGAGGCCGTGCTGCTCGCCAAGTCGCTGCGCCCGCCGCCCGACAAGCACGCCGGCCTGAAGGACCCCGAGACGCGCTTCCGCCAGCGCTACCTCGAGCTGATGTCCGACCCGGATGCGCGGGGCGCCTTCATCACCCGCTCGCGCGCGATCGCCTCGGTGCGGCGCTTCCTCGACGACCGCGGCTTCGTGGAGGTCGAGACGCCCACCCTGCAGCCGATCTACGGGGGCGCCGCGGCCCGGCCGTTCACGACCCACCACAACGCCCTCGACCGCGACCTCTACCTGCGGATCGCGACCGAGCTCTACCTCAAGCGCTGCATCGTCGGCGGACTCGAGAAGGTGTACGAGCTCGGCAAGGACTTCCGCAACGAGGGCGTCAGCCACAAGCACAACCCCGAGTTCACGATGGTCGAGACCTACGAGGCCTTCGCCGACTACCGCGCGGTGATGGAGATGCTCGAGCAGATGGTCTCGACCGCGGCCCGCGAGGCGACCGGCTCGACGACGGTCACCTGGAAGGGCGACGAGATCGAGCTCGCGCCCCCGTGGCGCCGCCTCGACTTCCGCGAGGGGCTCCTCCAGGCGAGCGGGGTGGACGTCCGCGTGCACACGGACGAGGCGGGCCTGCGCGCGGCGATGCGCGCCGCGGGGCTCGACGCGCCCGACGGCATCCCGTGGCCGAAGCTCGTGGACGGCCTGCTGTCCCAGACGCTCGAGCCGACCCTGATCCAGCCGACGATCCTCTACGACTACCCGCTCGAGCTCTCTCCCTTCGCCAAGCGCCACCCGGACGATCCGGCCATCGTGGAGCGCTTCGAGGCCTTCGCCGGGGGCATGGAGATCGGCAACGCGTTCACCGAGCTCAACGACCCCGACGACCAGCGTGAGCGCTTCGCGATGGCCGCCGCCGACCGGGCGGCGGGCGACGACGAGGCGCAGCCGATGGACGAGGAGTTCCTCGCCGCACTCGAGCACGGCATGCCTCCCACCGGCGGCCTCGGTCTCGGTATCGACCGTCTCGTGATGCTGCTCACCGACCGCCACACGATCCGCGAGGTCATCCTCTTCCCCGCCATGAGGAGCTGACGGGCCCGTTTCCCGGAGGTACCCCGGGGGAACCACTCCTGGGCAACCGACGAGAGGGAGCGACATGGCCGAGTCAGGGAAGGCCCAGGAGAACAAGGGCAAGCTCAAGGAGGCCGCGGGCGCGCTCCGGGGCGATGAGGATCAGAAGGACGAGGGCCGTCAGGACCAGACCGGCGGCAAGCTGAAGCAGGCCGGCGAGAAGGCCCGTGACGCCCTGGACGACGTCAAGGACGCGATCCGCAAGTAGGCCGCGCCGCACCGGGAGGGAGGCCTCATGAGGAAGACCCTGTACGCAGGGCTGGGCGTCGTCACCTGGAAGCTCGGCAAGCGCTACATGCGCCGCCGGGTCCGTGGCGCGCGGTCGCTCATCACGCGCTGAGCGGCCCGGTCCGACGGCGGGGGACTGTTCGCTATAGTCCCTCGCCGTTGTAGGTCCGAACACACGAGGAGCGGATGGCAAAGCCCAGAGGCCGAGCGCGATCGAAGACCAAGGGACGCAAGGGCGGAGCCCCCGCCCAGCGCAAGCGGCGCCCCCAGCTCGCGTCGGAAGAGATCGACTGGAAGAACTACCCGTCGCTCCGGCGGTTCGTCAGCGAGCGCGGCAAGATCCGCTCCCGCCGCATCACGGGGCTCTCCCGCCGCCAGCAGTCGCTCGTCGCGACCGCGGTGAAGCGCGCCCGCACGATGGGCCTGCTCGTGTACCCCGACCAGGACCGCCGGGTCAACAACCCGTAGGCCGTACCCGCCCCGGACCGGCGCCAGCCGTCCGGGGCGCGGGTCATCATGCGGCGATGAGGCACTCCCGCCGATGCCGGTCCACCCCGTCCGCCGGGGGGTCGCGAACCACGTGCGATCTCACCGAACGGGGGGCGAGATCGCCGCTCGGAACAGCCATTCTGAGCTGGTCCTCGGCGTCCTCCGATCCGGGGGGCGCAGAGGGGGGCCGTGCTAGAATGGCCATCCGTCGGGTAACCGCCGGACCTTGCTCGCCGCCGTGGACGACCGTCATCAGACGGTGCCCGCGGCGTTCCATCCTCGACGTCCCGCACTCTTCAACGCCCGTCGTATGCCGCCGGCGCGGTTTTCGCGTCTCCGGGCTCGGGTGAGCAGGAAGGGGAATCCCGATGTTCGAACGGTTCACTGAGCGCGCCAGGCAGGTCGTCGTCCTCGCCCAGGAGGAGGCGCGCACCCTCAAGCACAACTACATCGGGACCGAGCACATCCTGCTGGGCCTGCTCCGCGAGGAGGAGGGTCTGGCAGCGCGCGTGCTGGAGGGCCTCGAGATCACCGTCGAGGAGGTCCGCGCCCAGGTCATCCGCATCGTCGGGTCCGGCGAGGAGGTCACCTCCGGCCAGATCCCGTTCACGCCGCGGGCCAAGAAGGTCCTCGAGCTGGCGCTGCGCGAGGCCCTGTCGCTGGGTCACAACTACATCGGCACGGAGCACATCCTGCTCGGCCTCGTCCGCGAGAACGAGGGCGTCGCCGCCCGGATCCTCGCCGACTTCGACGCCGACTCGGAGAAGATCCGCAACGAGATCATCCGCATGCTGTCCGGCCCCGGCCGGCGCCAGCAGGGCCAGGCGAGCGGCGGCGGCCAGAGCGGCGACAAGAAGTCGAGCAAGCTCCTCGACCAGTTCGGCCGCAACCTCACCAAGCTGGCCGCCGAGGGCAAGCTCGACCCCGTGGTGGGTCGCGCCACCGAGATCGAGCGGGTCATGCAGATCCTCTCGCGGCGCACCAAGAACAACCCGGTCCTGATCGGGGAGCCCGGCGTGGGCAAGACGGCCGTCATCGAGGGCCTCGCCCAGCGCATCGCGAGCAACGAGGTGCCGGAGCTGCTGCGCAACAAGCAGATCTACACCCTCGACCTCGCGGCCCTCGTGGCCGGGTCGAAGTACCGCGGCGAGTTCGAGGAGCGCCTGAAGAAGGTGATGAAGGAGATCACCCAGCGCGGCGACATCATCCTGTTCATCGACGAGCTGCACAATCTAGGGCGCGATCGACGCGGCCTCCATCCTGAAGCCGGCCCTCGCACGCGGCGAGCTGCAGACCGTGGGCGCGACCACGCTCGACGAGTACCGCAAGTACCTCGAGCGCGACTCCGCCCTGGAGCGCCGCTTCCAGAAGATCCAGGTCAACGAGCCGAGCCAGGAGGAGACCGAGCAGATCCTGCGCGGCCTCCGCGACCGGTACGAGGCCCACCACCGGGTCACGATCACCGACGAGGCCCTCGCGGCCGCGGCCAACCTCGCCGACCGCTACATCGCCGACCGGTTCCTGCCGGACAAGGCCATCGACCTCATCGACGAGGCGTCGTCGCGCATGCGGATCCGCACCATGACCGCACCGCCGACCTACCGCGAGCTCGAGGAGGAGATCGACCAGGTCCGCAAGGAGAAGGAAGCGGCCATCGAGGCGCAGGAGTTCGAGAAGGCCGCCAACCTCCGCGACAAGGAGCGGCGCCTCACGAACAAGAAGCGCGAGCTCGAGGAGCAGTGGAAGAGCGACGAGGGCGGCCCGCGGGCCTCCATCGGCGAGGAGGAGATCGCCGACATCGTCTCGATGTGGACCGGCATCCCGGTGTTCAAGCTCACCGAGGCCGAGACGCAGAAGCTGCTGCGCATGGAGGACGAGCTGCACAAGCGCGTCATCGGGCAGGAGCAGGCCATCAAGGCCGTCTCTCGCGCGATCCGCCGCGCCCGTGCCGGCATCAAGGACCCCAAGCGGCCCTCCGGCTCGTTCATCTTCCTCGGCCCCTCGGGCGTCGGGAAGACCGAGCTCGCCCGCACGCTCGCCGAGTTCCTGTTCGGCGACGAGAGCGCGCTCATCCAGGTGGACATGTCCGAGTACATGGAGAAGCACGCGGTGTCGCGCCTGGTCGGCTCGCCCCCGGGCTACATCGGATACGACGAGGGCGGTCAGCTCACCGAGCAGGTCCGTCGCAAGCCGTACTCGGTGATCCTGCTCGACGAGGTCGAGAAGGCCCACCCCGAGGTGTTCAACATCCTCCTCCAGATCCTGGAGGACGGGCACCTGACCGACGCCCAGGGGCGCTCGGTCGACTTCCGCAACGCCATCCTGATCATGACCTCCAACATCGGCGCCGCCACGATCTCGCGCAACACGCCGCTCGGGTTCTCGGTGTCCGACGAGTCGGGGATCTCCTACGACGACATGAAGTCGCGGATCATGGGTGAGCTCAAGCGGGTCTTCCGCCCGGAGCTGATCAACCGGATCGACGAGATCATCGTGTTCCACAAGCTCACCAAGGAGGAGATCACCGAGATCGTCGATCTGCTCCTGGTGCGCCTGCAGACGCAGATGAAGGAGCACGGGATGGCGCTCCGCCTCACCGACGATGCGAAGGATCTCCTGGTCGAGCAGGGCTACGACCCGACGATGGGCGCCCGGCCGCTGCGCCGCGCGATCCAGCGCCTGATCGAAGACCCGCTCTCCGACCGGCTCCTGTCCGGCGGCTTCCCGGAGAACGGGATCGTCACCATCGACCGGGACGGCGACGAGATGAAGCTCGACATCCAGGAGACCGCACCCGAGCCGGAGCCCGAGACCGTGGGCGCCGCCGCGGGGCCGGTCGCCGAGGAGTCGCCCGCCGGCCCGAGCGAGTCGTAATCCCCGCGCGGGGACCTCGCGCGACGGCGTCGCGTGCACGAGTGTCGTACAGCTGTGGGGCCTGCGGAGCGCAGGCCCCACGGTGGGTCGGTCGCTGTCCGACCTGCGGCGAGTGGGGGACCGTGGCCGAGGAGGCCGCGCCCGCCGCGCGCCAGAGGGCTCTCGGTGCCGTGCCCGCCGTCACGCGGCTGGACGAGATCACCGATGAGACGCCCGACCGCATGACGACGGGGATCGTCGAGCTCGATCGTGTGCTCGGGGGCGGCCTGGTGCCCGGCTCGCTCGTGCTGCTCGGCGGGGAGCCCGGCATCGGCAAGAGCACGCTGGTGCTCCAGGCCCTGGCCAACGTCGCCGCGGGCGGTCGGGCGATGCTCGTGACCGGTGAGGAGTCGCCGATCCAGGTGCGCGGGCGCTCGGAGCGCCTCGAGGCCGATTGCGGGCCGGTACAGGTGCTCGCCGAGACACGGCTCGAGTCGGTGCTCGCGGCGATCGACGCCCACACGCCGACCGTCTGCGCGATCGACTCGGTGCAGACGCTCCACTCGGACGCCATCGAGGGCGTGCCGGGCGCCCCCAACCAGGTACGCCACGCGACGGTCGAGCTGATGCGCGCCGCCAAGGAGCGCGGGGTCACCATCGTGCTGGTCGGTCAGGTGACCAAGGACGGCACGCTCGCCGGCCCGCGGACGCTCGAGCACCTCGTCGACTGTGTCCTCTCCTTCGAGGGCGACGACCTGCGCGCGCACCGCGTGCTGCGCGCCACGAAGAACCGCTTCGGCTCGACCAACGAGACGGGCCTCTTCGAGATGCGGCCCGCCGGGCTGATCTGCGTCGAGGACCCCACGCGCCTCTACCTGGCCGAGGCCGGCGAGCGCATCGGCTCGTGCGTGTTCCCGGCGATCGAGGGCACGCGGTCGGTGCTCGTCGAGGTGCAGGCGCTGGTCGGACCCACCGAGATCGTCCCGCCGCGACGGGTCGCGATCGGCGTCGATCGCACGCGGCTGGCACAGGTGATCGCCGTGCTGTCGCGCCACGCAGGCGTGCGGCTCGGCGACGCGGACGTCTTCGTGAGCGTCGCCGGTGGCGCGCGGGCACTCGATCCCGCGGCCGACCTGGCGATGGCGCTCGCGATCACCAGCGCGCACCGGGGCATCCCGCTCGTGGCCGGCACGGCCGCATTCGGGGAGCTCGGGCTGACCGGCGCCGTGCGCCTCGGCGGGCACACCGCCCGCCGGCTCGCCGCCGCGGCCGCGCACGGCATGGACGTCGCGATCACGCCGCCGCCCGAGGCGGGCGGCGAGTCGGGTGCGCCCAGTCCGGCGAACGTCCACGCCGTACCCGGGGTCCGGGAGGCCCTGGAGGCGGCATTCGCACGATGAGCGACGAGGCCACGATGACGGACGACGACGAGACGATCCTGCCAACCACGAGCGAGGGGGGACGGTTGTACGAGGTCGGAGACAAGGTCGTGTACCCGCACCACGGTGCCGGGAACATCATCAAGAAGGAGCTGAAGGAGATCCTCGGGCAGAAGCGCGAGTACCTCACCATTCAGATCCTCTACAACGACATGACCGTCATGGTCCCCTGCGAGAACGCCGAGGCGGCGGGTCTGCGCAAGGTCATCGGCGAGGAGACGGTGGACGAGGTGCTCGCCGTGCTCCGCGACGACGGCACGCAGATGCCCAAGAACTGGAACCGGCGCTTCAAGCACAACCGGGACAAGATCAAGACCGGCGACATCTTCGAGCTGGCCGAGGTCGTCCGCAACCTGTCGATCAGGGACCTGGACAAGGGGCTCTCGACCGGCGAGAAGCAGATGTTCGGCCGGGCCAAGAAGATCCTCGCCAGCGAGCTGATGTACGCCCGTGACATGGAGGAGCAGGAGGCGATCGACTTCCTCGACAACCTCCTGGGCGACATCGGCGAGAACCGATCGACCGACGAGGCGGAGAGCGCCGTCGGCGCGGAGGCGCTGGTCGACTAGCGCTCCGATTCAGAAGCCGGCGAGCAACTCCCGAGCGACTCGCGACGCGATGCAGCCGGGAATTGCCGCTGGACTTCTGAACGGGGACACTAGAGGGGCGAACGGCTAGCGTTCAGCAAGGGGGCTCGGAGAACAGGACGACGGGAAGGGTTCGGAGGAATGACGGGGGCACTGCTCGCCAGTCGGGCATCCGGGGCGGCACGATGCTGATCATCGTCAGCCGCGTCGTCCTCGCACTGCTCGGTGGGCTCGGCGCCTACCAGGCGGGCGCCTCCCTCCCCCTCGGCGAATGGTTCTCGTCGCCCTGGCGGTACGCCGCCTGGGCGGCGATCACCGTCGTCGGAGCCCTCGCGGGCCTCCTGCTGGGCGGCCTGTTCGGGCGCCTGCTGCGCAACCGCGTGCGGGCGATCGACCGGGCGGCCGACCGGCGCTCGGCCGGTGAGCTGATGGTCGGCGCCCTCGGCCTGGTGGTCGGGCTCGTGGCGGCGGCGCTCGCCGGTGTCGCCGTCGCGCAGCTGCCGATCATCGGCCCCTACCTGCTGCTGCCGGTCGTGCTGGTGGTGGCCTACGTCTTCAGCCGGGTCGCGGCGCGCAAGCACCTCGACATCCTGCGGCTCGTCGGCATCCGCCCGCGGGCGGTCTCGCCGGGCGGCGCGACCCGCCTGATCGACACCAGCGCGATCATCGACGGCCGCCTGGTGGACGTGATGAAGACGCGCTTCCTCTCGGGGGCGATCGTCGTCCCGGACTTCGTGCTCGACGAGCTCCAGCGGGTCGCCGACTCGGCCGACGGGCTCAAGCGCGCCCGCGGCCGCCGCGGTCTCGAGATCGTGGCCGAGTTGAAGTCGCTGGCCAACGGCGGCTTCTCGGTGCGCGAGGGCGGCGAGTACCCCGGGCTGGAGGGGGTGGACGCCAAGCTCGTGCGGATGGCGCAGGAGGTGGGCGCGTCGATCGTCACCACCGACTACAACCTGAACACCGTCGCCCAGATCCAGGGCGTCGAGGTGCTGAACGTCAACGAGCTGGCGAACGCCCTGAAGCCGGCGGTGCTCCCCGGCGAGCCCCTGCTGGTGAAGGTGGTCCGTGAGGGCCGCGAGTACGACCAGGGCGTGGCGTACCTGCCCGACGGCACCATGATCGTGGTGGAGGGTGGGCGCTCGGCCGTCGGCCGCGAGGTCACCGTCGAGGTCACGAGCGTCCTCCAGAGCCCCTCGGGCAAGATGATCTTCACCAGGATGCCGGGCGCGCCCGACCGCTCGGCCCGCTAGCAGCCCGGCGCCAGGCGGATGCAGGCCCTCCCGCCACGCACCGCCGTCCTGGTCTCCGCCGCCGCTCTGGTCGCCGTGCTGGCGGGCTGCTCGGACGAGGTCTCCACCGGGTGCAACTGCTGCTGTACGCCGGCGGTCGACCCGACCTCGCAGGCGGTCTGGGTGGCGCAGGGCACGCGCCTGACGCGGGTCGACCCCGACGACGGGGCGATCGCGTGGACCCGTCAGGTGACGCGGCGCACGCCCTCCGGCCTCGAGGAGATCACCGACGTGAGCGCGGCGCCGCAGGGCGTGTGGGTCGCGTGGGGCTCCGGGGCGGCGCTGGTGCCGGGACGTGAAGGGCGGCCGGTGCGGGTGTCATGGACCCCGCGCGGCTCACATCCCACCCTCGCGACGGCGGGCGGGCGCACCTGGGTCGCGACCGGCCGGCGCGTGATCGCGCTCCGCCCCGACGGGACCACCGGGCGCGTCGTCCGCTTCCCCTCGGCGGTGCGCGTCGAGGCCGCCCCGGGCGCGATCGTGGTCTCCGGGCGCGGCGCCCCCGTCCTCCTCGATCCGCGCACCGGAGAGCGGCTCTCCGCGGCGGTGATCCGCCGGAACCCCGGTTGGCGGGCGGAGCCCCGCGAGCAGCGGATCGTCCGCCTCGACCCGGTGGAGGGGCGCGCTCTCGGCGAGGCCCTGCACGTCGAAGGGCTGGCAGCCGTCGTCGAGACGGCCGCCGGAGCGGCCTACGCCACCGCCTCGAACAACCACCTCGCGGTCATGCGCCTCGACGCCGACGGCCCGCGTATCGCCTGGAGGACGCCGATCGACCCCGGTTGACCTACCGCCCGTCGGCCTCCATGAGCCATTGGGCCAGGCCGACGCCGGCGAAGGGATCCCCGGCCGGCACGCCCTCGTGCTTGGCGAAGACGTAGACCGGGCGCTCGGCGGCCTCGCGCTGCAGCAGGTCGAGCCAGGCGGCACGCGACTCGGGCGTGTAGGCGTCCCCGCGCAGGCGCACGTAGGCGAGCGGGCCGTCGGGTAGGCGGTCCAGCACGGCCCCCTGGCGGTCGGAGACGCAGAGCGTGCCCCCGTGCGCCGCGACGCGGTCGCCGACGACGGGGTCGTCCCAGGAGTCGTGGCGGAACTCCAGGGCCACGGGTAGCCCGCGCGGGAGGCACGAGAGCAGGTCGGAGAGCACGCCGTCGTCGCGCTTGCGCGTGGGCGGGAACTGCAGCAGCACCGCGCCGAGCCGGTCGCCCAGCGGGATCAGCGACTCGAGGAAGCGCTCCAGGAAGACGTCGCCGCCCTCGGCCGGCGGCAGCGCGCGGGCGTGCGTGAGCCGGCGGTGCGCCTTGGCCGCGAAGCGGAAGCCCGGCGGCGTCGCATCGGCCCAGCGGGCGACGGCGCTCTCGGACTGGAGGCGGTAGTGGGTCGCGTTGATCTCGCAGGCGCCGAGCACGGAGGCGTAATGGGCGAGGAAGCGGTCCTGCGGGAGCCCGTCGGGGTAGAAGGCGGGCTTCCACTCCTTGTAGGCCCAGCCCGAGGTGCCGACGTGGAGGCTCACGCCGCGGCCTCCTCCTCGAGCAGGTCCTCCTCCTCGCGCCAGCGCGCGAAGCGCTCGTCCACCTCGCGCAGCGTCATCTCCCCGAGGGCGTCGCGCTCCTGCGGGGAGAGCGAGCACAACCAGCGGGCGCGGTCGGGTAGGCGCGGCGTGCGCGCCGGATCTGTCGGAGATGCGTGGTCCATCGGTCCTGACATCATTCGGCGTCCGCCCCCGTCTCCCTCACCGGGCGTGCCGCGCCCCCGAGGAATTGCCCATGCCCACGATCGCCATCATCGTCGCCGCCGGCGCCGGAACCCGGATGGGCGGAGACGTCCCCAAGGCTCTCATGCCGCTGGCCGGGCGGCCCATGCTGCTCTGGGCACTCGACGTCGTGCGGGTCGTTCCCGGCATCGACGAGGTGCTCGTGGTCGCGCCGCCCGGACGAGAGGAGCCCGTGCGGGCGCTCGTCTCCGGACCGGGTGCGCCGGTCCGCGTCCTGGGCGGCGGCCCGAGCCGGGCCGAGTCGGTCCGCGAAGGGCTCCGGGCCGCCGCCGGGGCGCGTCGGGTCGTGGTGCACGACGCCGCGCGGCCGTTGGCGGACGCCTCCCTCTTCGCCGCCGTGCTCGCCGGGCTCGAGGGCGTCGATGGGGCGATCGTGGCGGCGCCGGTCGTGGACACCCTCAAGCGCGGCGACGGCGACGGGCTGATCGACGGGACGGTCGCGCGCGAGGGCCTCTGGGCGGCCCAGACGCCCCAGGCGTTCCACGCCGGGGCGCTCGGAGAGGCGGTCGAGGCCGCCGCGGCGGCGGGCGCGCTCGCCACCGCGACCGACTGCGCGTCGCTGGTCGAGGCGTGGGGGGGACGCGTGCGCCTGATCGCCTCGCGCGCACCCAATCCGAAGGTGACCACGCCCTCCGACGTGGCCGTGGCCGAGGCGCTCCTCGCGATCCGAGGGCGCGGGTAGGGTTGCGTGCCGTGCTGACCGACTACCACATGCATCTCCAGCCGGACGGCGTCGGCGCGCGCGCGGCGGCGGCCCCCCGGTGGGACGCCGACGGGGGCCACCTCTCCACGGCCTGGATCGCACGCTACGTCCGGCGCGCCGAGTCGCGCGCGGTGTCGGAGATCGCCATCACCGAGCACGTCTACCGCTTCGCCGAGGCCCGCGACTGGCTCGACGACCCCTTCTGGCGCGCCGAGGCCACCGAGGACGCCGGCGCCTTCTGCGACGCCGTCGGCGCGGCGCGCGACGAGGGCCTGCCGGTGTTGCTCGGCATCGAGATGGACTGGCTGCCCGACCGCACCGACGAGATCGCCGCGTTCCTCGCGCGCCACCCCTTCGACGTCGTGCTCGGGTCGGTGCACTTCCTCCACGGGCACGCGATCGACAACCCGCACGACGCCGACTCCGAGCGGCTGCCGGTGGACGTGCTGTGGACCGACTACCTCGAGCAGCTCGTGGCCGCCGCCGAGTCGGGGCTCTACGACGTGATGTCGCATCCCGACCTGCCGAAGGTGTTCGGGCGGCGCATCCCGCCCGCGCTCGACGGGCTGCTCGACGACGCGGTGGCGGCGATCGCGGCGGCCGGCGTCGCCATCGAGTGCTCGTCGGCCGGGCTGCGCAAGCCGATCGGCGAGATCTACCCCGAGCCGTCGTTGCTCGCCCGGTTCCGGCGGGCGGGGGTGCCCGCCACGCTCTCGAGCGACGCCCACGCCCCCGAGGACGTCGCTCGCGACTACCCGACGGCCGTCGCCGCGCTGCGCGGGGCCGGCTACGAGACGATCACGCGCTTCTCCGGGCGCGAGCCCACCCAGGTGCCGCTCCGGTGGGACGGCGGGGGCTCGAGATGAGCTCCCGCATCAGGGTCGGCAACGGCGTGGATGCCCACCGCTTCGGCCCAGACCGGCCCCTGATGCTCGGGACGGTCCACGTCGAGCACCCCGCGGGTCTGGTCGGCCACTCGGACGGCGACGTCATCGCGCACGCCGTCTGCGACGCGCTGCTCGCCGCGGCGGGCCAGCCCGACATCGGGGTCCTCTTCCCGGGTGGGCCCGAATGGGAGGGCGTCACCGGTGCCCGGATGCTGGAGATCGTGGCCGGCCGCGTCCGCGAGGCGGGCTTCTCGATCGTCAACGCCCACGCCGTAGCGGTCTGTGAGCGCCCCCGGCTGTCCCCCCATCGCCCTGCCATGGTGGCGTCCATGTCGGCCCTCACAGGCGCTCCGGTGACCGTCCACGCCACGACCACCGACGGGCTGGGCGCGCTCGGCCGCGGCGAGGGCGTCGCCTGCCATGCCGTCGCCCTGGTGGAGGAGGCATGAGCGGCGCGGCCGGCGAGGGCGGGGTGCAGCTCTACTCGACCATCAGCAAGCGCAGGGAGCCGCTCGTCCCCGACGAGAACGGCACCGTCGGCATCTACGTCTGCGGGCCGACGGTCTACGGGCGCATCCACATCGGCAACGCCCGGCCGTTCGTGGTCTTCTCGGTGCTCAAGCGCTTCCTGGAGCGCCGCGGCGTGCGCGTGCGGCTGGTCTCCAACCTGACCGACGTCAACGACAAGATCTACACGGCCGCCGCGGCCGAGGGCGTGCCGAGCGCCGAGCTCGCGCGCCGCTACTCCGACGCCTACATCGCCGACACCGA
>LNEQ01000090.1 GCA_001464995.1 Actinobacteria bacterium Ga0077541
CGCACCGAGGACATGGTCTCGGGAGAGCCCGCGACGGGCGCCGCGAAGGAGTCGCATCTCGACTTCGCCCTCTGGAAGGGCCGCAAGCCCGGCGAGGACACCTGGTGGGAGTCGCCCTGGGGCCCGGGGCGTCCCGGATGGCACATCGAGTGCTCGGCGATGGCCGAGGAGACGCTCGGCCACGGGTTCCAGATCCACGGCGGCGGGATCGACCTGGTCTTCCCGCATCACGAGAACGAGATCGCGCAGTCGGAGGGCGCCCACGGCGGCTGCATGGCGCAGATCTGGATGCACAACGAGATGCTGGAGCTCGGCGACGAGAAGATGAGCAAGAGCCTCGGCAACATCGCGTCGCTCTCCGACGTGCTCGACCGCTGGCCGGCCGAGGTCGTGATCGCCTACTTCCTGACGAGCCACTACCGCTCCAAGCTGCCGTTCTCCGACGAGCGCCTCGGCGAGGCCCGCGCGGTGGTCGAGCGCCTCACCAACGCCCTGAAGGCGATCGACCGGGCCATGGCCTCCGGCGGCGAGGGACACGACCCCGACCTGACCCGGGCGGTCGTCGACGGCCGGCGCGAGTTCTTCCGGGCGCTCGACGACGACTTCGGCACGCCGGAGGCCTTCGCGGCGCTCTTCGAGATGGTGCGGGGCATCAACCGGGCGACCACGGCCGGGGTGGCGTCTCCCGCGCAGTTGCGCGAGGCCCGCCACGAGCTGCTCGACCTGCTCGACGTCCTCGGCCTGGCGGGGATCGACCCCGGGCCCGCCGCGGAGGCACCCGCCGAGGTGCTGTCGCTGCTCGAGGAGCGGGAGCGCGCCCGGGCGGCACGCGACTTCGCAGGCGCCGACGCCCTGCGCGACCGCATCCGCGCGCTGGGCTACGAGGTGACCGACGGACCCGGGGGGCCCCAGGCGACCCCGATCGCGCCGGAGGCCGGATCGGCGTGACCCCGCCCGGGCGGCCCGACGGCCGGGAGGTCGTCTACGGGCGCAACCCCGTCCGCGAGCTGATCGCCGCGGGCGCCCGTCCGGTGCACGAGGTCTCCGTGCTCGCCCAGCTCCAGGATGAACCCTGGCTCGAGGGTCAGCGGGTGGTGGTGCGGACCCGCGACCAGATCGGCCACCGCGCCGGCAGCTCCGACCATCAGGGCATCATCGCGGTCACCGACCCGTATCCCTACGCCGACCCGGCCACGGTCCTCGAGAGGCCCGGCCCGGTGGTGTGCCTGGACGGCGCGCAGGACCCGCGGAACCTCGGGGCCGTCGCCCGCGTGGCCGAGGGCGTGGGGGCGGCGGGCATCGTCATCCCCCGCCGCGGGAGCCCCGGCGTGACCGCCACCGTGGCGAAGGCGTCGGCGGGCGCGGTCGAGCACCTGGCCATCGCGCGCATCGGGAGCATGGTGAGCTTCCTCCACGACGCGGCGGGCGGTGGGCGGACCGTGGTCGGCGCGCACCCGGAGGGAGCGGTGGACTTCCGTGAGATCGACTGGCCGCGCGACGTGATCCTCGTGATGGGCGCCGAGGGGGAGGGGCTGCGTCCCCGCGTGCGGGAGTCGTGCACCCACCTGGTGCGCATCCCCATGGCGGGGCGGGTGGCGTCGCTCAACATCTCGGTGGCCGCCGCAATCCTGCTTTATGAAACGTTGCGCACGGTGAAATAACGCAATTTGCGTGGTTGTGTCGTTGACTCGGCTTTGTGCAGGAGATAACAATGCCGCCACCGCAACACGCAAAGGCTTCAGTTCAGCTTGATGCTTTACGACTGAGCCAGGGAGAAACCCATGGGCATCGCGTTCTCGAGAGCACAGACAGCATCACGAGGGCGTGGTGACCGGGCCGAGGGTGTCAGCCCTCAACCTTGGATCGAGGTACAGGATCGCGCCCTGATCGCACGGGCGCGCGCCGGCGACGCCTCGGCGATGGACCGCCTGATCGAGCGCTACCGCGGATTCGTGCGGATGAAGGCCAGCGCGTACTTCCTGGCCGGCGGCGAGAGCGAGGACCTCATCCAGGAGGGCCTGATCGGCTTCTACAAGGCGGTCCGCGACTACCGCGTGGACCGTGAGGCCTCGTTCCGGTCGTTCGCGGAGCTCTGCGTGACGCGCCAGATCATCACCGCCATCAAGACGGCGGCCCGCAACAAGCACACGCCGCTCAACACCTACGTCTCCTTCAGCCACACGCGCGCCGGCGCCAGCGGTGACCAGGAGATGTCGCTCGCCGAGGTGCTGCCCGGCGATCCCGTGGTCGATCCGATCACCCAGGTCATCTCGTCCGAGGAGCTGCGGAGCCTCGTCGTGTGCCTCGGCGACTCGCTGTCGGACCTCGAGAGCGGTGTGCTCACGATGTACCTCGAGGGACGTTCCTACGAGGAGATCGCAGAGCGCCTCGACTGCACTCCGAAGACGGTCGACAACGCGCTGCAGCGGGTGAAGCGCAAGGTGCTCACCCACCTGCGCTCGCGCGAGGTGCTCGACCTGCGCTGAGCGGAGCAGGGCCCCGTCTCCTTCGTCACCCGCAGTACGCGGCCCCCGCGGAGATGAGGGCGTCGATCTCGGCCTCCGGTAGCCCGAGCTCGTCCAGCACCTCGCGCGTGTCGGCGCCCAGATGGCGACCGGGGAAGCGGATCGCGCCCGGGCTGTCGGACAGGCGGACCACCGGAGCGGTCATGGTGAGCGTGCCGAGCTCGGCGTCCTCGACGTGCTCCAACAGTCCGTCGGCCCAGGCCTGCTCGTCGTCGAAGAGGTCGTCGCGCTCCCGCACGGGGGCGGCGGGGACTCCGGCCGCCGCCAGCAGATCGTCCCATTCGGCCGTGGTGCGCCCGGCGAGGACCGGGGCGAACAGCGCCACCAGCTCGGCCTCACGGGCGACCCGCTCGGCGCGGTCGTCCCAGGGCGCGCGTTCGAGGAGGCCCTCCATGCCGAGCGCCGCGCAGAGACGGGCGGCGAGCCGCTCGGCGTAGGCGGCGACCGCGATCCACCCGTCGCGGGTGCGGTAGGCGCGGTAGAAGGCACGGGAGAAGGTCGGCGTGCCGTGGGCCGGGACGCTCTCGACACGCACCAGCGAGTGCGCGTTCAGCGCGACCGCGGCGCCGAGGATGGACGCATCGACCCTCTGCCCGCGCCGCGTGCGCCCGCGTTCGAGGAGCGCCGCCATGATCGCCGTGCAGGCGAGCAGGGGCAGGGCCGTGTCGTTGATCGGGATGGGCGAGGAGGCCGGCGGGCGCTCCTCGCTCGTGCCGGCGAGCGGCATGAACCCCGCCAGCGCCTCGCCGAGCAGGTCGTAGCCGGGCCTCCCGCCCCGCGGTCCCTGCGTCCCGAACGCCGACAGGGCGCAGTAGACGAGCCCGGGGTTGAGCGCCCGGCACTCCTCCCAGCCGAAGCCGAGCTTCTCGGGCACCCCGGGGCGCATGTTGGTGACCAGCACGTCGGACCGCGCCACGAGCGCCCGCAGCACCTCGCGCGCGGGCTCCATCGTCAGGTCGAGGCACATCGCGCGTTTGTTGCGGTTGGCCTGCATGTGGTGGCGACTGCGGTCGGGCTGGCCCGGCAGGCGCTCGTGGAAGCGCCACTCGTCGCCGGCGGGCCGCTCCACCTTGATCACGTCCGCCCCGAGGTCGCCCAGGTGCATCGTGGTCAGCGGTCCGGCCAGGTTGTGGGAGAGGTCGAGGACCCGCAGGCCGGTGAGCGGGGGCGCGGACATGGGCCGATGCTATCCTCGACCGGCTGTTCGGAGGTACGAGAGGAGCCGCGGGATGGGCATGGTGAGTCGCTTCACGACCATCGTCAAGGCCAAGGCCAACAAGGCCCTGGACCGGGCGGAGGACCCGCGCGAGACGCTCGACTACTCCTATGAGAAGCAGCTCGAGCTGGTGCAGAAGGTCCGCCGCGGGGTCGCGGAGGTGGCCACCAGCAAGAAGCGCCTCGAGCTCCAGGCGGCCAAGCTCGAGCAGAGCGTCGAGAAGCTCGACGGCCAGGCGCGGGCCGCGCTGCAGGCCGGCCGCGAGGATCTCGCCCGCGTCGCGCTGGAGCGCAAGAAGGGCGCGCAGGTGCAGCTGCAGGACCTCGACGCCCAGCGCGAGCAGCTGCAGGCCGAGCAGGACAAGCTGGTGCTCGCCGAGCAGAAGCTCACGGCCAAGGTCGAGGCCTTCCGCACGCGCAAGGAGACCATCAAGGCCCAGTACACCGCCGCCGAGGCCCAGACCAAGATCGGCGAGGCCTTCAGCGGCATCAGCGAGGACATGGCCGACGTGGGCGCCGAGAACAAGGTGCAGACGATGCAGGCCCGCGCGGGCGCGATCGACGAGCTGCTGGAGTCGGGCGCGCTCGACGACCTCAGCGGCACGCGCGGCGACGACATCGACCGCGAGCTGGCCCAGCTGTCGGCCACCAGCGGCGTCGATTCGGAGCTCGCCCGGATGAAGGCCGAGCTCGGATCGGGCTCCGCCCCCGCCGCCGAGCAGATCGAAGGCGGCGACAAGGCCCCCTGACCCCGCACCGGGCGGGGGCTCTCGGGCTCAG
>LNEQ01000091.1 GCA_001464995.1 Actinobacteria bacterium Ga0077541
TCGCGGCGGTTGGAGAGCTGCAGCTTGCGCAGCACGTTCGACACGTGGGTCTCGACCGTCTTCACCGACAGGTGCAGCTTGGCCGCGACCTCCTTGTAGGTGTATCCCCGGGCGATCAGCAGCAGAACGTCGCCCTCGCGGGGCGTGAGCTGGTCGAGCTCGGGGTCGGTCACCGGCGGCTCGGCTCCCGTGAAGGCGTCGAGCACGAAGCCCGCCAGCCACGGCGAGAACACCGCATCGCCTTCGGCGATGCGGTGCACGGCGTCGATCAGCTCGGCGGGCCGGATCGACTTCGTGACGTAACCGCGCGCTCCCGCCCGGATCACGGCCATCACGTCCTCGGGGGCGTCGGAGACCGAGAGGGCGAGGAACCTGACGGCCGGCCGTTCGGCGTGTACCGGGCCCACGACCGCGTGGCCTCCCCCGTCGGGCAGGTGCACGTCGAGGAGCACGACGTCGGGGTCGAGCCGGCGGATCAACGGGATCGCCTCCTCCACCGTCCCGGCCTCGCCCACCACCTCGATGGAGGCGTCGAGGCCGGCCCGCAGGCCGGCGCGGAAGATCTCGTGGTCATCCACCAGGACGACCCTGCGGACGGTGTCGCTCACGCGGTGGAGTCTCGTGGAACGAGCAGCTCGACGTCGGTGCCGCCACCCGGCGAGGTCTCGATGGTGGCGCTGCCTCCCACGCGGGCGAGGCGGGCCCGGATCGAGTCGCGCAGGCCACGTCGGTCGGCCGGAACGGCGTCCGGGTCGAAGCCGGCCCCGCGATCGTCGACGAACACCCGCACCTGGCGGGGCGAGACCCGCACCAGGAGGTTGATGCGATCGACGCCGGCGTGCTTGGCGGCGTTCGTGACGGCCTCGCGCGTGGCGTCGACGAGTGCCTCGAGCACCGGGTCCATCGGCAGATCGGCGGGCTGGACGAGGCCGACCGATACGGCGTAGGCCTCCTCGATCTCGTCGACGATCGCGCGCAGCGCGCCCGCCAGGGTCGCCGGGGCATCCGGGTCCTCGCCGCTGTAGAGCCACGCACGCAGTTCGCGGTCCTGGCGCCGCGCGAGCTGCCGGGCGCGCTCGCCGTCGGGCGCCCGCTGGATCAGCGCCAGGGTCTGGAGCACCGAGTCGTGCAGGCGCGACGCGACGCGCTCGCGCTCCTCGATGCGTATGCGCTCACGCCGCTCGGCCTCGGCCTCGGCCCGCACGCGGCGAAGGCGCGGGCCGACCAGCAGGCCGATGCCTGCGGCGACGGTCCCGGCCGACAGCGCCGCCGCCACGACGGGGCCGATGCCTCCCGACTGGGCGACTGCCAGTGCGACCCCCGCACCGACGAGCAGGACGCCGCCGAGCGCGCGGGCACCTCCGGACAGGAGCCTCTGGTCGATTCCGACCCGGACCTCTCCGCCGGCGCGGCGCCAGATCAGGGCGGCTCCCGCGCCCGCCAGGGTGAGGGGCCCGAGCAGCCCGTCGGGGAGCGAGAGGCCGGCCACCTCCGTCAGGGCCGCGAGGCTCCCCACGACGGCCACTGCGCCGACGGCCATGGGGGCACGGTGTCCGGACCCGGGTCGCGGGCCCTCGCCGAGCGGCATGCCCGCCGCGGCGATGATGTAGAGCGGGACGCCGATGCCCCCGATGGTGATGGCGACCAGGAAGGCGATCCTCACGAGGGCGACGTCGATGCCGAGCGCCGTCGCGAGCCCTCCGCAGACGCCGGCGATCACGCGCTCGTCGGCCGACCGCTCCAGCCGGTTGCCGGCCGCGGCGTCTCCGGCGTCACGACGCCGGGACGCCACGAGGCGATTGCTAGCGATCGGTCGTCTCCACCCGCAGATCGCCGATGTCCACATCGGCGTCGAGGCGGACCGTGCGCTCCGGCGACGAGCCCGCCGCGTCGTTCACGGCCTCGAGGCCGTTGGGCGTTGTGGGACCGGCGGTGATCACGCGGACCCCCTGGGGCACCTGGACGATCAGCTCTCCGATGCCGAGCCGCGCCCGGACCGTCGTGACCTCGGAGACGAGAGCGCTCTCGGACACCTCCACCGTCAGCTGCCCGATGCCGAGCCGGTGCTCGAGCGCCGCGTCAGCGGGAGAGGAGACGATCCGGATCCGCTCGCCGACGCCCTGGTCGATGTGGTCGCCGACCGCGGCGGTGCCGGCCGCGCCGAGCGCCAGCAGGCCGGCGAGCGCGATCAGCACGAAGGCGCCGCGGCGCCGGGCGAACACGATGGCGGCGGTGGTGAGGACCAGGGCGCCGATCCCGAGGGCGACGGCGACCCCGGTCGCCGAGGGGGCGAAGCCGCCGACGACGGTGAGGACGAGGGCGATCATGGACGCGCCCAGCACCACCGCGAGCCCGTAGAGGCCGACCGAGGGCTCCCGGGGGCCGCGGGCCGGCGTGCCGGCCGCAGGCGGCGAGGCGGCGGCGAGGGGCATCGTGCGGGTGGGTTCGTCGGGGGCCGAGGCGGCGACGCCCGGGTAGGGGAGATCGACGGTGCGCCGGCGGGCTGGCGGAGCGGCCGCCGCGGGCCGCGGCGTCGGCGTGCCCGCGGTCGCGGTCACCGGCGCGGCGGGGGTGTGGCGCTGGTGGTGGACGACCAGCAGCACGACGCCCGCGGCGAGCAGCACGACGCCGCCAGGCCCGCCGAGCATCGACGAGCCGAGACCTACGGCGAGGGAGATCAGGGCCAGGCCGATCAGCGTCCAGCCGACGATGGTCTCGCGACGGTCCTCGGGCGAGCCGCCGAGCACGGCGCGGCCGTCGTCGCGCGGCATGGCGACCGCGAGGCCGGCGTAGGCGATCAGGGCGAGCGGCGGCACGGCGATCCCGACGGCGAGGGCGACCAGCCGCACGGCGAGCACCGGGGCGCCGAGGGTGCGCGCGATGCCGCCGCACACGCCGACGACGATCCTGTCGTCTCGGGTGCGCCGCAGCGGCGGATGGGTCGCTCCCACACCCGGTGCGGGTGGGAGCGAGGTGGAATCGGCGGGCATGGAGGGTCCTCTCGGGGAGCTTGGCACAGTCTCATCCCGAGACTCGCCTCCGCGCTCGCCCACGTCGATCGGGCGATCCCCTGAACCGACCCTGAGCCCGCCCCCGAACCATCCCGGGGGCGGGCCCGGACTCAGCCGGCGGCGCGCATCCGGTTGTTGCGCGCGGCGTGCTCCACCTCTGCCAGTCCGAGCGCCTCGAGCACCGGCGGCACGTAGTTGGCGAAGCGGCCGCGCAGGCCCTTCTTGAGGCCGTAGTAGCCGCCGACCGGGTTGTCGCCGTCGCGCGCCCACGCCTCGACGGTCCCGTCCTTGACCGGCTTGCCCTCGTCCGCGTTGCCCAGGGGCATCCAGTCGCCGTGGGCGACGAGCATCGCGTGGAGGTCGTCGATGCACCGCAGGTGGTAGCGGACCTCGGTCTTGGCGGCGATCACCACCAGCGCCGGCGGGTCGCTCGCCTCGTCCCGATGCGCCAGCAGCTCCGAGCCGCCGCTCGGCGTCCTCAGCACCCACGGGTCCTCGGCGGTCCCGCTCCCGGTCGTCGTCTCCGTCACGATCCACCCCTCTCGTCGGTTGTCGTGCACGCCTCGGCGAAGTGCGGGAGCACCCGCGACCAGGCCGACGCGTTGCGATCGCGCAGGTCGGGCCGGGTGGCGGACAGCCGCTCCCAGCCGGTGTGGGTCAGGGTGACCGCCGTGCCGTCCCCGTCGGCCGTGAAGGCGACGTCCACCTCGGTGGCCTCCTCGCGGGTCCCGTAGATGTGCCACAGGTACGCCAGCCGGCGCGGCGGGTCCCAGACGAGCACCTCGCCCCACACGTGCTCGCCGCCCGCGGGCGTCCGCTCCACGATCCTCCCGCCGACACCGGGCTCGATCGCCACGTGGACCCCGGGATCGCCCGACACCGAGTGGCCGCGCGGCCACCACATGTCGATGCGGCCGGTCCAGACCTCGAAGGCGTGCTCGGGCGCGCACTCCACGCGGAAGCGCATCTCGATGGGCGCCGTCACGGTTCCTCGCGCGGGGCGGTGTTCTCCGCCGCCATCCGGAAGCGCCCCGCGGCCTCCCCCCACAGCGACTCCAGGTAGGCGCGCACCGTCTCGGCGCCCGCCGCCTCGAGGCTGTAGAGCCTGCGCGTGCCCTCGGGGCGGTCGCGCACGAGACCCGCCTCCTTCAGTACCCGCAGGTGCCGGGAGACCGCCGGGCGGCTCACCGGCAGGCGCTCGGCGATCTCCCCGACCGAGCGGTCGCCGTCGCCCAGCAGGTCGACGATCGCGCGGCGGGTCGGGTCGCCGAGCGCGTCCAGGGCGGCGGCGGTGGCGCGCGTCGGGCTCACAGTCCAACGGTAACCTCACGGTTACGCTTGCGTCAAACCTCCGAGCGCGAGACCGGTGCGTCCCACACCGGATACCAGCGCTCGATCTCCGGCTCGAGGGAGAGCTCCCCCGTCAGCATCGACTGAACGCGTCGCTCCAGCATCTCGTCCCGGCGGTTCTCGCCCCGAGGGGCGAACGGGTAGAAGCCGCCGCGCTTGTAGTTGTAGACCAGGTCCAGCGGACCCGGCTCACCGTCGAAGCCGAAGACGGCGCAGAGCAGCTGCTCGGAGAAGCCCCGCTCCTCCAGCGACTGGCTCACGACGTGGGTGGTCGTCGCGAGGTCCTCCATGTCCGGGTCCGCGATCACCACCCACGAGAATCCGAACGCGTCGTCGTGGCGGCTCACGGTCGTCCCCGAGTCGCTGCTCGTCGCCGCCAGTAGCTCCTCGATCTCCCGCACCAGCTGGGCGAAGACCTCCGCCTCGATGGCCCGGAAGCACACACCCGCCCTGCCGGTGGTGGCGAGGCCGAGCGAGACCTCGAGCGTGACGGCCGCCGACCCGATGCCGAAGATCCGGTCGAGGTCGGCGCGCCGGGGGGCGCGCTGGCCGCGCAGCACGTCGAGGAGTCCCATCAGAGGCCGATGCTCGCGCCGGAGTCGAGCTGGGCCTGCATGGCCATGAGGCGCTCGATCCGCTTCTCCACCGGCGGGTGCGTGGAGACCAGGCTCGAGAGGGAGAAGCCCTTCGAGACGGCCGGGATGATGAAGAAGGCGTTCATGCCCTCGGCCGCGCGCAGGTCCTTGGTCGGCACCCGCTCCATGGTGCCGCTGATGTTCGCGAGGGCGGCGGCCAGCTGCGCCGGCGCGCCGGTCATGATCGCCGCCCCGCGGTCGGCCGCGAACTCACGGTAGCGCGAGAGGGCGCGCAGCAGCAGGAACGACGCGATGTAGACGACGACCGACACGAGGATGACGACCAGGAACACGGCTGCCCCGTTGTCGCGCTCCCTGCCGCGCCCTCCGCCCATCATCCCGCTGTAGACGCCCATCCGGACGAGCAGGCCGGCGACGGTGGCGAGGAAGCCCGCCACCGTCATCACGATCACGTCCTTGTTGGCGATGTGCGCGAGCTCGTGGGCGATGACACCCTCCAGCTCCCGCGGCTCCAGACGGTCCATGATCCCGGTGGTCACGCACACGGTCGCCGTCTTGCGGCTGTGGCCGGCGGCGAACGCGTTGGGGATCTCCGAGTCGGCGATCGCGATGCGCGGCTTGGGGAGGTCGGCCAGCTGGCAGAGCCGCTCGATCGTGCCGTGCAGCTCGGGGGCCTCGTGCGGCTCGACGACGCGGGCCCGCATCGAGGCCAGGGCGATCCTGTCGCCGAAGAGGATCTGGACGAGCGCGAAGCCCCCGGCGATCACGAGCACGAGGATCGCGCCCACGCCGGCTGCGATCAGCACGCCGATGAAGACGACGTAGATGAGCCCCAAGCCGAACAGCGTGAGCCCCATCCGGGCCGTCAGCCCTCCGTCCCGCCCGTACCAGCCTCGCGCCGCCACCCGTTCTCCGATCCGTCGAGGGAACGTTGCCCGGCGATCGATGATAGCCCCACTCGGACGCGTAGCCTTCAGACCCCGTGCAGCGCTTCCCACTCCGTCGCGGCCGCCTGGCCCTTCCCTTCCTGATCCTCCTGTCCGGCGCCCGTCCCTACGCCGAGGTGGGGGAGGGGGTCGTCCGCGTCCGGATGGGGCTCCTGGGCCGGGCCGACGTGCCGGTGGAGCTGATCGACCGGGTCGGCACGATCAGCTGGCCGTGGTGGAGCGGCGTCGGCGCGCGCATCGCCCGGGGCCTGGTCGCCTTCGTCGCGGCGTCCGGAGACGCGATCGTGCTCGTCGAGCTCTCCGAGCCCGTCACCGTCCGGGCTCCGCTGAGCTGGAAGGCGCGCTCGATCGCGATCGGGGCGGAGGACGTCGAGGGCATGATCGAGGCCATCGCCCAGGCCCGGCGGCCCCCCGGAGGAGCCGGCTAGCTACTCGATCGGCTGGAGGGCGACGATCTCGTTGCCGTCGGGATCGAAGAACTGCAGCATCTTGGCGCCGCCCATGTCCTCGATGCGCCCCCGCTGCACGTCGTGCTCGGCGAGCGCGCGTTCCACTGCGGTGATGTCGCCGGCGCGGAGGATCACCGTCGCACCGCCCTGATGGGGCCGCGTGGCCAGCTCGCCCGACAGTGCGATCACCGTGTCGCCTGCGCGCATCTCGGTCCAGTCGTTGCCCTCGCGCCGGATGAGCTCCAGACCGAGGACGCCCGAGTAGAACTCGACCGCCCGGTCCATGCTGCACACCTGGTAGAAGACCACGTCAACGCCGTCGAAGAGGCTCACGCCCGGAGCCTACAGACGCAGCCCGGCGTCCGACGCGGCGCGCGGTTCAGATCCACCGCGGCGCCGCGTCGTTGTCGGTTCGCATCATCGGACTAGAGCGCCGCCACCCGGGCGAGGGCTCCGCTGCGCGTGCGCGACAGGGCGCTCCGGCGCAGGGCGGCGCACACCGTCAGGGCCACCTTGTAGCCGGCGTCCGACTCGGCGCCGGTGAGCAGCATGGTGCCGCCGG
>LNEQ01000092.1 GCA_001464995.1 Actinobacteria bacterium Ga0077541
GTGGTGAGGAAGCGGTAGCCCACCCCGTGGAGGGTCTGGATGTACGTGTAGTCGCCGCCGACCTCGTCGACCTTGCGGCGCAGGCGGCGCACGAGCACGTCGACCGACCGGTCCCCATGGCCGCGCTCGCCGCCCCAGACCCGGCGGAAGATCTCATCGCGCGACAGGGCCCGCGTCCGCTCCTCGGCGAGCGTCCAGAGCAGCTTGAACTCCAGCGGCGTCAGCTCGGCCGGGCGGCCGGCGACGATCACCGACAGGCGCTCGGGGTCGATGCTGAGGTCGCCCTCGACGACGGGCACGTGCACCGACTGTGCGCTCTCGATGGCCGTGCGCCGCAGCGCCGCCGTGACCCGCGCGAGCAGCTCCCGCATGGAGAACGGCTTGCTCATGACGTCGTCGGCGCCGAGCGACAGCACCTCGACGCGGTCGTGCTCGTTGGTGCGCGCGGTCACGACGATGATCGGCAGCCGCGGCGCCCACTCGCGCGCCTGGCGGATCAGGTCCCAGCCGTCCGCGCCGGGGAGCATCAGGTCGAGCACCACCGCGTCGGGCGAGCCGTTGCGCATCGCGCGCAGCCCGGCCAGGCCGTCGGCGGCGATCGTCGGCTCCATCCCCGCCGCGCGCATGTGGAACGCGATGGCCTCGGCCGTGCTCTCGTCGTCCTCGACGATCAGGATCCTGGTGCGGGCGGGCTCCATCGCGGCGGAGGATAGGCGCGCCGCCCGGAGCGCAAGTCTCTTACTGGTGATGATCCTGTGAACGACCGGTGAACACGTCCGCCTTCCACCGAGATCCCCATGGTCAAGGCCTTTCCGGTGGTTGTTTCACGACGTTGCAGACGACCCCCACGGCGTCACCGCGACGTCACCCGAGGGCGCTGGGACCGCTGTTAGCTTCGCGCCGCCCTGGCCACCGTCAGGGCCGACCGGATCAATGGTGGAGGCATCCACGCCTCCCGGAGAAGGAGCGTCTGCTCGGTGAACAGGACCCTACGGAACAGTCTCATCGCCGCCTGCGTGACGGGCGGCGCCCTCGTCGCCAGCGCGAGCGCGATGGGCGCGGGAACGGCGTCGGGCGCCAGCTTCCCGTCGCTCGCCCTGACCGACTGGTGCGGCACCTCCCAGCTCTGCAGCTACACCTCGAAGGGTTCGTCCGGGGGCATCCGCGACTTCAACTCCGGCGTGGTCGACTTCGCCGCCAGCGACGCCCCGCTGACCTCCGACCAGCTCGCCGACCTGGCCGCCAAGCGCGGGGGCGTCACCCCCCTCTACTTCCCGATGCTCCTGGGAGCCATCACGGTGCCGGTCAACGTCGACGGCGTGAACAAGCGGGTGAAGCTCCTCGGAAAGACCGTGGGCGACATCTACGCCGGCAGCATCACGAGCTGGAACGACGCGCGCATCCGCGCGGACAACAAGGGCATCACGTTCCCCAACGCACCCATCACGGT
>LNEQ01000093.1 GCA_001464995.1 Actinobacteria bacterium Ga0077541
TAGACGCCGTCGAGCAGGGCGATCACCTCGGCGTCCAGCAGCGGGTCGGCGCTGCCGATCGCCTCGGCCCCGAACTGCCAGTGCTCGCGGTAGCGCCCCGCCTGGGGCGCCTCGTAGCGGAACATCGGGGCCAGGTACCAGAGCTTCACCGGCAGGGGCAGCTTGTGCATGCCGTGCTGGACGAAGGCCCGCACGACCGGCGCGGTGCCCTCCGGGCGCAGGCTGAGGCTGCGCCCGGCCTGGTCCTGGAAGGTGTACATCTCCTTGCGCACCACGTCGGTGCTGGTGCCGACGCCCCGCACGAAGACCTCGGTCTCCTCGAAGGTCGGCGTCACGATGCGCTGGTAGCCGTATCGCTCGAGGGCGTCGCGCGCGACATCGATGACGCGCTGGCGCAGTCGGCTCTCGGCCGGCAGGACGTCGCGGGTCCCCTTGGGCGCCGACGCGCGGCGCGTGCCACCGCTCACCGTTTGGCCGACCCGGCCCGCTTCTCCTCGTAGCGGCGCTTCTGACGGCTGTAGCGGACACGGTCGAGGAACAGGCCGAGCGGCACCATCAGCGCGAAGGCGAAGAGGGCGATGATCTCGTCGGCGAAGAGCACCAGGTACGGGTAGAAGACGCCGGCCACCAGGCCCGCGCGCAGGAACACGCCCCGCGGCGAGGCGGGCACGGGCTCTCCCGGGGGGCGCCGGGTCTTCGTCTTCGCGGGCGCCGCCTCCATGGCGGCCTTGCGCGGGCTGACGGCGGGGGGCGGACCGGCGCCCTTGCGGCGCTTGCGGCGGGCGGCCATCAGGCGGCCAACCGCGTCGTGCGGGCGTGCAGCTCCAGGAGCTGACCGGGCCGGAAGCCGGTGAGCCCGAGGGCGGCGGGCGAGGGCCCGCCGCGCAGCGCGTCGCCCGGGATCAGGCCGACCAGCTCGGCCTCGCCGGCCTCGATGCCGAGGCGCTCGGCCTCCGCGCGCACGGCGGCGATCACCACCGCCGGCGGGGCGGCCTTGCGGTCCTCGATGTTCATCGACACCTGTGCCATGCCCGCCTCGGGCAGGTAGAGGCCGAGCGCCCGGACCCTCGCGCACGCGGGCGGCGATGGCGCGGGCCTCGGTGACGGTGCCGTCGGGCAGCCAGACGTTGAGGGCGATCAGCGGCGGGCGGACGCCCACCAGCACGGCGCCGGCGCTCGGGTGCAGGCGCGGCGGCCCGGCGTCGGGCACCAGCTCGCCCTCGGCCACCGCGCGCGTCAGCTCCTCCAGCCCCCCGCGACGGAAGTCGCGCGGCCGGGCCCGCTCGTTGGTGGCGACGGCGCCGTAGAGGAAGACGGGCAGGTTGAGGTCGGCGGCGAGGCGTCCGGCAAGGCCGCGGGCGATCTCCGAGGCGAAGGGGATGTCGTCGTCGTCGATGGCGACGATCGGCGCCACGTCGAGCGCCCCGGTGCGCGGGTGGGCGCCGCGGTGGCGGCGCAGGTCGATGCGGTCGACGCACTCGCCGGCGAGCGACACGAGGGCCTCCTGCAGGGCGAGGGGCTCGCCCGCCAGGCTGATCACCGTGCGGTGGTGGTCGGGGTCGGAGTGGACGTCGAGGACGTGCACCCGCGGACGCCGGCAGGCATCGACGAGCGCCTCGATCGTGTCGGGGTCACGGCCCTCGCTGACGTTGGGCACGGAGTACGCCGTGGGGGGCGCGGGGGCGGGCGGCAGCGATGCGTCGAGCAGCGCCGCACGTCCTTGTGCGCCCTGGTGGGCTTCCCTATCGTTCACCAGTGAATCACCTTGAGAGTACTCCTTCGCCTTCTCCGCTTCCTGACGCCGTACACCGGCAAGGTGGCGGTCACCGCCATCAGCGCCGTCGGCCTCATGGCGTGCAGCGTCACCTTGCCATACCTGACGGGCCGGGTGATCGACGACGTCCTCGTAAACGGTGACCGAAGTGCGCTCGCTCCGCTCGTCTGGGCCGTCGTCGGGGTGGCGGTGCTGCGGATGGGGTTCGGCGTGGTGCGACGCTGGGTGTCGGGCCAGGTGAGTCTCGCGGTCGAGTTCGACCTGCGGGCCCGGCTCTTCTCGCATCTGCAGCGCATGTCCCTGGCCTACTACGACCGGATGTCCGTCGGGCAGCTGATGTCGCGAGCCACGAGCGACCTGCAGACCGTTCGGTTCTTCCTCGGCTACGGGCTCATCTTCCTGTTCATGCAGGGTTTCACCCTGATCCTGATCACGGGGATCCTGCTGTGGATGAACTGGTCGCT
>LNEQ01000094.1 GCA_001464995.1 Actinobacteria bacterium Ga0077541
TCGGCTGCCAGCCGGGAGTACCTCTCCTCGTCCAGGAGCACTTGGAGCCGCCGGGTCAACATGAGTCCGATATTAGCATGCTCATGCATGCTCATAACAGCGACATCTGCGATGACGGCTCCGGGGCAGGGGCCGGGCGACGGCGTCCGAAGCGGCCGGGTGAGGGGTCGCGCGGGCCGCCGTGGCGTTCGACCATCCGCCGCACCATGCCGCCGAGGTCGCGGCGGGCGTCGTCGGGGCCGTAGGAGGTGCGGTAGCGGGCGCGCATCCCGGGCGCCAGCTCGGGGCGCGCCTGCTCGAGCCACCCGAGGTAGTGGTCGCGGACGCCCTTTCGCAGGTGGAGCATGATCGGCGTGATCGAGGTGGCACCGGCCTCGATCGCGGCGCGCACCACGGTCTCGATCTGCTCGGGCGCGTCCGAGATCCCGGGCAGGACCGGCGCGATCATGACGCCGCAGGGGACGCCGGCCTCGTTCAGCCGGGCCACGGTCTCCATCCGCCGTAGTGGGTGCGGCGTGTGGGGTTCGGTCAGGCGCCAGACGTCCTCGTCGAGCGTCCCGATCGACAGCGCGGCGTGGACCATGTCGTTGCGCCGGGTGGCCTCGACGAGGAGATCGGTGTCGCGGCCGATCAGGGTCGACTTGGTGAGGATCGAGAAGGGGTTGTTGGCGGCCGCGAGGGTCTCGATGATCCCCTGGGTGAGCCGGTAGCGGCCCTCCACCGGCTGGTAGGGGTCGGTGTTGGTGCCCATGGCGATCGCCTCGCCCCGCCAGCGCAGCGAGCGCAGCTCGGCCCGCAGGCGCTCGACCGCGTTCACCTTGACCACGATGCGGCGGTCGAAGTCCTCGCCGATGCCGAAGCCGAGGTACTCGTGCGTCGGGCGCGCGAAGCAGTAGACGCACGCGTGGCTGCACCCCCGGTACGGGTTGATGGTCCAGTTGAAGGGCAGCCCCGACGCCTCGGGCACGCGGTTGATGACGCGCCGGGCCCGCACGTGCAGCAGCTCGAGCCCCGCGAGTTCGTCGCGGCCGGGGACACGCTCGGCCTCGCCGAAGAGGTCCGACTGCCCGCCGTCGTCGTCGGCGAGCCGCCACCGGATCTGGTCGGAGCCACCTGAGGGGGAGGGGCGGGGCACCCGGCCACAGTAGCGAACATGTGTTCGATCACGAAGGTCCTGACCGTCCGGCCAGGCTCCCTGGCCGGACGGGGGACTGGGAAAGCCGAACGCCGCGGTTCCGCCGTCTACGGATGTGGCATCCAGGCGCGAGGAGCAATATCAGAAACGAAGAGAATCGCCGCCGTGGCGGCATGTCTGATCGCCGCGGCACCCATTATGGGAGGCAGCGATGACCACGATCAGAGAGACCGGCCGGCGCCTCGTGATCGCGCTGGCGACCCTCGCCGTCCTGGCGGCCGGCGCCGTCGGCGCCGCGGCCGCCCCCGCCTCGCTCCGCGCCCTCGACCTGGCCTCGCCCTCACTGGGGCACGACGTCACGGTCATCGCCGCGGGCGGCGGGACGTTCACCGCCGATCCCGGCCGAGCCGTGTTGCGCCTGACCCCCGCGGGCGGCCCCGCCTCGCAGGTGCTCGCCTGGTGCGTCGACCCGGCGCGCTCCATCTCCGAGGGCGTCGACTACCCGGTCGACCTCCAGAACGCGTCCGACACGCCCGCGCTGGCGGGCCCGGGCTTCTCCCAGGCCGCCTGGCTGATCGCGGCATCCGACCGGATGATCGCCGACGCGGCCGATCCCGGCCTCGAGGCCGCCGCCATCCAGGTCGCGGTCTGGCAGCTGACCGGTGGCGTCGCCGACACCGCCGACGCCACCTCCAGCGCCGTCCTCAACGCCCGCGTCGCGCAGATCCGCGCCGCCGCCGCGGGGCGGGCCGTCGTGACCGAGCTCGCCGCCTCGGCGACGGTGGAGTCCGTCCCCGTCGGCACTCCGGTGACGGTGACGATCTCGGGCACGCCGGGCGCGGTCGTCGATCTCGCGATCACCTCGGGTGCCGCGACCCTGTCGGCCGGCCAGGTCGTGATCGGGCCGTCCGGCGCCGCCACGGTGACCGCCATCCCGACCGCCCCCGGCGCCGTCACGATCGGCGCGAGCGCGCAGGGCGGCGTGCTGCACCGCGCCGTCCGTGTGGCGGGTCGCTCGACGCCCCAGGCGATGGCGTACGTCAGCTCGGTCCCGCTCACCGCCTCCGCCGCGATCACGGCCCTGGCGCCCGCGGTCGTCACGCCCCTCCCGGTCGTCGTCGTCCCCGTCCCCGTCGCCGCCGCGCAGGTCCCCGTCGCGACCCTGGGCCTGACCAAGACCGCTCCGGCGACCACCCGCCCCGGTCGCGTGATCACCTACCGCCTCACCGTGACCAACGTGGGCGCCACCGTCGCGCGCGCCGTCGTGGTCCGCGACCCGGTGCCGCTGCGGACCTACGTGACCCGTCTGCCCGGCAGGGCGCGCCTGCGCGCGGGCGCCGTCGAGTGGCGGCTCGGCGATCTGGCGCCGGGCGCGCGCGCGACCCTGGTGCTGCGACTGCGCACCGACCGGCTCGCGCGCGGGGAGGTCCTCAACCGCGCCACGGCCGCGGCGGCCAACGCCGCCCAGGTGCGGGCGCAGGCGAGGACCCGCATGGTGACCGCACCGCGCCGGGTCGCGCCGGCCGTCGTGGCCCCGGCCGTGACAGGCTGACCCATCTCCGCTTATACTCCCCCCCAGTACATCCGATACTGGGGGGGAGTACCCATGACGGACCTGACCCGCACGGCGGTCACGGCGACGGCCCACTGCCTGACCGGGTGCGCGATCGGCGAGGTGGCGGGCCTCGCGATCGGCACGGCGATGGGGCTCGGCGACGCGCGCACCATCGCCCTCGCCGTGACCCTGGCCTTCCTGTTCGGCTACGCCTTCACGCTGGTGCCGCTGATCCGCTCCGGGCTGGGCGGGCGGGCGGCGGTGCGCATCGCGCTCGCGGCCGACACGGTCTCGATCGCGGTGATGGAGATCGTGGACAACGCGGTGATGCTGAGCGTGCCCGGCGCGATGGACGCGGGCCTGGCGGAGCCCCTCTTCTGGGGCGCGCTGGCGTTCGCCCTCGGCGTCGCCTTCGTCGTGGCGCTGCCGGTCAACCGGTGGCTGATCGCCCGGGGAAGGGGTCACGCGGTGGCCCATCACCACCACCCGCAGGGCGCGTGATCTCGACCCGCCCGATGTAGGCGTCGCCATCGCGGCGCAGCTCGAGCAGGGCGTTCCCCGAGCGGTGGCACCAGGCGGGGAGATCGACCTCGATGAGCGGGTCGTCGGCGAGGAGCTCGATCACCTCGCCGGCGCCCGCGCCCCGGGCGGCGCGGTCGATCAGGTAGATCGGCACCGGGCACCAGGTGCCGAGGGCGTCGACCACGCGGGCGCTCACGGCCGCAGCGGGCTCATCGCGCGAAGGGCCGCCACCGACTCGGCGAAGGCCGCGACGGCGAGGTCGACCTCGTCCTCCGTGGTCGTGTGGCGGAGCGTGAACAGCACGGCCGAGTGGGTCCACGGGGGCTCCAGCCCGATCGCCTCCAGCGCCGG
>LNEQ01000095.1 GCA_001464995.1 Actinobacteria bacterium Ga0077541
CCGCCCTCCTGCAGGCCGCCCTGGATCAGGGGGTGCAGGCGGGCGCCCGGCCGGACCACGAGCGCGCCCGTCCAGGCGGGCGCGCCGATGGACCCCCCGCCGATCACGAGGGCGTCGGCGCCGAGCGCGCCCGCGTCGATCGCCACCAGCCCCGCGGTCTCGCCGGCGTCCACCACGATCCGCGCGTCCTCGCGGACCCCACGGGACGCCGCGATCAGCGCGGGGAGCTCCTGCAGCGTCCCGATGTCGGGCTGGCCGTGGACGATCGCGACGAGGGCGGTCTCCGGTCCGACGGCCGATGCCAGCGCGGCGGGATCGACCCG
>LNEQ01000096.1 GCA_001464995.1 Actinobacteria bacterium Ga0077541
GCGGCCCGGGGCGACTGGATCCCCGTGTCCGCCGGCGCCGCATCGACAAAGGGGCCGACGAAGGGCGCGGCGGACGCAAGGCCCACGGGCCCGATCGCCGCGGCGAGGACGACGACCGCGAGCAGGCGGGCGCGCGGCCGGCGCGGGGTCGGCGAAAGGGCCGCATCCGGTGCGGCGGCGCTGCTCGGCGTCACGGGTCGCTCCTCGGAAGGCGTCAGGACGCCATCGACCCCGCGTCCCGCGAACCTGAGATCGCGGCTGGTCGGGAGCCCCGCTTCCGGGCGCCCCGGCGCCACCGCCGCTCTCGTGGCTGCGCCGAGCGTTCTCGAGAGGAGGGAGTGAAAAGAAGCGGACGACGAGGCTCGAACTCGCGACCTTCGGCTTGGGAAGCCTACATCCGCGTGGATCCGAACGGTACCACGGCCCGCGCCGGTGCTCCGGGCGCGCGTGGCGCCCATTGACGGGGGGCTGGGCGGGGAATAGACAGGCCCCACAGCGACGAGGGACGGGGCGGGCTCGTGGACGAGTTGGCGCGCGCGAAGCAGGGGGCGGCGGCGGCGTGGAGCGCCGGCGACTTCACCCGGTTCGCGCAGATGATCAGCTCCTCGCGAGGGCGCCTCCTGGAGTTGCTCGACATCCGCCCGGGCGAGGTGGTCCTCGACGTCGGATGCGGCCAGGGCGATCTGGCGATCGAGGCCGCGGCGGCCCGGGCCTCGGTGACCGGCGTGGACATCGCGCCAGGGATGGTCGCCGCGGCGCGGCGCGCGGCCGGCGCGGCGGGGTCGTCGGCGCGCTTCGCGGAGGGCGACGCGGAGGATCTGGCGGCGGAGACGGCGTCGGTCGACGTGGTGATGTCGTCGTTCGCCTGCATGTTCGCCCCGCGCCACGACGTCACCGCCGGCGAGCTGGCCCGCGTGCTGCGGCCGGGCGGGCGGATGGGCGTGCTGACCTGGGACCCCGGCAGCGACATCGCGGAGTTCATCCGCGCCACCGCTCCCCACCTGCCCCCTCCCCCGCCGGCCGCCCAGTCGCCGCTGCTGTGGGGCGACGAGGCCCACGTGCGCGGGATCTTCGCACCGACAGGCCTGGACCTCCGCTTCGAGCGGGGCACCGTGACGTTCCCGACGAAGCCGGTCCAGGAGATCATCGACGTCCACATCGACGAGTTCGGCCCGCTGGTGGCGGCCCGGGCGATGCTCGAGCCGCAGGGGCGCTGGCAGGCGCTCGCCGACGACGTCGATGCCTTCTTCCACGGCAAGGCCGAGGCGGACGAAACGGTCACCTTCGTGAGCGACTACCTCGTCGTGCTCGGGACCGCGCCGGGCTGAGGCCCGGCGCGGTCCGGGGCCTCCACGCCGAGCAGGTCGAGGCCGGTCTTCACCGTGGCCGCGGTCGCCCGGCAGAGGTCGATGCGGAAGGCGGCGACGTCGTCCGGCTCGCCCACCACGCGACAGCGGTGGTAGAAGCCGTGAAAGGCCTTGGCGAGCTCGATCAGGTAGGCCGCCACGCGGTGCGGGGCGCGGCGCTCCTCGGCCTCCGACATCGCGACCGGCCAGTCGGCCAGCGCCATCACCAGCGCGCGCTCGGCGGGGTCGAGCTCGGCGGGCGGGCCCGAGGCGACTGGCGCATCGGTGACCTGGGCCAGGATGCTGCAGACGCGCGCGTGGGCGTACTGCACGTAGTAGACCGGGTTCTCCTGGCTCTGCTCGCGGGCCAGGTC
>LNEQ01000097.1 GCA_001464995.1 Actinobacteria bacterium Ga0077541
CCTCGCGTCGCGGGGGATTCGCTCGGGAATCGCATACGAACCCACGAACGGGACCACTTCTCATGATCGGTGCGCAGCGCTATCGGAGCCACACGTGCGCGGGGGCCGCGGAGGCGCTCGGTGAGAGCGTGCGCGTGTCGGGGTGGGTCCACCGGCGCCGCGATCACGGGGGCGTGGTGTTCATCGACCTGCGCGACCGCTCGGGGCTGCTGCAGCTGGTGTTCCACCCGGAGGCGGGGGAGGACGTGCATCGCGCCGCCGGCGCCCTGAGCCCGGAGGACGTCGTGTGCGTCACGGGCGAGGTCGTCGCCCGCTCGGCCCAGACGGTCAACCCGGCGCTCGCGACCGGCTCCGTGGAGCTGCGCGTGGAGGGCCTCGAGATGCTCTCCGAAGCCGACCCGCTGCCGTTCTCGGTGGAGGACGAGAGCCAGGAGGCCTCCGAGGAGCTGCGGCTCACCTACCGCTACCTCGACATCCGCCGCCCCCGTCGCCTGCGGGCGCTGGAGATGCGCAGCCGCGTGGCCTCGGCGATGCGGCGGGTGCTGGAGGACGAGGGCTTCCTCGAGGTCGAGACGCCGGTGCTGACCCGCTCGACGCCCGAGGGCGCACGCGACTTCCTGGTGCCGGCGCGCATGCAGCGCGGCTCCTGGTACGCCCTGCCGCAGAGCCCCCAGCTCTTCAAGCAGCTCCTGATGGTCGGCGGCATCGAGCGCTACTACCAGATCGTCCGCTGCTTCCGCGACGAGGACCTGCGCGCCGACCGCCAGCCCGAGTTCACCCAGCTCGACGTCGAGGCCTCGTTCGTCGAGCCGCAGGACGTCCAGGACCTCATGGAGCGCGTGCTGCGCGGGTCGTTCGCCGCCGCCGGCGTGGAGATCGCGACGCCCTTCCCGCGCATCACCCACGCCGAGGCGGTGCGCCGCTTCGGCACCGACCGCCCCGACATGCGCTTCGGGATGGAGATCCTCGACTGGACCGGCCCGGCCTCCTCATCGGGCTTCGGCGTCTTCGAGGGCGCCATCGGCGCGGGCGGGGTGGTGCGCGGCCTGGTGGTGCCGGGCGCGGGCGCCGCGGTCAGCCGCAAGGTCGGCGACGAGCTGATGGAGGAGGCGCGCGAGCTCGGCGCCAAGGGCCTGGTGTGGGCGGCGGTCGAGGAGGGCGGCGCGCTGCGCTCGCCGGTCGCGAAGTTCCTCGGGTCGATCGCCGCCGACCTCGGCGCGGAGCCGGGCGATCTGATCGCACTGGTGGCCGATGCGGAGCCGGTGGCCCAGGCGGTGCTCGGCACCATGCGCCTGCGCTTCGCCGAGCGCAACGGGCTCGTCCCCGAGGGCGCCTGGGCGCCGATCTGGGTGGTCGACTTCCCGCTGGTGGAGTGGCACGACGGGCGCTGGGACTCGACCCACCACCCCTTCACCGCCCCCCGGCCCGAGGATCTCGACCGCCTGGAGAGCGAGCCGGGCGAGGTGCTCTCGCTCGCCTACGACGTCGTGCTCAACGGCCTCGAGATCGGCGGGGGCAGCATCCGCATCCACGACCGCGGCGTCCAGGAGCGTGTCTTCTCGCTGATCGGCCTCTCCGACGAGGAGGCCGAGGCGAAGTTCGGCTTCCTCCTGAAGGCCCTGCGCCTCGGCGCGCCGCCGCACGGGGGTATCGCCCTCGGGCTCGACCGCATCGTGATGCTGCTGGCCGGCGAGCGCTCGATCCGCGACGTGATCGCGTTCCCGAAGACCGCGACCGGCGCGGACCCGCTCACGGGCGCCCCGGCGCCGGTGGACGCGCTGCAGCTGCGCGAGCTCGGTGTGAAGCCGTCAGGCCCTCCCGCCTGAGAGCTCGTTTCAGAATGAATCCGCGAACGCCCGCATGTTGCGAATCACGGCGAGGCGGCGTCCTCGGTCGGGGCGATGCCTTCAGGCATCACACCCTCCCTGCGTCCTTGCCTCGCCGGATTCTCGCGGCGGGCGCTCACGGCTCATCCTGAAACGAGCTCTCTAGCGGCCGAAGAGCCGCCGGGCGTCGCTGCGCAGCTCGGATGAGAGGCTGACGAGGGCCTGGCTGCCGCCGGTGCCGAGAGGCCAGGAGACCCGCACCTGGCGGCGGTCCTCCAGCTCGCCGAGGCCGGCCATCACCGCGAGCATGCCCGTACGGTCGGCGCCGAGGCCGAGCTCCTCGGCGACCGCGCCCACCGACACCGAGACCTCGCCCGCGTCGCCCGCGCCCTCCTCGAGCCAGCGGGCCACGAGGAGCATCTCGAGGCGGTCTCCCACTCCGTCGTCGCTCACGGGGCGAGGCTAGCGCGCGGACCGGGCCCGGGCCCGCGGTTCAGGCTCCGGGCCGCTCCTCTGCCGGCCGTCGCCCGCGTGGCGCGGGGATGTCCAATTGGACGAGGACCGCGCGTCCAATTGGACCATCACCCCGAAACGCCTGCACAGAGGGCGTTCCGGTGGTCAGGCGGCCGCTGCCCCTCCGTGGTTCGCGGCCCGCGGCGGGGCGCCGACGCGCTCCATCGCCAGCAGCGTGCCCGCCGGGGTGATCAGCTCGATCAGGTGGTGGCTCGCCGTGGTGCTGGCCGACGTCACCAGCACGCCGGTGAGGCGGCCGGTCAGCGCCGACAGGCAGGCCTCGAGCGCGGCCTGCTGACCGCTCGTGAGCGGCGGCATCCCGGGCGAGAGCGTGTAGGTGGGGAGGGGGGCGGGAACGAGCACCGGGCGGCTCCAGGGAGGTTTGGGCTGCCGTTCGAGGGTTACCGAGTCGACTACGCGGGCCAAGGGGTCATGGACCACATGCCCATGTCGATTTCCGCCCGGCGTTCAAGCCGGCGCCCCGGTCTGCCGACTCACGGGAGTAGCGGCTAGACTCGGAGGTGCCCTGCTGTGTTCGCCACCGGCTCACATCTTGAGCCAATACGAGTGATGAGGGAAACGGCTTCGCGGTCACGTCCTGCTGTCGCAGGTTCAAGTCACAGGCCGGAGCGGCATCGCGGGGCACCATGCCCGTGTGCTCGTGAGGCGCGCGATCCGCATCGGCGCGGCTGTCGCGGCGTCGTGCGTCGTCGTCGTCGGGTGCGGCGGCGGGGGCGGCGCCTCGGCCGAGGCGCCGGATCCGGCGGCCACCGCCCCGGCGGCCAACGCGGCGCCCATCGCGGTCGCCGCGGTCGGTCTCGGCGGCACCGTGACGGCCGGACCCACCACGCCCAAGCCCGTGGCCAAGGCCCTGAAGGGCAGCGGCGTCGTGGTGGTCAGCGTCCTCGTCAAGGGCGCGGCCGACGACGACAGCGTCGCCAAGGCGATCGCCGAGGTGCGCTCCGACCCGCGCACCGCCTCGCGCGTGGCCTTCTTCACCTACACCGTCGGCAAGGGCTCGATGGGCGATCTCGCCGACCGGCTCGGCATCACCGGCACGCCGGCGGTCGCCGTGATCGGCCGCGACCGGACCCTGGTCAACCTGTGGACCGGGCTCGTGGACGCCGACATCCTGCGCCAGTCGATCTCCGACGCCTCCGACACGGTGGCGGCCAACCCCGGCGCCTCCGCTGTCCCGACCTCGTCGTCGCTGCCGACCGGCGACCCCGCCGGCGTCGCGCTCGCGAAGAAGGTCAACGCGGCCTACGGCGACATCGCGGGAGCCCGGATCACCGGATCGGTCCCCGCCGCCGGCGCGGGCACCATGACCGTGGACGCGACCATGTCGTTCGGAAAGGGTTCGGTCGCCGGGATGTCCGGCACGTTCGAGCTGGCCGGGACGAAATTCGAGATCGTCGTGAGCTCCGGCTCGGCACGCCTGCGCTCCGGCGGCGCCGGGTGCTGGGCGACCCTGCCCGGTGGGACCTTCACCGACGCGACGCCCGCGCCCACCGTGAACTTCACCGACACCCGCGTCGGCGCCCCGCGCGCCGAGGGCGACCTGCGCCTGCTCGACGTCACCTCGGGCGGTCAGACCCTCACCTACGTGATCGACCCGGCCACCAACACGGTCTCCGAGGTTCGCAGCGACGCCGGCACCGTCCGCTTCGAGGCCCTCGAGAAGGCGCCGGAGATCCCCGAGGCGACGCCGGTCTGCGACAACCCCGCCGACGCGCTGCAGGGCCTGCCGTCGTCGCTGGGAGGCACCTCCTAGAACACCTCCGGGGGGCGGGAAAGCACCGTGGTAGCCTCAGCCGGTGCCTCCCTACCCCCCTGAGGTGATGCGTCATCTGGCGTCCCCTGCGGGCGCCGGCGGCATCCACGGGCCGGACGCGGTGGGGGAGTCCGGAAGCGCCTCCTGCGGCGACCTGGTGCGCATCACCCTGGCGATCGGCTCCGGCCGGATCCGCCGGGCCGGCTTCGAGGCGTTCGGGTGCGGGGCCGCCACCGCGGCGGCCAGCGCCGCCTGCGCGCGGCTCCAGGGCGCGACGCTCGACGACGCGATGCGGCTGTCGCGCGGCATGCTGGACGCCGATCTCGGCGGGCTCGGCCCGGCGCGCATCCACGGCGCCGAGATCGTCGAGGACGCGGTCGCCCGGGCGCTCGAGTCATGGCACTCGCGCCGGCTGGGGGCGCACGGCATACCGCTGCGCGCCGAGCGCGTGGCGGTCGCGATGAGCGGGGGCGTCGACAGCGCCGTCGCGGCGATGCTGCTGCGCGACGCCGGCCATGACGTCGTCGGGGTGACCATGCGCCTCTGGCACGATCCCGCCGCGGCCGCCGCCGAGCGCTCGTGCTGCTCGCCGGAGACGGTCCGCCTGGCACGGTCCGGCGCGCACGCCCTCGGCATCCCGCACCTCACCCTCGACGTCGCCGAGCGCTTCCGCGCCGGCGTGGTCGAGGACTTCGTCGCCGGCTACCGCGAGGGCCGGACGCCCAACCCCTGCGTCACCTGCAACGGGCGCGTCCGCTTCAGCGTGCTGGCCGACGCCGCGGCGCTTGTCGGCGCCCGGCTGATGGCCACCGGCCACTACGCCCGCATCGAGCGCGACGCGGCCGGCCGGCCGCTCGTTTCCCGCGCGAGCGACGCGGGGAAGGATCAGAGCTACATGCTGGCGATGCTCGACCGCACCGTGCGCGAGCGGCTCGTGTTCCCCCTCGGCGCGCTCCGCAAGGACGACGTCCGCGCCATGGCGCGCGAGGCCGGCCTGCCCGCCGCCGACGCCGTGGAGAGCCAGGAGGTCTGCTTCGTGGGGGAGGGCGGCTACGCCCCCTTCCTCGAGCGCACGGGCGGCCTGGTGTCGCGTCCCGGCCCGATCGAGGACGCCGCCGGCCGCCGTCTCGGGACCCACGGCGGCTACTGGCGCTTCACCGTCGGCCAGCGGCGCGGCATCGGCGTCGCCGGCAGCGCGGCGCTCTACGTGCTCTCCACCGACGCCGCCCGCAACGCGGTGATCGTGGGCCCGCGCGAGGATCTCGCGGTGCACGCCGTGTCGCTCGACCCCGCCCGGCTGCACGGCGATCTCGGCGGCGGCCCGCTCGAGGTGCGGCTCCGCTACCGCGGCCGCGCCCTGCGCGGACGGGTCGAGACCACCGCCGAGGGCGCGCGCATCGCGCTCGACGATCCGGCCGACGGGGTCGCGGCCGGGCAGACCGCCGCCCTGTACCGCGACGGCCGCCTGGTGGCGGCGGGTACCATCGCGGCGTCGCAGACTGACGAAGCCCCGCACGGGAGGCGCACGTAGTGGATTGGTCCGATGTCCTCAAGCTCGCCCTGTCGATCGGGCTCGCGTACCTCTTCGTGCGCATGGCGGGGGTCTTCGCGCGCCTCGGCGTCTCGGTGACGCGGGTGACCGACGAGGTCGTCCCGATCCTCAACAAGGCCCAGACGACGGTCGACGGCGTCAACCTGGAGCTGCTGCGGGTGGACGAGATGATGAAGACGGCCGTCGGCGCCACCAAGGGCGCCGAGCGCACCGTGCAGACCGTCTCGAGCGCCGTCACCAAGCCCGTGCGCAAGCTCACCGGGCTCGCCGCCGGCGCCAAGGAGGCCGTCGCCACGCTGCGCGCGCGCCGCGCCGCCGACGCCGTGCTGCCGATGGCCCCGCTGCCGCCCCCGCCGCCGACGCCGGGCCAGGCCTTCGACGCCTCGTCCGCGCCGCCCCCGCCGCCCGGCCCCGCGGCGACCCCGCCGCCCCCCGCCGCCCCTGCGCCGCCGCCCGCCGGCGGCCCGCCCCCGCCGGCGGCCCCGCAGGCCGACGCGCGCCACGACAGCCCCTACTGATGGGACGCCTGATCAAGATCGGCGTCGCGGCGGGCGTCGTCGGCTGGCTCCACTCGATCGGCGCGCTCGATCCGAAGCTGTGGATCGACACCGTCAAGCGCGAGCGCGAGCGCATCCCGGGTCAGATCCGCGAGGCCCTCGGCGCGGGCAAGCGCGCGGCCGCCCAGGCCGAGGAGGAGCTCGACCGCGAGGTGCGCAACGCCTTCCGCAGTGAGTGAGCCGTCCGGTCCGGCATCACTAGAATCGATCGAATGACCACCAACCAGATTCGTGCGGCCTTCCTCGCGTACTTCGAGAAGCAGGGCCACCTCGCCATCCCGTCGGCCTCGCTGATCCCGTTCGAGGACGACCCCTCGGTGCTGCTGACGATCGCCGGGATGCAGCCGCTGAAGTCGTACTTCCTCGGGGCGGGCGACCCGCCGGCGCAGCGGATGACGAGCTCGCAGAAGTGCTTCCGCACGAACGACATCGATCAGGTCGGGCACACGGCGCGGCACCTGACCTTCTTCGAGATGCTCGGCAACTTCTCGATCGGCGACTACTTCAAGGACGACGCCATCCGCTTCGGGTGGGAGGTCTCCACCGAGGTGTTCGGCCTCGACCCCGAGCAGATCTGGATCACGGTCTTCGAGGGCATGGAGGGCGTGCCGGGCGACGACGAGGCGCTCGAGCGCTGGGTGCAGATGGGCGTGCCGCGCGAGCGGATCCAGCGCCTGGGCGAGGCCGACAACTTCTGGAAGGCCGGACCCACGGGCCCCTGCGGCCCCAACACCGAGCTCTACCTCGACCGGGGCGAGTCGTTCGGCCCCGCCGGCGGCCCGGTGGTGGGCGGCGACCGGTACCTCGAGTACTGGAACCTGGTGTTCATGCAGTACGACCGCGCCGCCGACGGCACGCTCACGTCCCTGCCGGCCAAGAACATCGACACCGGTGCCGGGCTCGAGCGCATGGCGGCCATCCTCCAGGACGTGCCCTCGGTGTTCGAGACCGACGGCTTCCGGCCGCTGGTCGCCTGGGCCGAGCGCGCCTCGGGCCGCTCCTATGGCGCCGACCCGCGCGACGACCGCGCCTTCCGGGTGCTGGCCGACCACGGGCGTGCGATGACCTTCCTCGCCTCCGACGGCGTGATCCCGGGCAACGAGGGCCGTGACTACGTGCTGCGGCGCATCATCCGGCGCGCCGTCAGCGAGGCCGGCCACCTCGGCCTGGAGCCGGCGGCGATCGCGGCGCTCGCCGAGCCGGTGGTCGAGGGATGGGGCGACGCCTATCCCGAGCTACGGCAGCGCGCGAGCGAGGTCCACGACGTGATCGGCGCCGAGGCCGAGCAGTTCGCCCGCACCCTCACCCAGGGCCGGCGCCTGCTGTCGGAGGTCATCGACCGCTCCCGGCAGGGCGGCACCGTCGCCGGCGAGGACGCCTTCCGCCTGCACGACACCTTCGGCTTCCCCCTCGACCTGACCCTCGAGGCCGCCCACGAGGCCGGTCTCGAGGTGGACGACACCGGCTTCGAGCGCCTGATGGAGGAGCAGCGGGTGCGCTCGCGCGCCGGAGGGGGCGCGGGAGGCGACGATTCGGGCCTCGCCGAGCGTGTGGCCGCGGTGGCGCGCGAGAGCGCCGCCAGCGAGTTCACCGGCTGGGACGACGTGCGGGCCGATACGCGCATCACCGCCTGGGAGGATCTGGGCGACGGCACGGCCCTGCTGAAGCTGGAGGCCTCGCCGTTCTACCCCGAGGGCGGCGGCCAGGTGTCGGACGTCGGCGAGATCGCCGGGGCCGGCGGCCGGGCCGCGGTGATCGACGCCTTCCGCCTCGGCGCCGACCAGGTGCTGCGCGCCCGCCAGGTCGAGGGCGTGCTCGGCGTGGGCAGCGAGGTCGTCGCCACCGTCGACGCGCCGCGCCGCCGGCAGATCCAGGCCAACCACACGGCCACGCACGTCCTCAACTGGGCCCTGCGCGGCACCCTCGGCGAGGGCGTGCGCCAGGCGGGCTCCTACGTCGGTCCCGACAAGCTGCGGTTCGACTTCACCCACCGCGGCCGCGTCGAGCCCGGACAGCTCGAGCGGATCGAGGCGATGGTCAACGGGCGGGTGGCCGAGGACCAGGCGGTGCAGTGGGAGGTGGTGGCCCGCGAGGAGGCGACCCAGCGGGGCGCGATCGGCCTCTTCGAGGAGAAGTACGGCGAGTTCGTGCGCGTCGTCAGCACCGGCGACTTCTCGAAGGAGCTCTGCGGCGGCACCCACGTGTCGAGCACCGGGGAGATCGGTCCCTTCGTGATCGTGTCGGAGGCCTCCACCGGCGCGGGCGCGCGGCGCATCGAGGCCCTCACCGGCATCGCGGCGGTCGAGTACCTGCGCGGCCGCGAGCGTGCGCTGACCGAGGAGATCGCCGCCCGCGACGAGCGGATCCGCGAGCTGCAGGCCGAGCTGAAGAAGGCCAAGACCACCCGGACCGACGTCGCCGGGCTCACCGACGGCGCCGTCACGGTCGGCTCGGTCACCGCCCTGGCCGTGCAGGTGGAGGCGGGCGACATGGACGAGCTGCTCGCCATCTCCGACCGGGTCAAGCAGAGGATCGGCCCGGGCGCGGCGGTGGTGCTCGGCGCGGTGGCCGACGGGAAGGCCCTGCTCACGGCCAACCTCACGCCCGAGGCGGTCGCCGTCGGCCTGTCGGCCGGGTCGATCATCCGCGAGGTGGCGCCGATCGTCGGCGGCGGAGGGGGAGGCAAGGACGCGATGGCGCGCGCCGGGGGCAAGGACCCCGCACGGCTCGCCGACGCGCTCGACGCCGCCCGGGCGATCCTGACAACGCCCCGGGGGGCGTGAAGGTTCTCGCCCTCGACCACGGGTCGGCCCGCACCGGTGTCGCCGTCAGCGACCCCACCGGGACGATCGTTCGGCCGCTGACGGCCATCGCACGCGTCGATGCGCCGGCCGGCCGCCGGCAGCTCGATGCCGTGATCGCGTCGGAGGCCCCGGAGCGCATCGTGGTGGGCGAGCCGCGCTCGATGTCGGGCGAGCGGGGCGCCCAGGCCCGTGCGGCCGCCGGCTTCGCGGGGCGCCTGCGCGCCCGCGTGGAGGTGCCGGTCGACCTGTGGGACGAGCGGCTCACCACGGTCGAGGCCTCGAGGCGCGGGCGGGAGGGCGGCTCGCGGGCAGACATCGACAGCCTCGCGGCCTGCGTGCTGCTGGAGGCGTATCTGGCGGCGCGCGCGTGAGCCGCCGCCGCCCCGACTACACGGTCCACCGCCGCCGCGAGCGCGCCGGCAACGGCCGGACGCTCGCCTGGCTGATCGTGATCATCGTGATGGTCGCCGCGGTGGCGCTCGCCCTGACGAACCGATCGGGCGGGGACGAGACCGCGCAGGTCGCGCCCGTCACCACCGCGCCGGCGCAGAAGCTGCTGATCCGGGAGGGGCTGCGTCGTGAGGACGTGGCGGCCCTGCTCGACGAGGAGACCGCGATCCCGGGCGCGCGCTACCTCGCCCTCACCGCCCCCGGTCCGCGCGGCCGCGCGCTGGCGAAGGCTGACCGGCCGACCTCCCTCGAGGGCTTCCTGTTCCCGGCGACCTACGACATCACCGACGCCACCACCGCCGAGGAGCTGGTGGACCTCCAGCTGGCGGCCTTCGCCGCCAACACCTCCGGCATCCCGCTGGGGTACGCGCGGGCGCGCAACCTGACGCGCTTCGACGTGCTGACGATCGCCGCGATGATCGAGCGGGAGGTGGCGGTGCCCTCCGAGCGCCCCCTCGTCGCCTCGGTGATCTACAACCGCCTGAAGGCCGGCATGATGCTCGGCATCGACGCGACGGTGCAGTACGCGATCGGGGAGTGGAAGACCGAGCTCACGGTCACCGACCTCGCGGTCGACTCGCCCTACAACACCCGCCGCTTCACGGGCCTGCCGCCGGGCCCGATCGCGAGCCCCGGCGCGGACAGCTTCCGGGCGGCCGCGCGCCCCGAGGAGACCGACTTCCTCTACTACGTCACCCGCAACGACGGCACGGGGCGCCACTACTTCTCGACCAACGCCGACCAGTTCGAGCGCGACGTGCAGCGCTCGCGCGCCGCGCAGGGGTGACGATCGACGGCCGGACGCGGGTGGCCGGCATCATCGGGTGGCCGGTGGAGCACTCGCTGTCGCCCGCGATGCACAACGCCGCCTTCGCGGCGCTCGGCCTGAACTGGATCTACGCCGCGTTCCCGGTCGATCCGGCCCGGGTGCCCGAGGCGGTGCGCGGGCTCGCCGCCGCCGGATGCGCCGGACTCAACGTCACGATCCCGCACAAGCAGGCGGTGATCGACTGCTGCTCGTCGGTGTCGGACGCGGTCGCCGCGATCGGCGCCGCCAACACCCTCGTGCCCGACGGCGACGGGGGCTTCCGGGCCGACAACACGGACGCGGCCGGTTTCCTGCGCGCGCTCGACGAGCAGGCCCCGCTCGACCTCGCCGGGCGCGACGCGCTGGTGATCGGCGCGGGCGGCGCGGCGCGGGCCCTCGTCTTCGCACTGCGCTCGCGCGGCGCCCGCGTGCGCGTGGCCAACCGCACGCCGGCCCGGGCCGCCGAGCTGGGGGAGGCGGTGCCGTTCGTGCCCCAGGCCCTCGAGACGGTGGCGGCCCGGTCGGCGCTCGTGGTCAACACGACGAGCCTCGGCCTGCACGGGGACGCCCCCCCGCCGGAACTGCCGCTCGCCGGGCTCGGCCGCGACCAGGTGGTGGCCGACATCGTCTACCGCCCCGGCGGCACGCCGTGGCTCGCCGCGGTCGGCGCCCGGGGGGCCCGTACCGTCGACGGCCTGGGGATGCTGCTGCACCAGGGGGCCGCGGCGTTCGAGCAGTGGACCGGGCATGAGGCCCCGACCGAGGTGATGCGCGCCGCGCTCGGCGCGGACCCGCCGGGTTGATCGGGACGACGATCGGCCGATGACAGGAGGAGCACCGTGCGTGCCCTCCGATGTCGTCGATCCTCCGTCCACGCCTCCTCGCCGGCTTCGGCGTACTGCTCGCCCTGATGGCGGCGCTGTCGGCCCTCGGGCTCAGCCTGATGCGCGACCTGAGCGACCGGGCGGTCGGCCTCAGCGAGAACAACATCCCGGAGCTGGTCAACACGACCCACGCGGAGGCGGATCTCGAGGCGATGCGCCAGCTGCAGCTCCGCCACCTGCTCGAGACGCGGATCTCCGAGAAGGACCGCATCGAGTCCGAGATCGGTGATCTGCGGGTCGAGGTGACCGAGCACCTGCGGGAGCGCCTGAGGATCACCCCTGCCGACGAGCCCGACGAGGTCCGCACGGCGCAGGCGGTCATGGCCGAATGGAACAGGTACGTCCGGCTCGCGGCGCCCTCGTCGATCCAGAGCCGCAGCGGAGCGCAGGAGCAGGCACTGGCGACGCTCTCGGGTCCTGCACAGGACAGCTTCGACACGCTCCGGGAGGCTCTCGGGGAGATGCACGACGAGGAGGTGGCGGAGGCCGCGGCGGTGGGCGGGGCCGCACGCGCGAGCTTCGCCGAGGCGCGACGCAACTTTCTCGCGTCGGTGTCGGCCGTCATCGTGGGCGCGGCGCTGCTGGGGCTGTGGTTCCTGGTGGTGCGACCGCTGCGGCGTTCGAGTTCCTCCGAGTCGTTCCGGCGGCGGTTCCAGGAGGCCCTGGAGATGGCCGACACCGAGGACGAGGCCCTGGAGGTGACGGGCCGTGCCCTCGCGAGCTCCGCGAGGAGGATGCCCGTCGAGCTGCTGCTCGCCGACTCGAGCCAGGCCCATCTCTACCGCGCCGTCGTCGCGGGCCCCGATCCCGCCGGTCCGGGGTGCACCGTCGATGCTCCGCGCGCGTGCGCCGCCGTCCGTCGCGGGCACACCACGACGTTTCCCTCGAGCGAGGACGTCGGCGCCTGCCCCCGGCTCCGGGACCGTCCGTCCGGCGCCTGCTCGGCGGTGTGCACCCCCGTCGCCATCCTCGGACGTACGATCGGCGTGCTCCACGCGATCGGGCCCGAGGGCCGTCCGCCCACGGCGGAGCAGCGAGATCTCCTCGAGACGACGGGCGCCCAGGTGGGCTCCCGCCTCGGCGTCATCCGGGCGATGTCCCAGAGCGAGCTCCAGGCCTCGACCGACCCGCTCACCGGTCTGCTCAACCGTCGCAGCCTCGAGGACCGCGTGAGGGGCCTGTGCCGGACCAGAACCCCCTTCGTCGTGGCCATGGTGGATCTCGACCACTTCAAGGCGCTCAACGACTCATTCGGGCACGAGACCGGCGACCGCGCGCTCCGCGTCTTCTCGCGTGCCCTGGCCGAGACCGTCCGGGCCGAGGATGTCGTGGCCCGCTACGGCGGCGAGGAGTTCGTCATCGTCTTCCCGCGGTGCTCCGTCCGGGAGGCGGCCGACGTGCTGGAGAGGGTCCGCGAGCGTCTGCGCGCCGCGCTCTCGGCCGCGGAGGTGCCGGAGTTCACCTGCAGCGCGGGCGTGGCCGAGGCGGGGCCGGACGAGCAGTTCCACGACGTCCTGCGCGCGGCCGACGAGGCCCTGCTCGCGGCCAAGCGCTCGGGACGCGACCGGATGCTGATCGCCTCCTCGATCCGGAGCTGAGCGCCGGGCCGAGTTCACCCCGAGGTGGTTCGCGGCCGTGCCGAGGCGATCCGCGGCCTGAGGCACGTCGCCCGGTCCGTGTGGAGGTCCAAGTGGACCTCGGGCCACGTTCCAATTGAACCATCGCGCGCAGGCGCGGCGGGGCGCGGTGGCAGGGCGCGCGGCCCGGGGCCTGACCGCCCGCGCGGGGCGATGATCCGAACCGGTCCCCGCCCGTGTAGTCGAGGTAGGCGGGTGCCGGGCGCTCGCGACCACGACTCACCAGGGGGACATCGATGAGGATGCGCGGGCTGCTGGTCATCGGGGGCTCGGCGGCGATCGCGGGCGTCATCGCCGTGGGCCTGATCGCCGGCCTGGATCGGGGAGGGCCCGCACGCGTGAGCCTGCCGGACGCGGGAGCGGACGCGACGCCGGTGGCCTCCCGGGAGGCGGCAGAGGCGGCGAAGGCGGCAGAGGCGCCGAAGGCGGCCACAGCCCCCGCCGCGAAGGAGCCCCGGCTGAAGGGCAGCGGCGCGCCGATCCGCATCTCGGGCACCGATGCGATCACGGGCGAGCCCGTCAGCCTCGCTCAGTTCACCGGCAAGCCGGTCGTGCTGGCGATCTGGGCGTCCTGGTGCCACGGGTGCAACGACGAGGCGCCGCACGTGTCGGCGGTCGCCGCGGAGCGGGGCGACGACGTCCACTTCGTCGGGCTCAACTACGCCGACGACGCATCGTCGGCCAAGGGCTTCTACGAGAAGCACGACTGGCGCTTCCCGAGTATCGAGGATGCCTCGGGCGAGATCGCCACGCGCCTTGGGCTGCAGGGCACGCCGACCACGCTCTTCCTCGACAGCGAGCACCGTGAGATCGGGCGGATCCTCGGCGCCACCGACGCCGCGGGCTTCGAGGACGCGATCGATCAGGTGACCGCCGGCTGAGGGCGCGGCCCGGGGCCGGTGTGGTCGCACCGGCCCCGGGGACCATCAAGCGTTTCGCCTGCGCGGCCGATTCCTATGGGGAACCGATCTCAGTCCCAGAGGACGTGCCCTGCCTCTCTTCTCCAAGACCGCGAGCCCCCCGCCGGGGGGTCCGCCGGCGCCTCCCGCGCACCCCGTGTCCAGCCCTCCGCCCGTCCCGGCGGCGGCCCGCGCCGCGGCTCCGCCCGCGTGCCCGCCGGCGGGCCCTCCGGCGGCGCCCCGCCCCGCCGTGGGCCCGCCCGCGGCGCCGCG
>LNEQ01000098.1 GCA_001464995.1 Actinobacteria bacterium Ga0077541
GTCAGCACCAGCGCGATCGCCGTGCCGAGGCACGCCGCGATCGATTTCGGCCCGAGGCCGTGCGCCAGCGGGATCGTGATCAGCATGACGCCGAGGGCGCCGATCGTCGCCACCGCGACCGGTTCCCGCCCCTCGACGATGGCCGGCACGACGAAGAAGACCACCAGGGCGAGGCTCGCCGCCAGGCCGATCAGGGCGCGCAGGCCCTTCCAGCGTGAGGTGACGATCACCAGGGCGGCGAAGGCCAGCGCCAGCCAGACCAGCGGCGAGCGCCGCTCGAAGTCGCTGAACGCGTAGCGGTCGGCGGGCAGCCCGCCCACCCCCGGCGTGCCCTCGGGCAGGTTGTTGTTCGCCACGCGCACGTCGTCGCCGACGCCGATGTCGATCGGGCCGATGACGTCGAAGGCGGTCGTCTCCCCCGCCTCCTCGCCCGAGTCGAGGCGCACGGTGACGCGCCGGCACTCCGCGGGCTCCGCATCGGCCCCGGGGCCGGGCGGGGGCGTCACCCGGCAGCCCTCCGAATCGACGGCGGTCACGGTCGCCGGCTCGGCGCCGAGCTGGCCGAAGCCGGGCGGCCGCTCGATCCCCTCGCCCTGGGGCCACAGGTCGATCAACCCGATGACCGTGATCAGCGCGATGGCCGCCAGGGCGACGAGCAGGGCGTTGACGACCGGTGAGCGGTACGGGCGCGGGCTGGACGGGCGCAACATCCAGGGCACTATGCCGACCGCGGACCTCTCGCGCCGCCACCGAGGGCCGGTCCGCCTCCGGCCGGCTCAGCGCACCGGACGCAGGCGGACCGTGACAACAGGACCCGGCACCGACGGGTCCCCCTGATTCAGCAGCACGAAGGGAGCGCCGAGCCGGCAGCGACCCGGCGCGGCCGCCGGCGGGCGGGGTACCGCCCGCAGGGGGCGGGCCGCTCGGCGGGTGCGCCCGAGGCCGGTGGGGAAACGCGCGACGACGCGGCGGTGCCCGATGTCGCACACCGCGACGAAGGCGTTCCCGCCGAGCCCCTCCTCGGCCCAGGCGGCGTAGGTCGTGCCCCGCGCGTTCACCACGATCCGCGTTCCGCCGATGGTGATGCGCGCCTGATCGCCGATACCCCTCCAGCGCCTGGTGAAGCGCTCCCGCGGGGTCGAGACGTGCGGCACCAGCGGGACGATCTCGACGTTCGCGTCGAGGAACGAGCCGCTCGCGTCGCCGATCACATAGGTGCGCCTGATCCGGCACTCGGGCAGATCGAAGCGCGGCAGGCCGGGGACCGCCGAGGGCTGCAGCGCGAACGTGCGCGCGGCCTCCGGCACCGGCCCCTCGACGGTGGCCGACCGCTCGACCTCGCCGTCTCGGCAGGTGATCTCCAGCCGGAGGCCCTCGAGGACGAACGGGGCGGGAGGACGCGAGGGGCCGAGGATCGCGACGCCGTCGGTGGTCGCGATCGCCGCGGTCGCGGCCTCCGCGTCGAACACGACGGCCCCGTCGAGCGACTCGTAGATCGCGCCGGAGGCCGTGGCCGGGGCGATCCCCGCGAGCATGGTGACGAGTGCGAGGCGCGCGATCACCGGCCGATCCTATGCCAGTCCCCTCCTTCCGGACGCGGCGATGGCCCGTCGCCGGATCCGGCTCTCAGCCTCGCCTCACGACCTGAGGAGGACCGCCTTCGTGCGCGCCCCGCGGACGCCGGCCGCCG
>LNEQ01000099.1 GCA_001464995.1 Actinobacteria bacterium Ga0077541
CCGGTGTCGGCGACGTCGTCCACGATCAGCAGGTCGGCGTCGGCGACGTCCACCAGATCGGGCACCGGGGGCAGCACCATGGGCACCTCGAGGCGCTGATCGACGTCGGTGTAGAACTCGACGTTCATCGTGTACGTGTTCTTCACCCCGAGCGCGTAGGCCACGGCGGCGGCCGGGATGAGCCCGCCACGGGCGACGGCCAGGATGATGCCCGGGCGGTATCCGCTCGCATGGACGGCCTCCGCGAGCGCGCGGGCGGCCTCCCCCACCTCGTCCCAGCTCATCACCTCGGTGGCGTGGGAGGTGGTCACGCGGGCAGTCTCCCACGTCCACGCGAGGACCGCTGCCCCGGTCGCCCGGGTCGACGCCCACCGCTATTCCATATTCCAGAATTTGGTATTCCGCGCTATCCTGGGCGCCATGCTCAAGCCTCAGGACATCGTGGTGCTCTGCAAGCTCGCCGGGCGAGAGGAACCGTGGACGATCGCGTCCATCGGACACGAGCTCGGTCTCTCGCCGTCCGCGGTCCATCGCTCTCTGGAGCGCGCTGAGACCAGTCACCTCTTCGAAGGACGATCGCGACGGGTGAACGCGAGAGCCCTCGACGAGCTGCTCGTTCACGCGGTGCGCTTCCTGCTCCCCGGGCGGATGAGCGGGCCGACGCGCGGCATCGCGACCGCCTGGTCGGCAGAGCCCCTCATCGGTCGGATGGGCAGGATCGATGAGGATCCCGTCGTCTGGGCGCATCCGGAAGGGCCGGATCGGGGAATCGAGCTCGAGCCGATTCACGCATGCGCCCCCGCAGCAGCCCTTCGGGATCCGCAGCTCCGGGCACGGTTGGCTCTGGTGGACGCACTTCGCATCGGTGGGGCGCGAGTCCGGCGGGAGGCCCAGACGGCTCTCACCGCCTCATTGGGTGGCGCCCGAGAGCCCGGATGAGCACCGCCCTCCTCGAGCTCGCCAGTGTGTGCCTCGGGGATCTCACGGACCAGGTCGTGTTCCTCGGTGGCGCGAGTATCGGACTATGGATCAGCGACGCCGCCGCACCCCCCGTGCGGGCCACCAATGACGTCGACGTCGTGATCGGCGCGACCTACCAGGAACTCGACACATTCGCAGCGGACCTCAGGAAACGAGCCTTCCGAGAGGACCGCACGGTCATTTGTCGATACCACCACCCAGATGGCCTGGTGCTCGATGTCATGCCGATCGATCCGATGGTGCTCGGCTTCGGTAATCAGTGGTATCGCGAGGCCGTCGTCCAAGCGGCGGCCGTCGTGCTCCCGTCGGGTCGGATGATTCGTGCACTGCGCCCACCATGGCTCGTCGCAACCAAGCTCGAGGCCTACCTCGACAGGGGCGCTGACGATCCCGTCGCGAGCGCCGACTTCGAGGACGTGGTGCGCCTCGTGGACGGCCGCGCTCAACTCGCTACCGAGATCGCCGTCGCGCCCCCGCCGATTCGGGACTTCATCGCCGAGGAGTTCGGACGGCTCGCGCGGCGCGGCGACTTCGAAGAATCGATCGAGGGCGCGCTCCCGCCGGACTCCGGTAGCCGCGCCCGTGCCGAGATCGTGATCACTCGATGGCGAGCGATCGCCGAGACACTCGCCTGAGTCCGCCATGACCGGGCGCGAGGGTGCGACTCGCTCAGCCGGCGGCCCGAAAGCGCTCGAAGCGGATCGCCAGCCGGTCGCGGTCAGGCCGCTGAGCCGCTCGCGTCGGCACATCGATCGCGGTGCCGTGCGAGCCCTTGAGCAGCTCCAGCATGGGGCCGTCGTCATCATCGAGAAGCCGCCGGGCCACGTGGACCCTCTGGTCCGGCGACACGCCGATCAGATCCTGGTCATACGCCCGATGGTGGATCGTGCACAGGCTCATGCCGTTCCTGACGACCGGGTCGCCCCTCTCATCGCCATCGGCCAGGATGTGAGCAGCGTCGAGTAGTCGCACCTCCTTCAGGCGACAGATCGCGCACCGGTCGAGATAAGCCGGCAGGACGGCACCCCGAAACTGGGTCTGGTGCACGCGCTGGCGCACCTGCCGGACGACGTAGCGCCGCTCGATCTCGTCCGTGATCAGCACGGGTTCACGCTCGTCGTAGGGGCCGCGCATCTTGCCGAACGTCACGAGCACCCGCCGCGCGACAGGGTCGTCGTCTGCGATCCATACCGGATAGACCGGCCGGTACCAGCCGCTGCGCGTCCCGATGAAGTAGACGAGCGGCACCTGCGCTGCGTAGGCCTGGCGGAGCCACGTGTTGAAGTGGTTGTCGACGGGCCCGTCCTGGTAGGCGTAGAGCACGCCGTCCGGGGTCTCCTCATCCTCGTACCGCTGCCGGCGAAAGGCGCTGTTGATCGACAATGCGGCCGGGCCCCGCTGGGCGTCCTTCGCACGGTAGATCCCGTAGGCGCGGTTCAGGAACGGGACCCGCCGTCCTCGGAAGTTGAACCCGGGCGCGAGCTCGGTCCAAGGGACATCAGGGCCGCATGCAGCTTGTAGGACGTCGAGGGCCGAGAAGCACGCAGCGCGGACATCGTCATCTCGCATGTGGTCGAGTCTCGAGGCTCGGACACGCGGCGCGCAACACCGGCCCGACGCGGGGTGGGCGCTCCGCGGCCCGCACCGATCGGGCGCCATCGCTCGAGAAGGCTCGGTGGATCCGCGACGCCTGGTCGAGAAGGCGGCCGACGTGAGCCGAGGCGGCATCCGATCGGCTGCCCTGTCGATTCCGCGGCCGCCGTCCGTCTACGGGGTGAGGGGGCGGGACGAGGATCCCGCCGCCGCGCAGTCCACACCTCACCAGGAGATCCCACCATGGCGAAGTTCGTCTACACCTACCGCGGGGGCACGATGCCGGAGAGCGAGGCCGAGAAGCAGGCGGCGATGGCCGCGTGGGGCGCGTGGCTCGGGGGTCTCGGCGCCGCCGCGCTCGACCCCGGCAACCCGTTCAGCGCCTCGTCCACCGTCTCCGCCGGGGGCGTCGCCGACGGTGCGGGCGCCGGGCTCGGCGGCTACTCGATCGTGGCCGCCGACAGCCTCGCCGCGGCGGCCGAGATGACCGCGGGCTGCCCCGTGCTCGCCGGCGGCGGCTCGGTCGAGGTGTACGAGGTGATGGAGATCATGTGAGCCGCGGAGGGCCGGGCGGGATCCCCGCCCGGCCCTCCGGCCGCGTTCGTGATGGAGTGGGGCCATGGCGCGGATCATCTGGGCGGGCCACGCGACGGTCCGCATCGAGCTCGACGGGACGACGCTGCTCACCGATCCGCTGCTGCGCCGCAGCGCGGGCCCGCTGGCGCGCCGGGGCGGGGTGCCACCGGGGATCGCGCACGGACTCGACGCCGTGCTGATCTCGCACCTGCACCACGACCACCTCGACCTCGCCTCGATGCGCCGTATCGACCCGTCGGTGCCCGTCGTCGCCCCGGCCGGCGCCGCGCCGATGCTGCGGCGCTCGGGAGGCCGCCGCGTGATCGAGCTCGCGCCGGGCGGCTCGGTCGCGCTCGCAGGGGTGGTCGTCCACGCCACGCCGGCCGTGCACGCGGGCGGGCGCCCTCCCGGCCGGGGCCGCGACATCCCGGCCCTCGGCTACGTCGTCGAGGGGAGCCGCCGGGTCTACTTCGCCGGCGACACCGACCTCTTCCCCGGCATGGCCGACCTCGCTCCCGGCCTCGACCTCGCCCTGCTGCCGGTGTGGGGCTGGGGGCCGACGATCGGCGCCGGACACCTCGACCCCGCCGGCGCGGCGCGCGCCCTGCGGCTCCTCGCCCCGCGCGCGGCGGTGCCGATCCACTGGGGCACCCTCTACCCGCGCTGGATCCCCGCCGGCCGGCGGGGCTTCCTCGACTGGCCCGGCGAGCGCTTCGCGCAGGCCGCCGCCGCCGAGGCGCCGGACGTGCGCGTCTCGGTGCTCGCGCCGGGCGAGGCCCTCGGGATCCCGGAGCGGCCCACCGCGTGACCCCGGGGCGTCATCCCTGGAGGAACCGCCTCCATCCCGCGAGGAGCTCATGGACGGCGGCGGCGCCGACCAGGGGCTCCGCCGGCGCCGGGAGGGACGCCGGATAGAGGACGAACGGGCGCGTCTGCGGGCCCCCCAGTCCTCCGTGGAAGCTGATCAGCTCCTCGAACGCGCAGCCCTCCTCCAGCTCGGGGTCGAAGAAGCTGTTGATGAGGATGTCGGGCGCATTGGCGAAGCCGTCGGTGCGACGCAGGTGCCCCGCCGCCCCCGGCGGGAACGGGAGCAGCGGGTCGACCCCGTCGACCGCGCCGTCCTCCAGGCGGCGCACCCCCTCCGGCCCCATCACCACCGGGCCGTCGGCGGCCGAGCGCACCATCACGAGGCCGATGTGAGGGTGCGCCCGCAGGGCCGGGAGCAGATCGGGGTGACGCTCGGAGATCTCCTCCAGCGTCATCCGGCCCTGCCGCTCGAGCAGGTACACGAGGCCGAGGTTGCCGGAGGCCAGCACGACCACCTCCTCGTCGTCGGGGATCCGCTTGCGGCCCTGGCGGGCCGCGTCGCGGCCCGTGGCCTCGCCGAGCGCCTGGCCGACCAGGGTGTCGTTCTCCTCGCCCGCCTCCAGCGGGGCGACGGTCACGCTCAGCGACCGGCGCACCAGGTCGTCGAGGCTGTAGCCGTTGCGCTGGCGGAAGGTGGCGCCCTGGGTCTGGCCGTGGTCGGAGAGCACCACGATCTCGTAGGGGCGCGGCGCGTAGCGGCGGGCCTGCTCGATGCGGCCGAACTGCTGGTCGAGCTTGCGCAGGGCCTCGAGGGTGTCGTGGCGCTCGAGGCCCGAGTGGTGGGCCACCTCGTCGTAGCTGGCGAAGGTGGCGTACACCGCGGGCCGCCCGGCCATCATGTCGGCGAGCACCGCCTGCACCACGAGGTCGCGGACCATGACGCACATCGCGCCGCGCAACAGCGGGTAGCTGCCGCCGCGGTGCCCGCGCGGACGCACGTCGCGCCGGCGCTGCCGCGAGGCCGCCGTCAGCTCCAGGACCACCTCCCAGGAGAAGAGGACGAGCGACCGGACGATGTTCGAGCCGTTGGCCAGGAACGCCCGGTAGCCGGGGTTCGGCCCCTTCTCGTCGGCCAGCCGGCTCACGGTGAGGATGCTCTCGTCGGCCTCGCCGGAGAGGAGGTTGCCCCGGCTGGCACCGCCGTCGCGCAGCAGACCGCTCCCGCCGAGCCGCCGCTCCATCTCGGCGCAGTCGGCGGGATCGGAGCAGGCCACCGTCCTCCGGCTCTCCTTCTCGACCCACCGGAACGCCGGCACGTCGTCGTTGCTGCCGAGCAGGATCCCGGCCTGGCTCGCCCCGGTCTGCGAGGAGAGGTCGGTCTCCCACTCGGCCAGCGCGTAGCCGCCCTCTGTCAGCCAGCGTGCCATCACCGGGGCGTTGCCGTCGCGGACCGCCCGCGCCAGGACGGGCAGCGCGAGCCCGTCGATCTCGAGGAAGACGATGCCGGGCACGTCGGTGAGGGGCACCGCGCCCTGGCGCCGCGCGACGCGGCGCGTGACCTGGATCGTGTAGCGGTCGTCATCGTTGATGCCCGCCACGATCTCGATCGCCATCGTCACCGCGGCCGCGAGGAGGGCCACCAGCAGCGCCCTCCAGAAGCCGCTGACCGCGAAGTCGTCGAGCACGTCGGAGGCGATCAGGAGGATCGCCGCATCGGCCGCCAGCACCAGGACGAACCCCGCCAGCAGGGTGAAGGGGAGCCGGAGCGCGGCGAGGATGGGCGGTACGACGGCGTTGAGCACCGCGACGACCCCCGCCACGATGAGCGCCGCGCCGAATCCGGAGATGACCACGCCGGGCACGATCGCCGCCGCGGCGAGCAGCCCGAGGGCCGACGCGACCAGTGAGAGCAGCATCCGGAGCGGTCGCAGACGGGGGCGCCCAGGGCGCCACGCCGGTCGCTCGCCGTAGATGCGCGGGGCGTCAGGCATGTTCTCCGGTGCCTCCGGGGCTAGTGTTCCGGCGGATGCAGCTGCCACGCTATAGGGCCGAGATCACGGTGCCCGCGCGGACGATCCTGCTCCTCGCCGGGGTGTTCTTCCTCGGCTGGGCCCTCGTCTCGGTACGCGATGCGCTGCTGCTGGTCTTCACCGGCGTGTTCCTCGGCCTCGTCTTCGAGTTCCCGACGCGCGCGCTGCAGCGCCGCACGCGGATGCCGCGCGGCCTCGCGGCGACGGTGGTGGTCCTCGGCGCCGTACTCGTCGTGACGGCCCTCGCGCTGGTGCTGCTGGTGCCCCTGGTGGAGACCCTTCGCGACTACCTGCGCGCGCTGCCCGAGCTGGTGGAGCGGCTGAGCTCGGGTGGTTGGGCGACTCCGGCGCCGCCGGGCACGCCCAGGACGGCGCCGATCAGGTGGCGTCGGCGATCCCGACCGCGGCGTCCGCCGTCCTCGGCGTGGCGGGCCAGGCCGCGGGGGTGGCGCTCGCGGCCTTCACGCTGACGTTCGTGACCCTCTTCTTCCTCACCGACGTCGAGCGCCTCAAGGGAGCGGTGGGCAGCGTCGTGCGGCCCGCGCAGGCCGAGCGCTGGCTGGGGGTCTGGGAGCGGGTGACCGAGATGGTGTCGCGCTGGGCGATCGGGGTCGTGCTGATCGCGATCATCGCCGGGACGGTGCAGGGCCTCACCGCGTTCCTGCTCGGCTCGAGCTTCGCGCTGGCGCTCGCCGTCATCGCCGGCGTCCTCGACACGATCCCGAACATCGGCGCCCTGTCGCTCACCCTCCTCGCCGAGGAGGGCCTCACCGCCGCGCTGATCATGCTGGCGGTCGTGCTGATCTACCAGCAGGTCGAGAACAGCATCGTCGCGCCGACCGTCCAGGGGCGCGCGACGAACATCTCCGGCTTCTTCGTGATCTCCGGCGTGACGATCTTCGGTGCCCTGCTCGGAGTGCTGGGCGCGCTGATCGCCGTGCCCGTGACGGCGACGATCCAGATCCTCGTCCAGGAGATCACCCGCACGCGCCGCGCCGAGATCGCCGCCGAGCAGGCCGCGACGATCCGCCACGCGTCGCCCTACTGACATCGACGACCGGGACGCCGGACCGCCGCCGGAGAGCCTGGCGGCGCTGCTCGGCGACCTGGGTGGCAGGCCCGTCGCCGAGGGGCGGCTCGGGCGGATACAGGCGAACGCCCTCCGGCTCGCGGAGCGGCTGACGACGTGGGGCCCGGTCGCTCCGGCGTCCGAGGTCGGATGGCGCCTCTTCCGGCGCGACCAGTCGATCGCCGGCAGCGTGATGGCCTCGGCGCTCGCCTACCGCCTCTTCATCTGGATGCTCCCGCTGGCGCTGCTCCTCGTCGGAGGCCTCCGGCCCCTCGCGGACGCGGCCGGCGGCGACCCAGCCGACTACGTGGAGAACGCCGGCCTGCCCAGCTACGTGGCCGAGTCGGTCGGGGACGCCGCCGCCGGCCTGACCCCCCTCGGGCTGGCTGCGCTGCTCGTGAGCACCTCGGTGGTGCTCCTCTACGAGACCTACGTGCTTCTGCGCGCCCTGCGAGCCGTCTCCGCCTTCAGCTGGGGCGTTCCGGTGCGCTCGCTCCGCCACCCGGTGCCGGCGACGCTCACGCTGCTCGGGCTCCTGGTCGGGCTTCTCGGGGTCGGCGCCCTCACGGGACGCATCGCCGAGGCCGCGGGCGGGCTCCCGCTCGGCTGGCTGCTGGCGATCGTCTCCCTGATGTCGGCGCCGGTCCTCTTCGTCCTGATGTTCGTGCTCCTGCTCCCCGACGGCGCGGACGGCTGGACCGCCCACCTCCCCGGCGCTGCGCTCTTCTACGTCATGACCGGGGCGATCCACCTGTTCAACGCGCTGATCCTCTACCCGTGGGTCGTGCACAAGGAAGCGACCTACGGCGTCCTCGGCGTGGCCGCCGGCATCATGCTCAGCCTGTTCGTGATCTCGCGCGCGCTCGTGGTCTCGACGGCCCTGAACGCGGTGCTGCAGGACGACCGCCGGGCGCGACCCGGCTGACCGTCACGACCCGAGGTCCCGGCCGCCCCCGTCACCACGGCGAGGAGTCGCCGGACGATGCCGAGCGGCGCCACGGGCTGCGGCGCATCATCCCCGGGCCGGGGGCCGCCTCCTCGCTCTCCATCCTCAGGCGCTCCCGGCGGCCGGCCAGCCACCCGACGTATCGATCGGTGAGCGGGGTCGCGCTGAGGCCGTGCGCGAGCACGCTCAGCAGCACCGTCACGGTCCCGACCTCGATGATGATCGGCGTGCCCGGGAGAGCCGCCTCCTCGACGATGACCAGCAGGAAGACGATCGACGCCAGGCCGCGCGGGCCGAACCAGCCGGCGAAGGCCACGGTCTGCGGAGCCGATCGCGATCCGATCAGCGAGAGCGCGACGGGCAGCATCCTCACCACGGTGAGGCTGAGGAGCGCGTAGGCGACGGTCGCCAGGTCGAGATCGACCACCCCCTGGCCGATCAGGCTCGCTCCGAACACGAAGAAGGTGACCGCGCTGAGGAGGCCCCCGATCTCGTCGGTGAGCAGCGTGCTGCGGTGGGCGACCGACGCGCCGAGGGCGAATCGATACGCGACTCCGGCGCTGAACGCGCCGATGAAGCCGCTGCCGCCGAGCTCGTCCGTGGCCACATAGGCGATCACCACCGTGGCGAGCGGGATGAGCTGGGCCCAGTGGCCGTCGAGCCACCCGCGGCGGCGCGACGCCGCCGCGGTCACCGCGACGACGATCCCGACCGCCACGCCGACGCCGGCGCCGATCCCGACCTGCGCGACCAGATCCCCGAGGACGCCGGTCGCAGACGCCGAGGACTCGTCGACCTCCGCGAAGGCGATGGCCGCGAAGAGGAGGGGGACGCAGATCCCGTCGTTCAGCCCGCTCTCCACGTTGAGACCCTGCCGCAGACGCGACGGCAGGCGCTCGTCGGAGACGACGATCTGGCCGAGGGCGGCGTCGGTCGGCGCCAGCACGACCGCGAGCACGACCGCCTCGAACACTCCGAGACCCGGCAGCAGCACGACGGCCACGAGCGTGCCGAGGACGATCGTCAGCGGCAGCCCGATCGCGAGCAGCCTCAACGGCATCACCGCCTCGCGGCGCAGGGCGCCGACGTCGAGCGAGGCCGCGTCGGCGAACAGGACCAGCGCGAGCGTCGCCTCGGCCAGCACCCGGATGCCGCCCGAGTCGAGCCCGGAGTCGACGAGGTCGAGGACGTCGCCCCCCAGGACGTACCCCGCCCCGGCGAACACGATCGCCGGAGTCACTGGCGAGCGCCGCAGCCGCCCGGACACGCTCGCATAGGCGATCAGCACCGCCGCCACCAGGACGAGGTCCCAGCCCACCGCCCTCAGCCTCCGCCGGGCGGGGGAGCCGTGGGGCGGGGCGGCTCCATCAGGTCACCGTGATCACCCGGAGCACGTCGGTGGTGCGTGAGCGCCCGTCGATGCCGGCGAGCACCACGACGATGTCACCGGTGCGGACGTGGCCGAGGTCGCGGGCCGTCTGGACCGCCTCGCGCACCATCTCCTCGTTGTCGGCGAAGCCCGAGAGTGTGATCGGCGTCGCACCCCAGCTGATCGACAGCTGCTGGCGCACGCGCTCGTCGGGGGCGAAACCGAGGATCGGCATCCGCGGCCGGTAGCGCGCGATGGCGCGCACGTTGAAGCCGGTGCGGGTGAGGCAGAGGATCGCCTTGGCGCCGAGCTCCCGAGCCGCGCGCCACGCCGCGTCGGTCATGATGTCGGTGACCCGCGCGTTGTGGGCGTCGCCGTTGCGCGGCTCCTCCACGCGCAGACGGGTGACCATCCGCGTCCAGTTCTCGGTGTCGAAGTTCGCATCGGCGCGGGCGCAGAGGCGGGCCATGGTGGCGATGACGTTCACGGGGTCGCTGCCGGTGGCGGTCTCGCCCGAGAGCATCACCGCCGAGGACCCGTCGAAGACCGCGTTGGCCACGTCGGAGGCCTCGGCGCGCGTGGGGGTGGCGGCGCGGACCATCGACTCGAGCATCTGGGTGGCCGTGATGGCAGGACGCCCGTGGGCGATGCACTCGCGGATGATGTGCTTCTGGAGGTGCGGCAGCTCCTCGATGGGGCACTCGATGCCGAGGTCGCCGCGCGCGATCATCACGGCGCCCGCCGCGTCGAGGATCCCCGCGAGGTTGTCGACCGCGCTGCGGGTCTCGATCTTGGCCACCACGAGCGGCCCGCGCGGGTGCGGCTCGGTGCCGAGCCGGCGGACGTCGTGGGCCGAGCGCACGAACGAGATCGCGACCATGTCGACGCCCACCCCGACGAAGGCGTCGAGGATCCGAAGGTCCTCGGGCGTCGGCGTCGCGACGCGCATGCGCTCGGACGGGATGTGCACCCCGGGCTTGCCCGTGAGGCGGCCGCCGTGCAGCACCACCGCGTCGAGGCCGTCGCCCCCGGTGTCCACCACCTCGACGTCGATCGCGCCGTCGCCGAAGCTGATCCGGTCGCCGATCTCGATGCCGTCCAGGAGGCTCTCGTACTCGACGCCGATCACCTCGGCGGTGGAGCGGCCGGCGTCGGGGACCAGCCGGACACGGTGGCCGTCGGGCAGCTCGACGCCCTCGCGGCCGAAGCTGGCCGCGCGGACCTTCGGCCCCGGCAGGTCGACGAGGGTGCCCACGGGGCGCCCCATGTCCTTCGAGAGCGCCCGCACGCGGCGGTGCAGCTCGAGCGCCTCCTCCACGGTGCCGTGGGAGAGGTTCAGCCGCACGGCGTCCATGCCGGCCTCGATCATCCCCCGCAGGGTCTTCTCCCCGTCCGATGCGGGGCCGATGGTCGCGAGGATCTTGGTGCGTCGGACGTCGGTGCTCATACCGCGGGCGATCATAGGCGTCCGGGGCGCCCCGCTCACGCCATCCGCACCACCGGGGCCCGCCGCGCGGGGGCGCCGCTACTTGTGGCCCCGCAGCGCGATGTACGCCATCCGGCTGTTGAGGAGGGCGAAGCGGTAGAGCTGGATCAGCGGATTCCGGCGCCGCCGCAGGGTCTTCCGGGTCGGCAGCGGGGCGTGACGGATGGAGGGGTCCTGCTCGAGCATCGTCCTGCCCTTCGGGTCGTGGTCGGGAGGGGCTGCGCTCATTCGGGGATCAGCCACCACATCGGCCGGGCCTTCGCCTTGTAGATGAACAGGTGGTGCAGCAGCACCTTGGTCCAGTGCCCCGCGAGGCCGAGCTCGCCCTTGGTGTGGCGCAGGTCGCGGCCCGACTCGGGGAAGCGCGCGTGGTCGGGGACCACCGGGTACATGGTCATGCCCGCGGCGCTGCCCGAGAGCATCCCGGTGCCGGCCGAGGCGATGCACCCCGCCCCCATGCGCGCCATGGAGGCCGTGTGCGCCGCGGTCGTGCCGGTCCGGATGCGGTCGGCGATCGTGGCCGCGACCGTGCGGCCCATGATCCCCGAGGGCATCCCGGTGCGCGGCGGGGCCGGCGCGATGACCGTGCCGCTCGGGCTGGCGCCGGGGCGCGAGATGGCGTGCGGCGGCGCGAACGCGATGCCGACCGCGAAGAGATTCGGGTAGGCCGGGCTCTCGTAGGTGGTGGGCCAGTCCTCGGCGCGCCACTCCTCGTAGGGCTTCTGCGTGTAGTCGGCGTCGACCCTCATGAACCCGTTCGGCGCGAAGACCGTCTCGGTCACGTCCTCGCCGGCGCGGTCGTACGCGCGGAGCTCCTGGCCGCGGAACGGCGGTAGCAGCATCGCGAAGTCGAACGCCTGCTCGTGCACCGAGCCGTCGAGCTGCTCGTAGTGGATCACGCCGTCCTCGACGCGCTGGACGTGTGCGCCGAGGATGGCGTTGACGCCGCGCTCGCGGAAGATCGACGCCGTCCAGAGGGCGCTCGTGGTGACGAAGCCCTGCTG
>LNEQ01000100.1 GCA_001464995.1 Actinobacteria bacterium Ga0077541
GGCCCGGTGGCGTTGACCAGGAAGTCGAAGCGCAGGCGCTCGACCTCGCCGGCCCGCGCCGGGTCGGTGTACTCGACGTCGACCGCGCCCTGCGGGCTCTCCTCATCGCCCTCCGGCCGCAGGGCGACGGCCCGCGCCTGATGGAACTCGACGCCCGTCCTCTCGTAGACCGGGGCGAGGGGGAACACCACCTTCTCGCGCGGCATCTGCCCCACGCCGACCCAGATGTTGGACGGGATCCAGTTCCAGTTCGCGTTGGGCGAGACGACGACCACCTCGTGGCCTCCGCGGCGGCCGAGCATCCGCCGCAGCCGCAGGGCCGCGGTGTGACCCGACACTCCCGCGCCCAGGATGACGACCCGCGCCATGCGCCCCCCGATCTCATGGCCGGCGGACCGCCGTCGCGGTGGCGGCGCACCCGGACCGGCTGGTCACTCCACCGTAATACCCCCCTGGGTATCCACCATAGGCAGAAGGCCGCGGATCGGGTTGCGGATTACTACGCGAGCGGCGGGGCGGGCACCCCATCCGGACCCGCCGCTACCCTGCCCGCGTGGACCTCTGCCCCCTCTGCGCCGGACCGCTGCTGGAGATCAAGGCGAAGGCCGTCTGC
>LNEQ01000101.1 GCA_001464995.1 Actinobacteria bacterium Ga0077541
CGCGCGTCTGCCGCACCTGGAAGGCGTACGCCCCCGGCAGCAGCGGCCCGAGCGTGACCGTGGTGTCGAAGGTGTCGCCCTGCGAGACCACCGTGCCCTGGGACAGCACCTGCCACGTGAAGAGGGCGCCGGGATCACCCGCCGCCCAGGCGAAGACCGGACGGTTCCCGCGCACGGGCTGGGCCGGGCGGCCGGTGATGACGGGCGGTCCGGGGCCCACGGCGAACGCAACGGTCTGGGACGCCGGATTGCCGGCGGCGTCGGAGGCCGTGACGCTCAGGGTGCCCGGGCCCGCGGCCTCGGTCGGCAGCGGTGCGCCGTCGGGCAGGGTGCCGACGCAGGCGACGGCTCCGCCGCCGCAGGAGTAGTCGACCTCGACGGCCTGTCCGGGCAGGTAGAGGGCTCCGTCGGCCGGCTGGCGGATCGCGATGGTCGGGGGCGTGACGTCCACCCGCACGACGCGCCGGGCCTTCGCGCCACCGGGCGCTTCGGCCGCGTCGAGGTTGTAGGTGCCGGTCGGCAGCCCGGAGAGGGTGATGCGCAGCGGCGAGCGGCCCGATCCCTTGCGCGTCGTGCCCGAGAGCGTCCAGGTGATCGTGACGTTCCGGCTGCTGCCGGTCACCGTGTAGGCCGGCGTCGGCGAGGCGATGTTCCACACCGTCGCGTTGGAGCCGGTGATCTTCGGAGCCGCCGGGGCGGCGGCCGCCGTGGTGCCGAGGGCGAGCCCGGTCAGGCCCAGAGCGAGGGCGGCGGTCAGGCGCAGCACGGGGCCGGGTCGCATCGGCCGGACGATACCCCGGCCGGGATGCGGGTCGCAGCCGTCGCCGGTGAGGGGACGGGACCCGCGCGCCTCCCCCGGCCGGCTCGCCGGGGGAGGCGGGGGTGGGACGCTAGGCCTTCATCTGCTCGGCGTGCTCGAGGATGCGGGCCTGCAGGTCCTTCGCCGACGCGTCGTAGGCGTCGCCGTCACTCCAGGTGCTGCGGGGGTCGAGCAGGCCCGAGTCCACGCCCGCGATCGCGACGGGGACCTCGAAGCCGAAGATCGGGTCGGTCCGGGTCTCGGCCCCGTCGAGCTCGCCCGAGAGGGCCGCGCGCACGATCGCCCGCGTCGCGGCGATGGGCATGCGCGAGCCGACGCCGTACGGGCCGCCGGTCCAGCCGGTGTTGACGAGCCAGGCGGAGACGCCGTGCTCCTTGATGCGCTGGCCCAGCATCTCGGCGTAGACCGCCGGGGGCTGCGGCAGGAACGCCGCGCCGAAGCAGGCGCTGAAGGTGGCCTGCGGCTCGACGACGCCGACCTCGGTGCCCGCCACCTTGGCGGTGTAGCCGGCGAGGAACATCGTCATCGCCTGCTCGGGCGTGAGCTTGGCGATGGGGGGCAGCACGCCGAAGGCGTCGGCCGTCAGCATCACGATGTTGGTCGGGTGCCCGGCCCGGGACCCCTCGACCGTGTTCGGGATCGACTCGAGGGGGTACGCGGCGCGGGTGTTCTCGGTCTTCGACGAGTCGTCGAGGTCGAGGCGGCGGGTGACCGGGTCCATGACCACGTTCTCGAGCACCGTGCCGAACTTCCGCGTGGTGGCGTAGATCTCGGGCTCGCCGGTCTCCGACAGGTTGATCACCTTGGCGTAGCAGCCGCCCTCGATGTTGAAGACCCCGTCCGGGCCCCAGCCGTGCTCGTCGTCGCCGATCAGCGGGCGCTGCGAGTCGGTGGAGAGCGTCGTCTTGCCCGTCCCTGAGAGGCCGAAGAAGACCGCGACGCTGCCGTCGGGGCCGACGTTGGCCGAGCAGTGCATCGACATCACGCCGCGCACCGGGAGGCGGTCGTTCATCAGGGTGAAGATCGACTTCTTGATCTCGCCGGCGTAGTAGGTGCCACCGATCAGGATCTCCTGGTCGGTGAGGTGCATGCTGACGAAGTTGCCCGCCCGGACGCCGTCGCTGGCCGGGTCGGCGGTGAAGCTCGGGGCGTGGAAGATCAGCGCGGTCGGCTCGTGGCTCTCGATCGCGTCGTCGGGCGGCACGATGAAGAGCGTCTGGGCGAACAGGGCGTGCCAGGCGCTCTCGGTGTAGAGCCGCACCGACAGCTGCTCCTTGGGGTCGGCGCCGGCGTAGGCGTCGATCACGTAGATGTCGTTCTGCCCGAGGTGCTCGCGGAGGCGGCTTCCGAGCGAGACGTGGTTGGCGAGGTCGATCGGCTGGTTGATCGCGCCCCACCAGACGCGGTCCTCACTGCCGGGCTCGCGGACGATCCACTTGTCCTTGGGGGAGCGCCCGGTGTGGGACCCGGTGGAGACGACCAGCGGGCCGCCCTGGGCGATCGAGCCGTCACCGGCGGCGAGCGCGTGCTCGTAGAGCGCGGCCGAGGAGAGGTTCCACCAGACGGTGCCCTCCGCGGTGATCCCGTGCGCCTCGGGACCGACAGCCCCGGTCCGCGATTCCGTCTTCTGATCGATGGCCACGTCAGCTCCCCGTCTTTGCATCCGTCAGTTTTCGCAACCCCCCGTTGCCGAGCATCCAATAGCCGATGGCCGGTATGAGCGCGGCGGCGGGTAGCGCCAGGGGGGAGCCTGCCACGTGGAGGACCATCCCGCATCCGAATCCCGCCCCCCAGCAGCACAGTCCTGTAGTTCCCCACCCCGTCGATGCGGCTTTTCCCCGGACGGCGTGCACCGCGCAGACCGCCGCGAGCCCGGGCGCGGCGAGCGCCATCACGGTCAGCCAGGGCAGCATGAGGCCGGAGAAGCCCCCGGCGGCGACGACGGTGCCCATCAGCGTCACGGCCGGCATCGACACGCCCAGGGGCAGGCGAGGAGCGACATCCGTCAGGGACAGTCCGCCCGACCAGATGTTGGTCAGCACCGACCCGGTGAAGCCGAGGGCGACGAACAGGTAGGCCGCCTCGGGGCTCCCGAGCCGCAGCATGACGTCGGCGAGGTCCCAGGTGCCGGTCGCCGCCTGCAGGGCCGCCCCCGCGAGCGCGAAGGCGATGAGGGGGACGACGAGGCCCGAGAGGGCGCACCAGACGACGTGCCGTGTCCGGCGCAGATCGTGCGTGAAGTCGGGCGTCCGCAGCGAGAAGGCGGCGCCGTAGCCGACGACCAGGGCCACGGCAGGCGCGAAGCCGATCGGATCCGCACCGGCCGCGCCCCCCGAGAGCGTCACGGGCGCGTCGCCGAAGGCGAGGTGCAGCCCGTAGGCCGCCAGGACCGTCGTCGCCAGCCCGGCGACCAGCGCCGACCACGACAGCGCGGCCAGGCCCACGCGGGCCACGCCCAGCATGACCGCGGCGAACAGGGCGATGCCCGCCACGTCGGGCAGGCCGAGCAGGCGTGCGAGCGCCACGCCGGCCACCCCGGCGTTCACGCCGAACCAGCCCAGCATCATCAGGAGCATCACGACCGAGGCGGTCAGGCGGCTGCCCCGCGCGCCCAACGGCCCGGCGGTGAGGGCGCTCAGCGTCATGCCGGTCCGCTGGCCGATCACCCCCTGGCCGATCGCGAGCGCCGACAGGAGGGCGACGCCGGTGAGGAGCGCCGCCACCAGTTCGCCGCCCCGCAACCCCTCGCCGAGCCCGCCACCGGTCATGAGCGCGGCCGGGCTCGTCCCGATGCCGACCCACGGACCGACACGCCCCAGCCACCCGTCGCGCTCCATCGTGCGACGGTATCGTGCGGCGCGTGGGCGAGCGGACCTCCTACGCGCCGGGTGTCTTCTGCTGGACGGACCTCGGCACGACCGACCGGGCGGGCGCCATCGCGTTCTACTCGGGCCTGTTCGGCTGGGAGCCGGTCGAGATGCCCGGTGGAGGCGGCTACACCCTGATGCGCCTCGACGGCGCCGATGTCTGCGGCGTCTACGCCGGCGATGCGGGGACGATGCCGGCGTGGACGTCCTTCGTCGCGGTGGAGGACGCCGCCGCCACGGTCGCGCGCGCGGTCGCGCTCGGCGCGGGGGTGGCGCGCGACACCCAGGACGTCATGGAGCTCGGCCGCTCGGCCGCGCTCACCGACCCGCAGGGCGCACTGGTGGGGCTCTGGGAGGCCGGTTCGTTCATCGGCGCCGGCCGGGTGAACGACGTCGGAACGATGGTGCTCAACCAGCTCAACACGTCCGATCCGGGGGCCGCCGCCGCCTTCTACGCGGAGCTCTTCGGGTGGGAGGTCTCCCAGGTGCAGTCCACGCCGGCGCCCTACTGGGGCATCACGGCCGGCGGCCACCTGAACGGCGGGATGATGGGCCTCGCCCCGCCGGCCCCTCCCAACTGGCTCGTCTACTTCACCAGCGAGGACCTCGACGGCTCGGACGCCCTGATCGTCGACCTCGGCGGGGCCGTGGTGGTGCCGCCCATGGCGATCCAGGACGGCCGAATCCTCGTCGCGCGCGACCCGCAGTACGGCTTCTTCGCCCTCTACGAGGGGGACGTCGATCCGTAGGGACGAGCTGGCGTCGCTCGGCGTCCAGCTGCCGGTGCTGCCGACGATCGTCCTCGGCGCCCTGCCGGGCGACGGGGACTGGTCGGCGCGCCTGGCGCGGATCGGCGTGGACGTCACCATGAGCGGCGTGGCCGAGGACACCCCGGACACCGTCGCCGCCGCGCGCGCCGCCGCCCCCCACCTGGCCGTGAAGGCCCGGATGGCCGACGCCGGCGCCCTCGACGGCGCGCGCGGCGTCATCGTCGAGACCGAGGGCGCCGTGCCGGAGGGCCTCTACCGCCTCGGACCCGACGAGGACGTGGTGGTGGCCGTCGCGCCGGACGCGCCGCTCGAG
>LNEQ01000102.1 GCA_001464995.1 Actinobacteria bacterium Ga0077541
GGCAGCGAGATCTGGGGGATCGCCAACCCGGATCCGGAGTTCGTGATCTCGTCGGCCGACCCCGAAGGGTTCACATGGGCCCTCGACGCCGACCCCCCCGCCCTCGCGCCCGTGTCGCCGCTCACTGTCACGTTCCCGGCCCTCCCCGAGGGCTCGCACACGCTCACGGCGACCGATGCCATGAGCGGAGATCCGCCGGCAACCAAGGCGTTCCGCGTCGACCTCACGCCGCCCAGGGCGACGGTGACGCAGCCGGTGGGCGGCGCCCAGTACGTCGTCGGCGCCTCGGTCCTCGCCGACTACGTCTGCGAGGAGGCGCTCACCTGTGCCGGGCCGGTGCCGTCGGGATCGGCGATCGACACGTCGGCCGCGGGGATGAAGACCTTCACGCTGACGGCCACCGACGAGGCCGGCAACGAGGCGATCAGCATCGTCGACTACAGCGTCCGCGCGCCGGGCACGGCCCTCGGCGGCGTCGCCGGGACGCCCTCCGAGCCGATCACCCTCGTGCCACAGCCGGCGACGACGCCGGCGGTCTCCCGTCCGGCCCCCTTCCGCCCGCGCACCCTCAACGTGGCGGCCCTGCGCCCCCGCATCGGCCTGAAGGTGCCGACGCGCACCCCGTTGCTGCGCTGGACCAAGCGCAAGGACGCGAGGGTCTACAACGTCCAGATCTACTGGCGACCAAGGTCGCCTCCCTGTTCCCGCGTGGGGGCAACGTCCGCGTGCCGCGCGGCCGGGTCGCCTACGGCAAGACCTACATCTGGCGCGTCTGGCCGTACGTCAACGGCCGCTACACCACGCGCCCGCTCGGGCTCAGCTACTTCACGGTGAGGAAGGCGCCGGGGCGCTGACGCGACCCGGCGGCGCGCGGCGGCCTCGACCGCCTGCGCGCCCCGGATCCGCGCCGACCGCGATCAGTCGGCCCAGAACGCGTCGACGGAATACTGGTCGCGGGTGTGGAACCACGACTCCGCGATCTGCCCGTCGCGCATCCGGATGACGTGCGCGAGGTTGTTCTCGAGCGAGCCGCGCCCGTCCGGGCGGGAGGCGGTGTAGGTGGTCAGCGCGACGGCCACCTCCTCGTCGGCCAGCACCCGGTGCACGGTGAGCTGCAACGTGCCCCCGGTGAGCTCGTGGGCGTGCGCCACGAAGCCGAGGATGGCCTCGCGCCCGGCGTAGTCCCCGGTGTTGGGACTGCGCCCGGGGACGTGGAGCACTGCGTCCTCGGCGATCATCCCGGCCGCCGTGGCGATGTCGCCGGCCGTGAGAGCGGCATAGAACTCGCGCACCACCCGGGCGTTGCGCTGGGCCGTCCCGGTCATCGCGTCCTCCTGGATCAACGTCGTCACGGTTCCTCCTGGCGGTTATTCCTTTGACGTCGAAATAAATCTAGCTCGGATAGTCTTTCGATGTCAAACGATATTGCGGAGGGCGACGATGGACGAGGACGGCGACGCCGCGGTGCGCACCATGGTCCAGCAGTGGGAGCGGGAGATGCCCGACGTCGACGGTGCGGCGATGGCCGTGTTCGGTCGGCTGAGTCGCATCAACTCCGCGGCGTCGAAGGCGATCGACGACGCCCTGGCGTCCCACGGCGTGAACCGGTCGCAGTTCGACGTGCTCGCGACGCTGCGGCGCTCCGGCGCTCCCTTCCGCCTCTCGGCCGGAGAGCTGGCGTCGTCGATGCTGCTGTCGCCGGCGGCCACGACCAATCGGATCGATCAGCTCCAGGCCGCAGGTCTGGTGGAGCGCCTGGCCGACCCGGCCGACGGGCGCGCGGTCGTCGTGGGGCTGACCCGTCGCGGTCGCGCCCTCGCCGAGCGGGCCGTCCGCACCCATTCCGAGAACGAGCGCCGCCTGCTGGCCGGGCTCAGCGAGGACGATGAGCGCGCCCTCACGAGGCAGCTGATCGCCCTCGGCCGCTCCGTCGCAGAGAATGCCCCCGGCGCTGAGGCGTGACGGTGACTCCGGGCGGGTAGGCCGCTCCTGTCCGCGACGACGGCGAGGAATGGCATGGATCCGAAGGACGCGAGGGACGGGCGCGAGGGGCCGGCGGTGCAGCCGGCGCACCTCGAGGGGGAGGAGGGCTGGCCGGAGGAGACCGGCCCGGCCGACGTGGCCGCCGCCGACGACGAGGCCACGCCCTCGCCCTGAGGGCGAGGGGCGCTCAGGCCCGGGCCGGGGCGTCCGCTGCGGTGGTCGCGGCGGGGCGGGGTGCGCCGAAGAGGCCCTCGACCTCCCGGGGCGGCATGGCCCGGCCGAGCAGGAAGCCCTGGATCGAGTCGCAGCGCAGGTCGACCAGCGCGCTCAGCAGCTCCTCGGTCTCGACGCCCTCGGCGATCACCTCGAGGCCGAGGTTGTGGCCCAGCTCGATCGTGGAGCGGACGATCGCCGCGGCGCTGCCGCCGGTGCCCATGTCGAGCACGAACGACTTGTCGATCTTGAGGACGTCGACGGGCAGCCGGGCGAGGTAGCCCAGCGACGAGTTGCCCGCCCCGAAGTCGTCGATCGCGATGCGCACGCCGAGGTCGCTGAGCAGCGACAGCACCGCGCTCGCGCGCGCGGGGTCGGAGAAGATCGTGTTCTCGGTGATCTCCAGCTCGAGCCGGTCGGGCGCCACGCCGTGGCGGCGCAGGCATCCGATGACGTCGTCGGGGAAGGTGGCGTCGAGGATGTCCCGCCCCGTGACGTTGACGGCGACGCCCACGTCCCAGCCGGCGTCGCGCCAGGAGGCGCACTGCGCCACCGCGGTGTCGAGCACGTGGAAGGTGAGCGGCCGGATCAGGTCGGTGTGCTCGGCGAGGGGGATGAACTGGTCGGGCATGATCAGGCCGAGCTCCGGGTGCTGCCACCGCACGAGCGCCTCCACGCCGCGGATCCCGCGGGTCGCCGCTCCCGCCTGGGGCTGGTAGGCCACGACGATCTCGCCGCCCGCGATGGCCTGGCGCAGACCGGTGAGCAGCTTCAGCCGGGTGGGGGAGTAGTGGTCCTCGCCGGAGTCGTAGACCGCCGACGTGTGCGACTCCTTGCTGCGGTAGAGCGCGACGTCGGCGTGGCGGATGAGGGTCTCCACGTCCTCCCCGTGCCGGGGGAACAGGGCGATGCCGATGCTGGCCGCGACCTCGATGTCGAGGCCGGCGACCGCGACCGGTGCCGCCAGCGCCTCATGGAGGGCGGCCGCGAGGGCGAGCGCGTCCTCGGGGGTGCCCACGCCCGGAGCGAGGACGCCGAACTCGTCGCCGCCGAGGCGCGCGACGGTGTCGCTGGCGCGCACCGACGACCTCAACCGGTGGGCGATCGCCAGCAGCAGCGCGTCGCCGCTCTGGTGGCCGAGGGTGTCGTTGACCTCCTTGAAGCGGTCGAGGTCCACCATCATCACCGCCGACGCCTCGCCCGCGCGGCGGCCCCGCTCGATCTCCTGGGTGATCCGGTCGCGGAAGAGGGTGCGGTTCGGCAGATCGGTCAGCGGGTCGTGCAGGGCCTGGTGGCGGAGGGCCGTCTCGCTGGCGTCGAGCTCGGTGTTCTTGGCCAGGAGCTCCTCCACGAGCCCCACCGCCACGTTGCGCCGCCGCCGCATCGCCTCCACCAGCAGGGCGAGCAGCACCGAGACGATCGTCCCCGCGGCGAGTAGGAGCCACGGGCCGAAGGTGGCGACGAAACCGGTCGTCTCGTACGAGGCGAACACGGCGACGATCTGCTGCCCGCCCACCTGGATCCTCCGGATCAGGCGTTCACCCGTGATCGGGAGCTCGGTGGCGGTGGCGAACAGGAGTGCGTCGGAGCTCTCGCGACCGAGGTAGATGGCGAAGACGACGCCGCTGTTGGTGGGCGACGAGGCGGAGAGCCCGGCGGGGACGCTGATCTCCGAGTAGGCCGCGAAACGGCTGCCACGACCGGCGACTCCGGCGATGCCGAGCGTGCGGACGCCATCGATGGTGTCGGAGACGACGATGTCCAGCACGCCCGACTCGGCAGTTGCCCTGATCCTGGCGACGCATGCGGCGTCGGCGATGCAGCGCCCGAGCAGCACGCGGGCGCCGCCACTGGCGGTCACGACGCGCGCCCGCTCGCCGGCGAGATCGATGAGGGCCGCGTTGGCGATGATCGGCACGAGTTCGTCGCCGAGGGCGACGGTGACGGAGCGCTCGAACGCCGCGGGCTCACCGTCGGTGGCGGTTGCCACCGCACTGCCGGTCGCCAGCACGGCCTGCAGCGACTGTCCCACGGCCCCGAAGAGCGCGGTCGTCTGCTCGGCGTCGCTGTTCAGGCGCTGCTG
>LNEQ01000103.1 GCA_001464995.1 Actinobacteria bacterium Ga0077541
CCTCTATCTGCTGATCGGTCTCTTCTTCGCGTACTCCTACCTCGGCATCCTCGCGCTCGACGCCGGCGCCTTCGTCGGCACCGGAGTCGAGCCCGACCGCTTCAGCCTCATCTACTTCAGCTTCATCGCCCTCACGACGGTCGGCTTCGGCGACATCACGCCGGCGGGCGACATCGCCCGGGCCCTCGCCGCGACGGAGGCGGTCACCGGTCAGCTCTTCCTCGTCACCGTCGTGGCCCGCGTGGTGAGCCTGATCGGCCAGGAGCGGCTGAAGCGGGAGCGCTAGCGCTCCGCCTGCGCCTCGGCGTCGTGCGCCGCAACGAGGTCTCCGTAGAGGTAGGCCATCGCGAGGCCGACGAAGGGCATGGCGACGACGAAGACGACCGAGCTGACCGCGTTGACGGCGATCAGCGGCAGGTCGGTCGTGAAGAGCAGGGCGATGCCGAGCGCCGGGCCGCTGACGGCCCCGAGGGTGTTGACGACCGCGGCGAGCCGGACGGTGCGCCACCACCTCCCGCGCGTGAGCTCGGACGAGCGGCGCAGCGCCTCCCGGGCCGGCGCGCCCTCGAGCACCGCGACCTGGTTGGCGACGGCCCACCGGCCGATCAGGTGGACCGCGTAGGGGATGCCGACGATGGTGAGCACGAGCAGGGGGATGACGAGCATCGCCCAGCCGAGCACGCCGAGGACGGCCCAGAGCCGCTCCCCGAGACGGCCGAACGCATCCCGCACGCCCACCGGGCGGCCGCTCTCGAGCATCCCGGCGACGCCCGCCGCCCCGGCCAGCACGACGGCCGACGCGATGAGGTGGCCGGTGCCGCCCACGATCAGGGTGGCGGCCGCCGAGACCAGGCTGTCCTCGGTCGCGGTGTCGATCAGCGCCCGCACGGGGCCGAGACCGAGCACCAGCTCGTGGAGCACCGTCTCGACGATCGCGGCGGGGATGAACAACGCGCCGAGGGCGATCATCACCGGCCGGTGGGCCCGGTAGAAGCGCCCGGCGTCGCGGAGGATCTGGCCGGACGCACGGCGGCGGCGCAGCGGCAGCGGGACCGGAGGCGACCACCGCGTCGAGCGGGCCGCGACGCCGCCGACGCTGATGAGCCCCGCCACCAGCACCAGCAGTACGAACGGTGACGTGACTGCCGTGTAGACCCGGCCTCCGGTCTGGACCACCGAGCAGAACGCGTCCGTGGCCGTCGGTCCCAGCGTCCTGCTGGACGGGATGGCGAAGCTGCGGTCGCGCAGGGTGTCCTGCCAGGCGATCGGCGCGCGCCACGCCTCCTTGGTGGCCGGACCGGCCGGCGCGTCGTAGGGCGCCGGCTGCAACTCGCCCCAGCGCCCCTCGAAGGAGAGCCAGGCGAGGTCGCCGCGCGCCTCGGAGCCCGAGGCGGGGAGCAGGCGGGCCTCGGTCGGGCGGAAGGTCGACGGACCCGTCGTGTCGTCGCAGCCGAAGCCCTCGTCGGCGCTGCGGCCGAGGTAGAGGTCGGACGTGAAGAAGTTCGCGTGCGATCCCGCGCCGGCGTAGACGACCGGGCGGTCGCCGCGCCGCTCCAGCTTGTCGTCGTCCCACGCGGCACGCTCTCCTCCGGAGTGCTGCGAGTAGCCGACCTCCACCGGCGTGGTCTCGAGCGCCTCCTGGGCGGTCGCCGCCGGGAAGACGATCTGGATGAACTCCCAGTCGCCCTCGTGCGTGTTCACGTAGTCGTCGAAGTACCAGAAGAACCAGTACTGCAGCGCGAGCCGGTCGGGCGCGTGCGCGTACGCCACGTCGGGTTCGCCGGCCGCGAAGCGGATGAAGTCCTGCTCGTAGCCGCATCCGGCGCGGCGCGGATCGCCCGGGAAGTCGAGCGAGGTCTCCGGTCCGAGGCCGGCCAGGTCGGCCGCCCGGGGTCCGCGCGCGACGATCTCGCCGTCACCGTCGCGCAGCACGATCTCGGGCTTGCCGAGGGCGACCTCGACCCCGGTGGGACGGTAGGCCTCGCCGCCACGGTCGCAGGCGCCCTGCTGATCGCGCGTCACGACGAC
>LNEQ01000104.1 GCA_001464995.1 Actinobacteria bacterium Ga0077541
GGGAGGCAGCCGTCGAAGGTGGGGTCAGCGATTGGGGTGAAGTCGTAACAAGGTAGCCGTAGCGGAAGCTGCGGCTGGATCACCTCCTTTCTAGGGAGTGACGCTAAGCGTCACCAGGGCTCCGGATTCCTTCGGGAAACCGTCGAGCTCCCTCGAGTCTCTCGAGCGAGCCATGCCCTAGAAGAACGTCGACAACCTGGCGCTGGTCGGAGCATCCGTGCGGACCCACACAATTGAGGGGTTCGTGACGCACGGGGAGTGAGCCGGCCGGCAATGCTGTTCAGTCTTGAGGGATCGCGATCCGCCTCGGCGGGTCGGGATCTTCTCGTACAGGTGGGCACGGATTCGTCCCAGCTCGCCGCGTACCTTGAAAACTGCATAGCGGCAGTAGGTGTGCTCTATATATCTGGTCAAGATATTAAGGGCACGCGGTGGATGCCTTGGCGTCAGAAGCCGATGAAGGACGTGGACGGCTGCGATAAGCCGCGGTGAGGCGCTGAACAGCCTTTGACCCGCGGATTTCCGAATGGGGGAACCCACGCGTGGTAATGCGCGCGTATCTCCGCCTGAACACATAGGGCGGTTGAAGGCAAGCCGGCGAAGTGACACATCTCAGTAGCCGGAGGAAAGGAAAGAAACCTCGACTCCCTGAGTAGTGGCGAGCGAAAAGGGATCAGCCTAAACCGTTTGAGTGCCATGCCTGCGGGCTTAGCTCAAGCGGGGTTGTAGGAGTGACATGGTCGTCCCGCAGGGCGGCCGGGAAGTTACAAAACCACAGGTTAGCCGAGCAGCTTGGAACGGCTGGCTACAAAGGGTAACAGCCCCGTAGGTGAAAGCCTGTGGACTTCCTCGTCACCACCTGAGTACGACCGGGCACGGGAAACCCGGTCGGAAGCTACGGGGACCACCCCGTAAGGCTAAGTACTTTCTGACGACCGATAGCGAACTAGTACCGTGAGGGAAAGGTGAAAAGTACCCCGGGAGGGGAGTGAAATAGTACCTGAAACCGCGTGCCTACAAGCGGTAGGAGCAGACTTCGGTCTGTGACTGCGTGCTTTTTGCATAACGAGCCTGCGAGTTACTCGTGTCCGGCAAGGTTAAGATAACGGAGCCGTAGCGAAAGCGAGTCTGAATAGGGCGCTTTAGTCGGACGCGGTAGACCCGAAACCGAGTGATCTATCCATGGGCAGGTTGAAGCGGGGGTAAGACCTCGTGGAGGACCGAACCCACGTCGGTTGAAAACGGCGGGGATGACCTGTGGATCGGAGTGAAAGGCTAATCAAACTCGGTGATATCTGGTTCTCTCCGAAATATATTTTGGTATAGCCTCCTGCGTTCAGTCGTGGTTGTAAAGCACTGTTTGGCCTAGGGGCCCTACCAGGTTACCGAAGTCAGATAAACTCTGAATGCCATGACTTTAGAGCAGGGGAGTCAGACTGCGGGGGATAAGCTTCGTAGTCGAGAGGGAAACAGCCCAGACCACCAGCTAAGGGCCCCAAGCGCTGGCTAAGTGGAAAACGTTGTGCGAGTGCACAGACAACCAGGATGTTGGCTTAGAGGCAGCCATTCGTCTAAGGAGTGCGTAATAGCTCACTGGTCAAGTGCTCGTGCGCGGATAATGTAACGGGGCTCAAGCCAGCCCCCGAAGCTGTGGGCTTCGTCTTTGACGGAGCGGTAGGAGAGCGTTCTTCGTGCAGTGAAGCGGCAGCGGCAAGCTCCCGTGGAGCGCGGAGAAGTGAGAATGCAGGCATAAGTAACGAAAGAGGAGTGAGAAACTCCTCCACCGGATGCCCAAGGTTTCCTGAGTAAAGCTAATCTGCTCAGGGTTAGTCGGGACCTAAGCCGAGGCCGACAGGCGTAGGCGATGGATAACAGGTTGATATTCCTGTACTGCGTCTTCCGCGCTATTACCGATGGGGGGACGGGGAAGGATAGGCGAACCGTGGCGATGGTCGTCCACGGACAACCCGGTAGGAGGGACCCCAGGAAAATCCAGGGTCCACATACTCCGAGAGGGGATGTCGGTCGGCGTAAGCCGGCAAGTCGTCGAGTCCATGCCTCCGAGAAAAGCCTCTAGGGAGTGGGAACGCACCCGTACCAAAACCGACACAGGTGGGCAGGTAGAGCATACCGAGGTGATCGAGAGAACCCTCGTTAAGGAACTCGGCAAAATTGTCCCGTAACTTCGGGAGAAGGGACGCCCCGGTAGAGTGACGGACTTCGCGTCTTGAGCTCGAGGGGGCCGCAGAGAATTGGCCCAACCGACTGTTTACCAAAAACACAGGTCTCTGCGAAGTCGTAAGACGACGTATAGGGGCTGACGCCTGCCCGGTGCCGGAAGGTCAAGTGGAGAGGTTAGCCCTTGAGGCGAAGCTTTGAAACCAAGCCCCGGTAAACGGCGGCCGTAACTATAACGGTCCTAAGGTAGCGAAATTCCTTGTCGGGTAAGTTCCGACCTGCACGAATGGCGTAACGAGTTGGGCGCTGTCTCAACGAGGGACTCGGTGAAATTGTAGTATCGGTGAAGATGCCGATTACCCGCCGCAAGACGGAAAGACCCCGTGAACCTTTACTGCAGCTTGATATTGGTGTCTGGGACATCCTGTCCAGGATAGGTGGGAGGCTGTGAGACCGTGGCGTCAGCTGCGGAGGAGCCACCCTTGGGATACCACCCTGGATGTTCTGGGCTTCTAACGGAAGACCGTGATCCGGCTTTCGGACAGTGTCAGGTGGGCAGTTTGACTGGGGCGGTCGCCTCCCAAATTGTAACGGAGGCGCACAAAGGTTCCCTCAGCACGGTTGGAAATCGTGCGTAGAGTGTAAAGGCATAAGGGAGCTTGACTGCGAGACTGACAGGTCGAGCAGGTACGAAAGTAGGTCTTAGTGATCCGGCGGTAGAGAGTGGAATTGCCGTCGCTCAACGGATAAAAGGTACTCCGGGGATAACAGGCTTATCCTCCCCAAGAGTCCACATCGACGGGAGGGTTTGGCACCTCGATGTCGGCTCGTCGCATCCTGGGGCTGGAGTAGGTCCCAAGGGTTGGGCTGTTCGCCCATTAAAGCGGTACGCGAGCTGGGTTCAGAACGTCGTGAGACAGTTCGGTCCCTATCTGCGGTGGGCGTTGGAGATTTGAGAGGAGTCGTCCCTAGTACGAGAGGACCGGGATGAACAGACCTCTGGTGTATCAGTTGTCGTGCCAACGGCACTGCTGACTAGCTACGTCTGGACGGGATAACCGCTGAAAGCATCTAAGCGGGAAGCCCACCTCAAGATGAGATCTCCCACCCCTTAGACCACCTGGTTGATAGGCTGGATGTGTAAGCGCAGTAATGCGTTCAGCAGACCAGTACTAATCCGCCGAGGGCTTGACCAACACAGGAGCACACCGACGCCGCTATGCAGTCTTGAGGGTACGACCCTCATGGATTTCCGGTGGTCGTAGCGAGAGGGAAACACCTCTTCCCATTCCGAACAGAGTCGTTAAGCCTCTCCGCGCCGATGGTACTCCGAGTGAAGACTCGCGGGAGAGTAGGTCGCCGCCGGGATTAATGTGATGTAGCGCGTCGTGAGCCGCCGGATTTCCGGCGGCTTTCGTCGTTTCCGGGGCAGCAGTAGAGAGCCGCGGCCGGGGGCGTCGGTGCGTGGAGCAGCGACGCCCGGATCCCTCGGGGATCAGGGGCGTGAGCCGCCTGCCGGCCGCGCTGCGGGCTCCGGGGCGGTGGCCCTAGGAGGGGATCCCGCGAGCCCAGGAACTGGTGCGTTCCGGCTCGCTGGCCGGGCGGCCGCTGCTCGCCCAGAGGTAGACGACGAGGATCACGGCGCAGAGCACGATGGACAGGAGCAGGATCATCCGCCGACGGTACACCCAGGGACTACGCGAGGCGGGTCGCGCTCGCGCCGCGGTGTCGGGGCGGGCGGGCGTGGGGCGGGAGAGGGCGATGAGGGCCGAGGCGTGTGCCGTGCCGGGTTCCAGGGGGGTGCCTGAGTCCGGTCGGGGCGGTGGGCGACAGTCGTGCGTGCAGAGGGGGTCCCGAGGGCCGCTGGTACGATCGGCCCGATGAGCGATCCGGGGCCGCCGACCGACGTACGTGACTGCATCATCGTCGGCGGTGGGCTGGCCGGGCTCGCGTGCGCGCGCCGGCTGTCGTCGGCCGGGCACTCGGTTCTCGTGCTCGAGGCCGAGGAGGCTCCCGGCGGGCGGGCGCGGACCGTGTGGCACCGGGGCAGGCCGGTGGACCTCGGCTTCCAGGTGCTCTTCCGCTCGTATCCGCAGACGCGAGAGCTGCTGCGGGAGATCGGCCTGCCGCGGAGGGATCTTCGGCCCGTGGACGGTGGCGCGGTGTTCATCGGGGACGACGGCACGCACCGCCTCGCCGCGTCGAAGCTCGGGGCCCTGCGCTTCGGAGGCCTGGGTCCGCGCGACCGCGCGCTGCTGGTGAAGCTGGCGGCGTCGGTCGTCGCCCGCCCGTCGGAGGCGCTTCTCGACCCGCCGGCGCCCCGAACCACGCACGAGCTGCTGCGGGATCTCGGGTTCTCCGCCGACGCCGTCGAGGGCTTCTTCCGCCCGCTGTTCGGGGTGATCACCCTCGACCGCAGCCTCAGCGCCGACGAGGGGTACTTCCGATTCCTGATGTCGATGCTGGCCCGGGGCCCGTCGGTGATCCCGAGCGACGGCCTGGGGATGGTCGCCGAGTGGACGTCCGCGGCGATCCGGCAGACAGGCGGGGAGGTGGAGTTCGGCGCGCGCGTCACGGCGGTCGAGATGGCCGGCGACGGGCGCCGGGCCACCGGCGTGCGCACGCAGGACGGCCGTGTGCTCGGTGCCCGCCACGTGGTGCTGGCGGTCGAGGCGCCGGTTGCGCGCGAGCTGCTCGAGCCACTCGACGCCGAGGCCGCCGGGCGGCTCCCGGGCGAGGCTGCGTCGTCCGTGAGTGCGGCCTTCGCGCTGCGGCGGCCCCTGTACCGGGGGCGCTCCATCGTGCTGAACGCCTCGCCGGCGGAGGGCGACGACCGGGCGCGGATCGACCTCCTGTGCCAGACGACGAACATCACCCGGCCGGGGTCCCCCGACGGGCCCCACATCCTCCTCGCCACGCGGGTCACGACGGGTGGGGGCAGCGCCGAGGGGCTGGTCGAGGCCGTGGGCGACCTCGTCCGGCGCTGGGCGCCCCGGTTCGACTGGGCGGGGCTCGCCGAGCCTCTCGGGGTCCATGCGCACCCGTTCGCCCAGTTCCGCCCGCTGCCGGGGGTGCGCGCGCGCCTGCCCGGGCCGCGGACGGCGGTCGACAACCTCGTGCTCGCCGGCGACCTGACCCACCACCCCTCGATCGAGGGGGCCGTGTCGAGCGGCGTCCGGGCGGCCGAGATCGTCGACGCGCTGTCGCCGTGAGGCTCGTCGGCGATCGCAGGGTCTTCACCGTCGAGGACGTGACGGCGCGGCTGTCGGGCATGTTCGAGGGCCTGAAGTCGTTCTGGGTGGAGGCCGAGGTGCAGGACCTGCGGCCCGCGCGGACCCAGATGCGCTTCACCCTGCGCGGCGAGCACGTGCTCGACGCCTCGATGAACGGAATCGTCTTCGACCGACTTCCGCACCGGCCGGCGAACGGAACGCTGGTGCAGGCCTACGGCCGCATCGAGTTCTGGCGCCAGCGCGGCCAGATCTCGATGAGGGTCGAGAAGCTCGAGCTGGCGGGGGAGGGGCTGCTGCGGGCGCGCGTCGACGAGCTCCGCGCCCGCCTCGAGGGCGAGGGGCTGCTCGATCCGGGCCGCAAGCGCCGCCCGCCGATGCTGCCGCGGCGGATCGGCCTCGTCACGAGCCCCGACGGCGCCGCGCGCGACGACGTCCTGACCACGTTGTGGGCGCGCTTCCCGGGTGCCGACGTCGTCCTGGTGAGCGTGCCCGTGCAGGGCGACGCCGCGCCGGGGCTGATCGTCCGGGCGCTCCGCCACCTCGACCGGCGCCCGGATGTGGACGTGATCGTGGTCGCCCGCGGCGGCGGATCCCTCGAGGACCTCATGGCCTTCAACAGCGAGACCGTCTGCCGCGCCGTGGCCGCCGCGGCGACGCCGGTCGTCTCGGCGGTGGGCCACGAACGCGACGTCACCGTCTGCGACCTGGTGGCGGACGTGCGCGTGTCGACCCCGACGGCCGCCGCCGCCGTCGTCGTGCCGAGCCTGGAGGCCGTCGAGGCGCGGCTGGACGACGCCTCGCTGGCGATCCGTCGCGGCCTCGAGCGGGCCGGGGCCGCGGCCGGCCGGGCGGTGGAGCGCCGCGCCGACGCCCTGGTGCGCGCCCTCCGGGGCAGCGGAGCGCTCGGGCGCGACCGGGTCGATCGCCTCGCCCCGCGGCTGACCTCGGCGCTGCGGCGCGTGGGCGCGACGGCGCCCGCGGAGCTGGCCGTGCGCCGGGAGGCGCTGCGACGGGCGGCCGGCCTCCGCGCCGAGGCCGCCGCCGGCCGCCTGGAGCGCAGCGCCGGCCTCCTCGGACTGCTGTCGCCCGAGCGCACCCTCGCGCGCGGCTACGCGATCGTGCGCGACGGCGGCTCGGGCGCGGTGATCGCCTCGGCCGAGGGTGTCGAGGCGGGGCGATCGCTGGTGATCGGGATGCGGGACGGCCGGATCGCGGCCCGTGCGGAGGAGCCGTCTCCGTGACGGACGCGCGCCCGCCGGCGGGTGGCGACGAGCCCGTCACCTTCGAGGAGGCCCTGCGCCGCCTGGACGAGGTCGTCTCGCGGCTGGAGAGCGGCGAGGTGGGGCTGGAGGAGGCGGTGGCCCTCTTCGAGCGCGGCCAGGGGTACCTGGCCGCATGCCGTGAGCGCCTGGGCGCGGCGCAGCGTCGCATCGAGGAGCTCACCGCGGAGGACCTGCCGCCCGAGCCGGGCGGCGGCGCTCAGGAGCCTCCCGCCCCGTTCTGAGCGGCGCGCCGGCCCGCGACACCCCGTGCCGGCCGGTGACGCAGATGGAGCCGAGGTCGCGGAACATCTCCCACTCGTCCGGGTTGACCACCGAGCGCAGCGGCTCCGGCGAGCGGCGCTCGGCCTCCTCGGGGCTGACGGGGTGCTCGCGGACCCACTCGGGCGGGCCGGCGGGCGCCCGTGCGGGGTCCGGCCGGGTGCGTCGCCCCCCAAGGGCGACGCCGAGGACGGCGAGTGCGCCCAGCAGGGCGATCACCTCGAGCCCGGAGCTCGCCGCCGCGTCCGGCCCGCCTCGGCGGCGGGAGCGCCACCGGCCGCGTGGCCAGAAGAGCATCCGTTTCGGCGTCCGGTGGGACATCGGCGAGGTCGGTCACCAGCACCGCCTCCCTCCGGCCCGAGCCGCGGTAGGTGACCGGCATGGCGGCCCACATCCCCTCGTCGGGCTGGCGGTGAAGGGGCGCACCGGGAGCGCTGCTCGTCCAGCCGGGGGTCGTCCTCGCAGATCAGCGTCTCGCCGTAGCCCGGCATCATCCTCGGGAGCCTCATGGCCCGGCGGTCGTAGCCAGGCCGCCGGCGACGGCGCAACGGCTCCGGGCTACGATCATCACGTGCAGCCCGACCCGAGCGGCGTCCGCGCGATGCTTCCGAGCCTGCGGACCGCCACCTACCTGAACACGGGCGGCTGCGGGCCCCTCCCGGCGGTTGCCGCCGGGGCGCTGCGGGAATGGTCGCGGGCCTCCCTGCATCGCGTGCGCGGGAGCCTGGCGGCGTTCGAGGAGATGATGGCCGAGGCGGAGGCGACCCGGGCGGCCGCCGGGCGCACGATCGGCGCGCCGGCAGAGGGGATCGCCCTCACGGCGAACACGACCACGGGGCTCAACGTCGTCGCCTGGGGTCTCGACTGGGCTCCCGGGGACGAGATCGTCGCGCCGGCGCTGGAGCACCCGGGGCTGACCGTCCCGCTCGCCGTGATCGCCCGGCGCCACGGCGCCGTGATCCGCTGGATCGACCCGGAGGGCACCGAGGAGGACCTCCCGGCCGCTGTCGCACGCGCCTCCGGCCCGCGCACCCGCCTCGTCGCCGTCTCCCACGTCTCCTGGGCCACCGGGGCCGTGCTCGATGTGGCCGGGGTCGCGCGCGCCGCGCGGGCGGCGGGCGCCCTGGTGCTCGTCGACGGCGCCCAGTCGGTGGGCGCGATCCCCGTCGATGCAGCCGCGCTCGGCGTCGACGCCTACGCCTTCCCGGCGCACAAGTGGCTGCTCGGCCCCGAGGGCCTCGGGGCGCTCTGGGTGGCGCCGGAGGCCCTTGGGCGCATCGACCTCGCCGTCTCCGGCTACGAGAGCGGCGCGGAGCACGGTCTCGGTGGAATGATCACGCCGCATCCGGGAGCCGGGCGCTACGAGGTGTCCACCCCGCCGGCCGCCCTCCTGCCGGCCTGGCGCGCCTCGATCGAGTGGCTCGAGGGTCTCGGCTGGCGGTGGATCCACGACCGGGTGGCCGCCGCCCGCGAGATGGGCCGGGCGGCGCTCGAGGGGATCCCCGGCGTCCGGATCCTCACGCCGGCCTCCGGCGCCGCGGGACTGCTGACGTTCGTCATCGAGGGCCGCGATCCGCAGGAGGCGTGCGCCGCGCTCGCCGGCCGGGGCGTGATCATCCGCTGGCTGGAGCGTCCGGCGGCCCTGAGGGCCTCTTTCGGATTCTTCTGCGACGCGGTCGACGTCGAGCGCCTGGCCGAGGGCGTGAGCGCGGTCGCTCGCGGCGACTGCTAGCGTCCAGGGTCGTGAGTCAGGACAGGCTGGTCATCCGGGGCGGCCGAGCGCTGTCCGGCACCGTCGTGCCGAGCGGCAACAAGAATGCCGCTCTGCCGATCCTGGCCGCATGCCTTCTCACGGACGAGGAGGTCGTGCTCGAGAACGTGCCCGACATCCTCGACGTCCACGTCATGCTGGCGCTGCTCGACGACCTCGGGGTCAGCGTGCGCGACGAGGGCCCCAACGCCCTGGCCCTCCGTGCGGACCGCGTCCGCACGACGCACCTCGATCCCGACCTCTGCCGGCGCCTGCGCGCCTCGCTGCTGCTCGCGGGACCGCTGCTCGCCCGCTGCGGCGAGGTCGAGCTGCCGCTCGCCGGGGGCGACTTCATCGGCCGCCGCCGGGTGGACACCCACCTGCTGGCGTTCCGCGGCCTGGGCGCCGACTGTGAGGTCAACCGCAGCTACCGGCTGAGTCACCGCGGTCTGCGGGGCGCCGAGCTCTTCCTCGACGAGGCCTCGGTGACCGCCACCGAGAACGCGCTCATGGCCGCCGTGACCGCCACGGGGCGGACCGTCATCCTCAACGCCGCCGGCGAGCCGCACGTCCAGGACCTGGCGCGCTTCCTGGTGGAGCTGGGCGGGCGGATCGAGGGCATCGGGACGAACCGCCTGATCATCGACGGCGTCGACCGTCTGCACGGCGGCCGCTTCCGGATCGGGCCCGACTACATCGAGATCGGCTCCTTCATCGGGCTCGGCGCCATCACCGGATCCGACCTGACGATCACCGACGTGCGCCCGAGCGACATGCGCATGATCAACCTCACCTTCGAGCGCATGGGCATCCGCGTCGAGATGGAGGGCGACACGCTGCGCGTGCCGCCCGACCAGTCGCTGCGCGTGGTCTCCGACGAGGGCGACGCGATCCCGAAGATCGACGACGGCATCTGGCCCGCGTTCCCGGCCGACCTCACCAGCATCGCCACGGCCGTCGCCACGCAGACCCACGGCACGGTGATGATCTTCGAGAAGATGTTCGAGAACCGGCTCTTCTTCGTGGACAAGCTGGTGGCGATGGGCGCGCGGATCGTGCTCTGCGATCCCCACAGGGTCCTCGTGAGCGGTCCGGCGCAGCTGTACGGGGAGCGGCTGGAGAGCCCCGACATCCGCGCGGGCATGGCGATGTTGATCGCGAGCCTCGCCGCCGACGGCGTCAGCGTCATCGGGAACGTGGGCCAGATCGACCGCGGCTACGAGCGCATCGACCAGCGCCTGCGCGACCTCGGCGCCGACATCGAGCGTGTTCGTGAGTGAGTCGGGAAGCGGGCGCCCGGCCGTGACGGCCGCCGCCCTCCCCTCGGGGGGCAAGGACGTGCTGGCCGTGGAGGCCCGCGAGCTCCGCGGCGTCGAGGCCGCGCTGCGCGGCCGCTTCCAGGCGTTCGGGTACCGCGAGGTCATGACGCCCGTGCTGGAGTTCGCCGATGTCGTCGAGCGCGCCCAGGAGGGGCGGCTCCGCGACACCTTCCGCCTCTTCGACGGCGACGGCCGCGTGCTGGTGCTGCGGCCCGACCTCACGATCCCCGTGGCGCGCCTCGTGGCGACCCGGATGGCCGACCACCCGGGCCCGGTGCGGGTCTCGTACCTCGCGCGCGCCTTCCGGCCGCCCGCGCCCGGCCGCCCGCGCCCGTCCGAGCAGCGCCAGGCGGGCATCGAGCTGGTGGGGGAGGGCGGTCCGGGCGCCGATGCCGAGGCCCTGGGCCTTCTGGCCGACAGCCTGCGGGCGACCGGCCTCGAGGGGCTGCGGGTGGGCGTCGGCGACGTCTCGCTCACGGCGGCGGTGCTCGACGGCCTCGGCGTCGCCCCGTCCGTGCGCGACGATCTGAGCGCGGCCCTCGCCGCGCGCAACTTCGTCGAGTGGCGGCGCCTGGCGGCCCTGGCGCTCCCCGACGGGCCGGGGGCGGATCTGCTGCGCGATCTGCCGTCGCTGCGCGGCGGCCGCGAGGTGCTCGCGCGGATCGCGTCGGAGGTCCCCGCGGCGGCGGCCGCGTGCGAGCGCCTCGGCCGGATCCTCGACCTCCTCGCGGCCCACGGCGCGGCCGACGCGGTGATCCTCGACCTCGGCGTCCTGCGCGACTGGTCGTACTACTCGGGGATCGTGTTCGAGGCCTACGCGCCCGGGGTCGGCGCGCCGATCGCGATGGGAGGACGGTACGACGGTCTCGGCGCCCGCTTCGGCCGCGATCGGCCCGCCGTCGGCTTCGCGATCACGCTGGACCTCCTGCACCAGGCGCTGCTCGCCGCCGGGCCGGCCCCCGAGCCCGCCCGGACCGGGCTGGTGCTGACCGGGGGCCTGGACGCCGATCTGCCGGCCGCCGCGGTCCTGCGGTCGGCCGGCGTGGCCGTCGTCGCCCTGTCGGACGGGTCGCCGGACGCCGGCGCGCTCGCCGACGCCGAGGGCTGGCGCTGGGTCGCCCGCCGCTCGGGGGCCGGCTGGGCCGTCACCGACCGCGTGACCGGAGCCGAGCGCGAGTGCTCACGACTCGAGGATGTGGCGGCATGGCGGGACTGAGGATCTGCGTGCCCCTCGGGGCGCTCCTTCCGGGTTCGGTCGAGGTTCTGGAGGCCGCGGGCGTCGATGTGGCGCCCCTGCGCGACGCCGGCCGGCGGCTGATCCTGGAGAGCCCCACGGGCACGACCTTCATCACGACGCGGCCGAGCGACGTGCCGACGTACGTGGAGAGCGGGGCGGCCGACCTCGGGATCGTGGGCAAGGACGTCCTGCGCGAGCGCGACCCCGACGTCTACGAGATCCTCGACCTCGGCTTCGGCGGCTGCCGGATGGTCTACGCGACGCGCGAGGGCGTCGACCCGACCCCGGCCGCGCTCGAGCACCTCGGCGTCGTGCGCGTGGCGACGAAGTATCCGGTGTCGGCGACCCGGCACTTCACGGCCACGGGCCGCCAGGCCGAGGTCGTGAAGGTCAACGGCTCGGTCGAGCTCGCGCCGCTGGTCGGCCTGGCGCACGGCATCGTGGACCTCGTCGCCACGGGGCGGACGCTGCGTGAGAACGGCCTGGTGGAGCGCGAGGAGATCTTCGCCTCGTCGGCGCGCCTGATCGTCAACCGCGTCAGCCAGACCCTCAGGGCCGAGGAGCTCGATGAGCTGGTCGCCCGTATGCGCGGGGCCGGATCGTGAGCGTCGCGCCGCGTCGCGCGCGCCTGCGCGCGGGGGGTGTCCAGGTGCTCGCCCGCACGTTGCGCCCGGTGCTCGACGTCGCCGGTGTGGCGAGCGGCGTGACCGAGATCCTCGACGCCGTCCGCGACCGCGGCGACGACGCCCTGGTGGAGGGCGCCCGGCGTTTCGACTGCCCCGACTTCACGCACGACCGCCTGCGGGTGCCGCCGGCGACGCTCGCCCGCGCCGCCGCCGGGCTGGACGACCGTCTCCGCGTGGCGATCGGCGTCGCGGCCGCACAGGTGCGCCAGGTGGCCGAGGCGGTGCTGCCCGGCGACCACGACGTCAGCCTCCCCACCGGCCAGCGCATCCAGGTGCGCTCCGTGCCCGTGGACGCCGCCGGCTGCTACGTGCCGGGCGGGCGGGCCGCGTACCCCTCGAGCCTGATCATGGGCGTCGTACCCGCCCAGGTCGCCGGCGTCGGCCGCATCGTCGTCGTGAGCCCGCCCGGGCCCGACGGCCGTCCGGCCGAGTCCATCCTCGCGACGGCCGCCCTGCTCGGCGTGGAGGAGGTCTACGCGGCCGGCGGCGCCGCCGCCGTCGGGGCGCTCGCCTTCGGCACCGCCTCGATCGCGCCGGTGGCGGTGATCGTCGGTCCCGGCAGCCCCTGGGTCCAGGAGGCCAAGCGCCAGGTCGTCGGCACGGTCGGCATCGACGGCGTGGCCGGCCCGAGCGAGGTGATGATCATCGCCGACGCCACCTGCGCGCCGCGCGCGATCGCGCTGGACCTGCTCGCGCAGGCCGAGCACGGCGCCGACTCGCCCGCGGTGATGGTGAGCGACGACCCGCGCGTGGTGGACGCCGTGGCCGAGGAGCTGCGCGGCCTGCCCGACGCGATCGGGCCCATCACCCTGGTCGAGTGTGCTTCCATGCCCCTGGCGATCGAGCTGGCCGAGGCCTTCGCCCCCGAGCACCTGGAGATCGCCACCCGCGACGCCGGGGCGATCGCGTCGAGCATCACACGATCGGGGGCGGTGTTCATCGGACCCAACGGCGCGACCGCGTTCGGCGACTACGTCGCCGGCTCCAACCACGTCCTGCCCACCGGGGGCGCCGCGCGTCACGCGTCCGCGCTCGGGCCCACAACGTTCCTGCGGAGGATGTCCGTGGTCGACATGACCGACGACGCCGTCGAGGCTCTCACGCCGCACCTGGCCGCGCTCGCCGACGCCGAGGGGTTCGTCATGCACCGCCGCTCGGCCGAGGCCCGCCGGAGGGCGTCGTGAGCCGCGAGGCCTCGCGCAGCCGCACGACGGGCGAGACCGACGTGCGCGTGCGCGTCGACCTCGACGGCAGCGGCGCGTCGCGGATCTCGACGGGCGTCGGCTTCTTCGACCACATGCTCACCCTGCTCGCCCGCCACTCGCTGATCGACCTCGACGTCGAGGCGCGGGGCGACCTCGAGACGGGCAGCCACCACACCGTGGAGGACGTCGGCATCACGCTCGGCCAGGCGATCGGTGACGCGCTGGGGGACCGCGCGGGCATCGAGCGCTACGGCGCGGCCCTGATCCCGATGGACGAGGTCCTGGTGCAGGCCGCGGTCGACCTCTCCGGGCGCCCGTTCACCGCCATCGACGTGCCGCTCCCGACGACCGTCATCGGCGGTTTCGAGACCGAGCTGCTCGAGGAGTTCGTCCGGGGCCTCGCGAATCACGCCGGGCTGACCGTCCACCTGCGCCTACTCGTCCCCGGCAACGCCCACCACGTGATCGAGGGGTCGTTCAAGGCCCTCGCCCGCGCGCTGGCCCAGGCCGTGGCCCCCAATCCGCGGGTGACCGGCGTGCCGTCCACCAAGGGGAGCCTGTGAGGCCCGTCGTCGCCGTGCTCGACTACGAGATGAGCAACCTGCGCAGTGCGTGCAAGGCCTTGGAGCACGTCGGCGCCGACGTGCACGTGGTCCGCGACCCCGCGGAGCTCAGGACGCCCGACGCCGTGGTGCTGCCCGGTGTCGGCCACTTCGGCGAGGCGATGCGCCGCATCCGCGCGAGCCGGCTCGACACGGTCGTGCACGAGGCCGCCGGCCGCGGCCTGCCGGTCCTCGGGATCTGCCTCGGCCTGCAGCTGCTCTTCGACGAGAGCGAGGAGAGCCCCGGGGCGACCGGTCTCGGGCTGCTGCCGGGGTCCGTGCGCCGGCTGCGCACCGAGCGCAAGCTGCCGCACATCGGCTGGAGCCGGGTGCGCTGGCAGCCGGGCTCGGTCCTCGCGCCCGCGGCGGAGGACGACGCCTCCTCGACCTACTACTTCGTCCACACGTTCGGGTGCGAGCCCGAGGACCCGGATCTCGTGGTCGGGCGCGCCGAGCACGGCGTCGGCTTCTGCGCCGCCGCCGGCCGCGGCGATGTGATGGGCGTCCAGTTCCACCCCGAGAAGTCGAGCGCGGCGGGCCTCGGCCTGCTGGGCCGCTGGGTGGCGGGCGTCGCCGTCGGTGACGCGCGGGCCTCCGTCTCGTGATCACCCTCTATCCGGCCATCGACCTGCAGGGCGGCCAGGCCGTGCGCCTGCGCCAGGGCGACTTCGACCAGTCGACCGCCTTCAGCGACGACCCCGTCGACCAGGCCAGGCGCTTCGCCGATGACGGGGCCCTCTCGCTGCACGTCGTGGACCTCGACGGGGCGCGCGCCGGGGAGCCGGTGCACGCGGCCCTGGTGGCCAGCATCGCCGCGGCCTTCCCGGGCACCGTCCACCTCGGCGGCGGGCTGCGCTCGCGCCCCGCGATCGAGACCGCCCTGGCGACGGGTGTGAACCGGGTCGTGCTCGGAACCGCCGTGATCGACGACCACGACCTGCTGGCGTGGGCGATCGACCGGCTCGGCGACGGCCTCGTCGTGGCGCTCGACGCGCGCCAGGGCAAGGTGGCCACCCACGGCTGGACCCAGGTCAGCGACCGCGACGCGGTCGAGGTGGCGACCGGGCTCGTCTCGATGGGCGTCCGCCGCCTGGCCTACACCGACATCAACCGCGACGGCACCCTGGGCGGGCCGAACCTGGCCGCCATGCGCCGGCTGGCCGAGGCCGCCCCGCCGCTGCGCCTGATCGCGTCGGGCGGGATCTCGTCGCTCGACGACCTGCGCCGCCTGCGCGACCTCGGCATCGCGAACCTCGACGGGGTGATCGTCGGGCGGGCGCTCTACGAGGGGCGCTTCACGATCGGCGAGGCGCTGCGGGTGCTGGACGACGGCGGATGATCCGCGTCATCCCGTGCCTCGACGTCAACGAGGGCCGCGTCGTGAAGGGCGTCAACTTCGTCGGGCTCCGCGACGCCGGCGACCCCGTGGAGCTCGCGGCGCGCTACGACGCCGAGGGCGCCGACGAGCTGGTCTTCCTCGACATCACGGCGAGCCACGAGGGCCGTGGGACGATCGTCGAGCTGGCCCGGCGCACGGCCGAGGAGGTCTTCATCCCGTTCACGATCGGAGGCGGCCTGCGCTCGGAGGACGACATCCGGGCGGTGCTCGCCGCGGGCGCCGACAAGGTGTCGCTCAACTCGGCCGCGGTGCGCGACGCGAGCCTCATCGAGCGGGCCTCGGCCCGCTTCGGCGCGCAGTGCATCGTCGTCGCCATCGACGCCAAGCGGCGCAGCGACGGCACCGGCTGGGAGGTCTTCCTCAACGGGGGCCGGCTGCCGACGGGCCTCGAGGCCGTCGCATGGGCGGCGGAGGCGGCCGCCCGGGGTGCGGGGGAGCTGCTGGTCACGAGCATGGATCGCGACGGCACCAAGGACGGCTTCGACGTGGAGCTCCTGTCGGCCGTCGCCGACGCGGCACCCGTCCCGGTGATCGCGTCGGGCGGCGCGGGGCGCCTCGACCACTTCGCCGCCGCCGTGACCGCCGGCCGCGCCGACGCGGTGCTCGCGGCGTCGGTGTTCCACGACGGGGTCTACTCGATCTCGGAGGTCAAGGCGGCGATGGCCGACGCGGGTGTGCCGGTCCGCAAGTAGGCTGACCGCATGAAGATGATCCGCACCGAGGCCGCGCCCGCCCCCGTCGCCGGCGCGCCGTACAGTCAGGCCGTCGCCGCGGGTCCCGGTGAGATGGTCTTCGTCTCGGGCCAGCTCGGCATCGATCCGGGCACCGGAGGCCTGGTGGGGGAGGGTGTGCGTGAGCAGGCCATGGTCGCCCTGCGCCACATCGCGACGATTCTCGCCGCCGCGGGGGCCCGCATGGAGGACATCGCCAAGACCACCGTCTATCTGACCGACTTCGCCGGCGACTTCCCCGCGATGAACGAGGTCTACGCCGCGGCCTTCGCCGGCCACGCGCCCGCGCGTGCCACGGTGGGCGTCGCCGCCCTGCCGCTGGGCGCATGCGTCGAGATCGAGGCTGTCGCCGTCATCCCGGCCGCCTGAGCGCGTGGCCGGGGCTACTCAGACCAGGTGCGTCGCTCGAGGAGGCTGTCGAGGGCGATCCGGTCGAGGTAGTCGGGCGCCTCGCTGATCGGGCGGGTCTCGTTGCCCGGCGTCTGCACCCAGGCCTTGAAGCGCGCGTCGGCGGCGTCGAACGCCTCCTGGAGTTCCGTGAGCGTCAGGTGCTCGAACCGCTCGAACCGCTCCAGCAGCTCGTCCGCCACGGGGGCGACGGCCGCCAGCTTGCGGGAGACGGGATCGTAGGCCACGTCGTGGATCCTAGTCGCGCGCGCGCCATCGTGGCGGCGCATCCGCTGGTCGAGCGGGTGACACCCGTCCTGAGCGGTGATGTGAGCGCCGTCGGCGGCGTCGTCCGCGACGCCCTCGCGGGCCTGTCCCACGGCCCGGACCTCGACCTCGTGGTGGAGGGCGACGCCGTCGCCGAGGCCGCCGGCATCGCCCGGGCGCTCGGCGTCCGCGTCGTCGCCCACCCGCGCTTCGGGACGGCCCACATCGAGCTCCCGCACGGAGGCCACGTCGACCTGGTGAGCGCGCGCACCGAGACCTACGCGACCCCGGGCGCCCTGCCGACCGTCGGTCCGGGCACCCTCCTCGACGACCTGGCCCGCCGCGACTTCACTGTGAACGCGATGGCCCTCGGCCTGCGCGGCGCGCGCGCCGGCGAGCTGGTCGACCCGCACGGGGGCGCCTCCGACCTGGCCGCGGGCCTGCTGCGGGCGGTGCGCCCGGATGCGTTCGTCGAGGACCCGAGCCGGCTGGTGCGGGCGGCGCGCTACGCGGCCCGGCTCGACCTCGCCCTCGCCCCCGAGACCGAGGCCGCCGCCCGGGCCGTCGCGCCCGCCCTCGACCTCGCCTCGGCACGGGTCGCCGAGGAACTGCGCCGCGTGCTCGACGAGGACGGGGCCGCCGGAGCCCTCGGCGTGCTGCGCGAATTGGGCGTGCCCTGGGTGCGCGCGGGCGCCGCAGCGGCGATCGCCGCGCTCGGGGGCGCGGCGGCGCACTCCGCCGCGCCGGCCGTGCCCGCCTGGGCGATGCGCCTGGGCGCCGGCGTGGACGCGGACGCCGTGGCGGTCGCGGCCCTGCCCGGGTGGGCCCGCGCGATCGCGGCCGAGACCGTCGCGGGCGCCGGGCTCGCCGGTCGCCTGTCGCACGCGGCCGCCCCCTCCGAGATCGACCGCATCCTGCGCGCGGCGCCGCCGGCGACGGCGATCGGCGCCCTCGCCGCCGGCGCGGACGCCGTCGCCGGGTGGTGGGCCTCCGACCGTGCGCCGAGCGTCACGGGCGCCGACCTGGTGCGGGCGGGCGTGGCGCCGGGGCCCGCGATCGGCCGGGCACTCGCCGAGGTCCGCGCCGCCCTGCTCGACGGCAGGGTCGGGAGCCACGACGAGCAGCTCGCCCTCGCCCTGCGCGCGGCCCGCGAGGGCGCGTGACCGGTCTCGATGTGATCGAGGTGCCGACCGGGGCCGCGGCGCGCGCCGTCTTCACCACGCGCGGCGGGGGCGTCAGCGCGGGCGGATTCTCGGGCCTCAACCTCGGCAACGACCCCGGCGACCCCGATGAGCGCATCCGCGAGAACCGCGCCCGGGTGTGCGCGGAGCTCGGCATCGATCCGTACCGGGTCTGCATGGGCCGCCAGGTCCACGGCGCCGGCGTGCGGGAGGTGTCGGGGGGCGAGGGGGGCTTCCTCGGGCACCTGCGGGACTGGCCCGAGGGCGACGCCATGGTCTCCGCCGTCCCCGGCGTGGCGCTCGCCGTGCTCGGCGCCGACTGCCTCCCGGTGCTCCTGTGGCGGCGGGACATCCCGCGCGTCGCCGCCGCGCACGCCGGCTGGCGGGGTCTCGTGGGGGGCGTCCTCGAGGCCGCCGTCGCGGCCCTTGGCGCGCCGGGCGACACCGGCGCGGCGATCGGTCCGGGCATCGGGCCGTGCTGCTATCCGGTGTCGGCCGAGGTGCGCGACGCGTTCGCCGCGCGCTTCGGCGCCGAGGTGGTGGCGGGGGACGCCGTCGATCTCGCCGCGGCCGCCCGCCGGGCCCTCCTGGCCGGCGGCCTCCGGGATGAGGCGGTCGTGACGGTGGGCGCCTGCACCTCCTGCGCGCCGGACCGCTTCTACTCGTATCGCCGCGACGGCGCGGGGACGGGTCGCCAGGCCGGGCTCGTCTGGGCGGAGGCGGGGTGATCGACCCGTCCTGCCTGGCGCAGGTGCTCGCCGAGACGCGGGTGCTCCTCGACGAGGCCGCCGTTCGCGGAGGCCGCGCCCCCGGCGCGGTGGAGCTGGTCATCGCCGGTAAGTACCTGCCCGCCGAGGATGTCCCCGCGCTGGTCGAGGCGGGGGTCGATGTGATCGGCGAGAACCGCCTGCAGGATCTGCTGGCCAAGGAGGCCGTGGCGGCCGGGCGCCTGACGTTCGACTTCATCGGGCACATCCAGCGCCGCAAGGTGCGCGACCTCCTGCCGCGCGTGCGCCTGATCCACTCGCTCGACTCGCTCCGGCTCGCGGAGGAGATCGCGGCCCGTTCGGAAGGTCCCACGCGGGTTCTCGTCGAAGTGAACGTCGCCGAGGAGCCAACCAAAGGTGGTATCGTGCCGCCCCAACTTCGGGCGTTCGTGGATGAGGTGTCGGCTCGGACCGACCTCGTGATCGGTGGTCTCATGGCCATGCCCCCGTCGCACAGCGATGCAGAGATGAGTCGCCCACACTTCGCCGCGGTGCGGAGGCTGGCCGACGATCTTGCCCGCGAGTGGGACGGGCGTCACGATTTCCGCGACCTCTCGATGGGCACGAGCCAGGATTTCCTGGTGGCGGCCGAAGAGGGCGCCACCAAGGTCCGCGTCGGTCGCGGGCTCCTCGAGCGCGTTCAGAAAACCACTCAGGGACTCCTCTAGATGGCCGTCACCGATCTCTGGCACCGCACCCTCGTCTACTTCGGCATGGCCGACGAACCCGACGACTACGCGGACGAGTACGACGACGAGCCCGAGCGTCGCGACCGCGACCGGGAGCGGCGCGCGTCGGCCCACGAGGACCTGGAGCGCACCTACCGCGAGCGTCCCAACGTGCGCCGGCTGGGCCCCCGGCGCCGCGAGAACGAGTTCGACGACATCTTCGCCGAGGAGACCCGAACCAGCAGCCGGCCGGTGATGCGCTCGGTGGAGTCGCGGCCGCAGCCGGCCGAGGTGCACCTGATCGTCCCCAAGAGCTTCAACGACGCCCAGCAGATCGCGGACAAGTTCAAGGGCACCATCCCGGTGATCCTCAACCTCCAGAGCGCCGAGACCGATCTCGCGAAGCGGCTCATCGACTTCTCGAGCGGCCTCACCTACGCGCTCGACGGCGGGATGCAGCGCGTGGCCGACAAGGTCTTCATGCTGACCCCCCGCAACGTCGAGGTGTCGGCCGAGGAGAGGGCCCGGCTCCTGGAGAAGGGCTTCTTCAACCAATACTGACGGTGGGTGCCTGGCCGGCCAGCATCGGGGTCATCGGAGTCGGCGCCATGGGGCGGGCGCTCGCCGTCGGCATGGGCCGGGGGCGGCCGGAGGTCGCCGGCCGGCTGCTGATCGCCGACGCGGTGCCCGCCGCCGTCGAGGCCGCTGTGGCCGAAACCGCTGGGCGCCCGGCGACGATCGCCCAGGCGGCGGCGTGCGACCTGGTCTGCGTCGCGGTCAAGCCGAAGGACGCGGGAGACGTGCTCGGCGCGGTGGCGGCCGGAGGCGGCCCCGGCAGGGTGGTCCTGTCGGTGATCGCGGGATGGGACCTCGACCGCCTCGGCGCCGCGGCCCCCGGGTGCCCGCTGGTGCGGACCATGCCGAACCTCGCGGTGCGCCACGGCGCGGGCGTCGTCGCGGTGGCGACGCGCGGCCTCGATGACGAGCGCGCGGCCGCCGTCGGGGAACTCCTCGCGCCCCTCGGCGCGGTCGTCGGCCTGCCCGAGCACCTCTTCCCGGCGGCGACCGCGCTCGCCGGCAGCGGCCCCGGACTGGTTGCGCTCGTGGCGGAGGGCCTGGAGGAGGGGGCGGTCGCCGCGGGCCTCGGTCGCGACCAGGCCCGGCAGATGGTCGGTGCCGTGCTCGCGGGCACCGCGGCGCTGCTGTCCGACGGCAGCGACCCCGCCGCCCTGCGTCAGCGGGTCAGCTCACCGGCGGGCACGACGATCGCCGGGGTGGCCGTGCTGGAGCGCGGGGCGGTGCGCGCCCACATGGCGGACGCAGTGCTCGCGGCGGCCCGCCGCGCCCAGGAGCTCTAGTGTCCCGAGTCAGAAGCCGCGTCGCGGTTCCCGGCTGCATCTCATCGCGAGGCAGCGTCCTCGACCACCACGATATTCCCGATATCGCGGTGGATCCGCGTCCTCCCCTCGCGGGAGATTCGCTCCGGAACCATCACCGCACTCCTGACTCGGGACACTAGTGTCCCATCACGACCCGGCGAGGAAACGCTGATCCATGGACAACGTCGCGACATACGTCGGTGCGCTCTTCACCGTCTTCATCCTGCTGATCCTGGTGAGGATCGTCCTGTCGTTCGTGCCGATGGCGCCGTCGTCGAGCTGGACGCGCGCGCTCTGGGACTTCGTGCACCAGACCACCGACTGGTACCTCAACGTCTTCCGGCGGATGATCCCGCCGCTCGGCATGTTCGACCTCTCGCCGATGGTCGGGATCATCGTGCTGTACATCCTGCGCGGCTTCGTGCTGGCGCTCCTGGACTCCTTCTGAGCGAGCTGCCCCCCTGGCTGTCGGTGGGCCCCGACGGCGTGGTCGTCGCGGTGAAGGCGGTGCCCCGCTCGCGCGCGACCCGTGCCGTGGGCGTCCAGGACGGCGCCCTGCGCGTGCAGATCGCCGCGCCGCCCCATCAGGGCCAGTCGAACGCGGCGCTGTGCGCCTATCTCGCGGACGCCGCGGGGGTGCGGCCGGCGGCCGTCCGCCTGCGACGCGGCTCGGGTGGCGCGCGCAAGCTGATCGAGGTCGACGGCGATCCGGACGCCGTGGCCGGGCGTCTCGCACGGGCCTTCGCCGCGGTGGGGAGCCCCGCGTGAGCCACGGCGGCCACTCGACGCGCGATGCGCTGATGCACGCCATCGCCCGCCGCCAGCGGCGCCAGACCCAGGCGCGGTTGTGGCGCTTCGGCATCCTCGCGGCGCTCGTGCTGGTGCTCGACCAGGCCACCAAGGCGTACGTCCGGGCCACCCTGGAGCCGCGTGAGCGGATCGACGTCTTCCCGGGCTTCCAGTTCTCGCGCGTCTCCAACGAGGGCATCGCGTTCGGGTTCTTCCCCGGCCGGCCGGGGATCGTCGCCGTGCTCACCGTGATCGCGCTGTCGGCCATCGCGATCGCCCTCGCGGGCCTCGTGGCGCGCAACGCGACCGTCGCGACCGGCGCCGGGATGCTGGTGGGCGGCAGCCTCGGGAACCTGATCGACCGCCTCGCCCGCGGCGCGGTGACCGACTTCCTCGACTTCAGCCGCTGGCCCGCGTTCAACATCGCCGACATGGGCATCACCATCGGCGCCGTCCTCATCATCGTCGGCCTGATGCAGGACGGCGAGGAGGACGAGGAGCCTGACTGAGCGCCCCTTCCGCCTGGTCGTGGGCCCCGACCTGGCCGGACGCCGCCTCGACGCGGCCGTCGGATCGCTCGAGGCCGTCGGCAGCCGGGCCGAGGCCCAGCGGCTGATCGACGGCGGGCGGGTCCTGGTGGGTGGCGTGCCGCGTGCCAAGCGCCACCTCCTGGCCGAGGGCGAGGTGCTCGAGGTGAGCCCCGCGCCGTCGCCGATGTCGGAGCTGGAGCCCGAGGTCGTGCCGATGACCGTGCGGTACGAGGACGCGCACCTGCTGGTGGTCGACAAGCCCGCCGGCGTGGTCACGCATCCCTCGGCCGGCCACTCGGGCGGGACGCTGGTGCACGGGCTGCTCGCCCACGCGATCGCAGGAGGCGACGACCCGACGCGGCCGGGCATCGTCCACCGTCTCGACCGCGACACGTCGGGGCTGCTGGTGGTGGCCCGCTCCGAGCGCGCCCACCGGCGCCTGCAGAGGATGCTCCGCGAGAGGGAGATCGCCCGCACGTACACCGCGCTCGTGCACGGGGCGACCCCGCCGGCGCTCTCGATCGACCGGCCCATCGGGCGCGACCGCCGCATCCGCACCCGGATGGCGATCAGCGACCGCGACGACGCGCGCGAGGCCATGACCCACGTGCGCCGCCTGGAGGACCTCGGGCGGTTCTCGCTCCTCGAGGTGCGCCTCGAGACGGGCCGGACCCACCAGATCCGGGTCCACCTCGAGTCGGTCGGCCATCCGGTGGTGGGCGACCGCGTCTACGGGCGCCGCGAGGAGGCCCTCGGCCTGGAGCGTCAGTTCCTCCACGCCTCACGGCTGGCCTTCGTCCACCCCGAGACCGGCGAGGAGATCGATGTCGAGAGCCCGTTACCGCACGACCTCGAGCTGGCGCTGGGGAGGGCCCGCCGGATGGCGCCGGCGCCGCCACCGAGGGGCCGCGGACCGGGTGTGCCGCGCCCCGGCGCGACGGGCCGGCCGCGTGCGTGAACCCCGTCGCGCCGCCTGCGGGCCCTTGGTATAAGGACCCGAGGAGGGCACGGATGAACGTCCTGGAGAAGCTCGACGGCGAGCGCCCGGCTGGACCCGGGAGGGTGCAGGTTCGACTCCTGCCTCCAGGAGTGGCGTGAGCGGCGGCGGCGGGGAGCCGTCACCCCGGATCGACCTGTCGTACCCGCTCGCCCAGCTCGAGCGGGCCATGCGTGCTCCGCCGGATGTCGCCTTCGAGCGGGTCTCCGCGTGGCGGTCGGTGATCACGGGGATGCTCGAGGGGGTCGTCGAGGTCGGCTCGCGCACGCCGGTGGCGGGGACCCCGGCGTGGGTGACCCCCGAGGTCATGCACGGGGGGTTCGCGACCGGCCGCCACCTCGCGGGCGGGCCGCTCCTCCCGCACGAGGTCTCCCTGCTGGACGAGATCGGGCACGCGGACGTCGAGGGCGATCTCCCCGAGGCCCGTCGCCGGCTCAACGCGTACCACCTCTCCGAGCAGGGGCGCGACGCGCTCCGTGCGGCACTCGCGACCGGGCGCTTCCGGCTGGCCGTGCCCGAGGAGGGCGCGCTGATGACCGTCGTCTGGCTGGCCGATTCCGGGTCGCAGGAGATCGCCGACGA
>LNEQ01000105.1 GCA_001464995.1 Actinobacteria bacterium Ga0077541
GTCGTTCTCGTCGACCTGAATACGGCCAACAACGCCACCTGGCCCCTACGTCATACCCGGGAGGTGACTCCCGGAGCCTGTTGCACGATCCGGGCTAGTTCAGTCTGAGCACCAGACAAGGTCCCGTACGAATGGTCCGCATCTGACCCACCCCGGCCCACGGAACCGCAGACTCTCAGACGGCCAGCCCCCGACAACCTTGTCGGAAACCTCGATGCGCAGCGAGTACTGCCCTCCGTTGCATGGCGTCATCCACAGGGGAAGCGAGTCCCCATACGAGCGACCGCGGGCGCCACAGGACACTTGCGCGCTCCAACGTGCCAGCTCGAGGCGCCTCTCTCTATCGAAGCTCGTAAGAGCTTTCTTGGCGTCCTGAGATGCTGCTTGGGGTGTGACATCCGAGGCACCACCCGGCGCAACCTCGCACCGGTGGCCGTGTCACCACTGCGACTGTTGCAGGAACAACAAGGCGCTCACGGTTGCGCGCCGAGCGCCTCTAGCAACTGACAGGCGACCGGGAAGATCTCGGACGAGTCGCGGGCATCCTCACGGGCCCCAAGGGGGATCATGAGCGCATCCCGGCATGCCGAAGCCACCGGTCGCCCGGCGGCTCCTAGAAATCGATGCTTGCGGCGAGGGGCGACTTCGCCCGGATCGGCTACGGCGGTGGCGGCCTCGCCGGAGGCTTCGTGTGCCGATGCTCGGCGACGCCCGCTCCGGACCCTTGACGGACGCGGACGCGGTCGATGAGCTCCCACAGGCGCCCCGCAGCAGGCCCAACCAGATCCTCTGCGCGGAGGGGAGACTCGTCTGGCACCCCTCCGGGTGCGCCGCCATGGCGAGAAGGCGAGTGGACCACAGGAGCCTTCTGCCTGTCGCGCTTGATGCGGTCGCGCTCGGCGCGTCTGCGGTCAGCGCGGGTCGCGCGCTCCTCCTTGAGGGCGGCGACGCGCTTCGTGACCTGCCGGGTGCGGACGAAGGCAAGCTCGAGAACCCGCACCGCACCCCGGCCGTAACCCCGGGCCTCATCCTCGGGGAGGGTCCAGTCCTGGACGATGCCGGCGCTCACCGCATCGGCTCGGGTCCGCCACTCAGTCCAGCGGGAAACCCCCATCGCCCTTGCGAGCTCGGCTGGCCGAACCTCGCCTCGCGACCGCCACGGCCCGAGCGCGAGCTGGGCCATGATGAACCAGCTGACGACGTTCGCGACCCGGCGAGGGCTCAGACCCGATTCCCCAAGCGCGGCCAGCACGCTTCCCCCGACGGCGGCGAACCGCTCGTTGGCAAGGGTCTCCACTTCGACCGCGTAGGGGATGTCGCTCACGGTCGCGGAACGCTCTCGATGTGGTGGACTGGGCGGCTGGTGGCCATTCCCGATAGGGCGTACCCTGTGATCACTGAGTGAGCTTTCGTAGGGAGCGACCCGGGGCTGGTACCCCGGGTCGCGTCGTTCTGGGCGCGAGTCAGCGTCGTTCGGTGGAGGACGGGCCCGCGGGACGGGGTCGCCCACCACCGCTCGATCGAGCGCGCGCGGGTCTCCCCCCGTCTCCCCACGACTGGCAAACTCCCCTGCAGGTGATGGCGAGACAGGCGGCTCTATGGGGAGACGCCTGAGACCCGAGATCATGCATTCCGAAGGGGTTTCATGGCGTCCTACGAATACATCTTCACCATGTACAAGCTCGGGCGGACGCATCCGCCCGACAAGACCGTGCTCAAGGACGTCTCGCTGTCGTTCATGCCCGGCGCCAAGATCGGCGTGCTGGGCGTGAACGGATCGGGCAAGTCGACGCTGCTGCGCATCATGGCCGGGCTCGACAAGGAGTACACCGGCGACGCGGCCCTCGCGCCCGGGGCCACCGTCGGCCTGCTGCCGCAGGAGCCCGACCTCGACCCCTCCAAGGACGTGCGGGGCAACATCGAGGAGGGGGCCGCCGAGTCGGTCGGCCTGCTGCGGCGCTTCGAGGAGATCGGGGCGAAGCTCGGCGAGATGGAGCCCGACGAGATGGAGACGGCGCTCGTCGAGTACGGCGAGCTGCAGGACCGGATCGACCGCCTCGACCTCTGGGACCTGGAGCGCAAGCTCGACGTCGCGATGGACGCCCTGCGCGTGCCGCCCGGCGACCAGGACGTGACCACCCTCTCCGGCGGTGAGCGCCGCCGCGTGGCCCTTTGCCGCCTGCTGCTCTCCACCCCCGACCTGCTGCTGCTCGACGAGCCCACCAACCACCTCGACGCCGAGTCGGTGGACTGGCTGGAGCGGCACCTCGAGGAGTACCCGGGCACGGTGGTGGCGGTGACCCACGATCGGTACTTCCTCGACAACGTGGCCGGCTGGATCCTCGAGCTCGACTACGGCCGCGGCATCCCGTGGAAGGGCAACTACTCCAGCTGGCTGGAGCAGAAGCGGATCCGCCTGGAGCAGGAGGAGAAGACCGAGTCGGCGCGCCAGAAGGCGCTGGCGCGCGAGCTGGAGTGGGTGCGCAGCTCGCCGAAGGCCCGGCAGTCCAAGAGCAAGGCCCGCCTCGCCAACTACGAGAAGCTGCGCGCCGAGGAGGGCGAGCGCCGCTCGAAGGCGGTCGAGATCCGCATCCCCGCGCCGCCGAAGCTGGGCGACCTGGTGATGGAGGTCTCGAACGTCTCCAAGGGCTTCGGCGACCGCCTGCTGATCGACGACCTGTCGTTCACCCTGCCGCCCGCCGCGATCGTCGGCGTGATCGGCGCCAACGGCGCCGGCAAGACGACCCTCTTCAAGATGATCGCCGGCGTCGAGCAGCCCGACTCCGGGACGATCCGGATGGCGCCCGCCGTGCAGCTGGCCTACGTCGACCAGTCGCGCGAGCTCGAGGGGACCAAGACGGTGTGGGAGGAGGTCTCCGGCGGTCTCGACCTGATCCAGCTCGGGGGCAGCGACGAGATCAACTCGCGCCAGTACGTGGCCTCGTTCAACTTCAAGGGCGCCGACCAGCAGAAGCCGGTCGGGATGCTCTCGGGCGGCGAGCGCAACCGCGTGCACCTGGCCAAGCTCCTCGCCGGCGGCGGCAACCTGCTGCTGCTCGACGAGCCGACCAACGACCTCGACGTCGACACCCTCCGCGCCCTGGAGGAGGCCGTCGTGGCCTGGTCGGGCTGCGCGATGATCACCTCGCACGATCGGTGGTTCCTCGACCGCGTCGCGACCCACATCCTCGCCTTCGAGGGCGACAGCGTGGTGACCTGGTTCGAGGGCAACTTCCAGGAGTACGAGGACCACCGCAAGCGGACCCTCGGCGAGGAGGGCTCCCGCCCGAAGCGCATCACCTACCGGAAGCTGCACGCGCCAGGCTGACCCATCGTTTGAGTTTGCATGGGACGCAATGTACTTTGCGTCCCATGCAAACCGTTTCGGAGATGCTCCCGATCTTCCGCTCGCCGGGCCAGGCCCGCCTGCTTGCGCGGCTGATGATCGGGGCCGGCGACGAGTGGCGCTCACTCACGGAACTCGCCCGGTCGGTGGATCTCGCCGTCTCGAGCGTCCAGCGCGAGGTGGAGCGACTTACCCGGTCGGGGCTCGTCGAGAGTCGCCGGGTCGGCAACGTGCGCCAGGTGCGGGCGAACCGGTCGTCGGCCTTCTTCCCGGACCTGCGGGCGCTCGTGGTCAAGGCCTTCGGCCCCGTCCCGCTCCTCCGCGACGCGGTGACGGCCATCGACGGTGTCTCCGAGGCGTACATCTTCGGGTCCTGGGCGCGCTACGCCGCCGATCCCGGCGAGATGTCCGAACCGCCCGGCGACATCGACCTCCTCATCGTGGGCGTGCCGGATCCGGACTCGGTGTACCGGGCGTCCGCCGAGGTGGAGCGGGAACTCGGCGTCGAGGTGAATCCGGTGATCGTGACCCATGACGCGTGGGTCTCGGATAGGCGCTCGGGTTTCCTCGAGTCCGTCCGCGACGGCGCCCTCATCCCGCTCCTGGTCGATGACCCGGCCATCGCATGAACGTCGATGCGCTGATCGGCGCGCGGCGACTCGAACGCGTCCCCGTCGATGATGAAGCCTCGGCGCGCCGGCTTGCCGCGGCGCGCCGCCACCTCCAGTCGGCGGCGATGATCTCCGGCGACGATCCTGACGCCGCCTACGCACTCCTCTACGACGCCGCGCGGAAGGCGGTTGCGGCTCACATGCAGGCGGCGGGCCTCCGCGCGCGGAACGCGCCCGGCGCGCACGAGGCGACGGCGCTCTACGCAGCGGCGGTCCTGACGGGCCGCTCCGCAGGAGAGCTCGATCGGATGCGCCGCTTCCGGAACCGGATCGAGTACGGCACGACCAGCTTCGACACCCGCCAGGTCGAACACGATCTCCGCCATGCCGAGGCGATCGTCGCCGAGATCGGCTTGAGTATCGGCGCGGGCTGAACGCTCAGGTCCGGGCGGACCACCCCTGGTCGGCGGTGAGACGCTCGACGACGCCGCGTACGAGACCCGCCTCGGGGAGACCTTCGAAGTCGACCCCTCCGGAGACATCCAGGAGCTCGATCGAGATGATCCGGCCCGCGGCGTCGTAGTCCACGAACCGCCGCTCATCGAGGTGCTCGGTGCGCGCCGATCGCCCGGCGCCGGAGCCCTCGAGGTCGATCGCCAGCGCGTCGGCCTCCGGGTCGTAGGTCGCGGTGAAGACCGTGGTGGTCATGGTCGCCAGAGTAGGCCGGGGCGACAGTGTGGATGGTGCCGTTCGGCCGCCGGATGACCGTGATCCACCGTCCCCCGATCTCGGCTTCGTGGGCCGATCCACCCGTACGGCGCTGGAGGACACCCTCGTCGCGGTCGAGCACCAATCCGACCTCCTCTCGCGTGATGCCCCTCTGCTCCATCCGGCGAAGAGCGTGCGCCGAGAATCGGAGGGGCGTGTGAGCCACTCACCCATCGAACCGCCCCGCGGCGGCCGGTTCAGGATCCGGCCGCGTCAGAAGTGCGCCGGAACGGTAGGCTTTCTGGTCGCATCGCACGCCCCGAAGAGGAGACCGCTTTGACCCGGACGCCCGACGTTTTCTCCGCCCGTGACACCCTGGAGGCGGGCGGGCGATCCCACGTCATCTACCGGCTCGACGCCGTGCGGAAGGATCTGGCCCGCACGCCGTACACCATCAAGGTGCTGCTGGAGACCGTGCTGCGCAACTGCGGCCGCGGTTTCGTCACCGAGGAGGACGTGAAGGCTCTCGCCGGCTGGACGCCCCGCTCGGGCTCCACGGCGGAGGTGCCCTTCCTCCCCGCCCGCGTGGTGATGCAGGACTTCACCGGCGTGCCCTGCGTGGTCGACCTCGCCGCCATGCGCGACGCCATGAGCGCCCTCGGCGGCGACCCCAGCCTGATCAACCCGCTGGTGCCGGCCGACCTGGTCATCGACCACTCGGTGCAGGTCGACCGCTTCGGCGACCACCAGGCCTTCGCCGACAACGTCGAGATCGAGTACGAGCGCAACCGCGAGCGCTACATGCTGCTGCGGTGGGCCCAGCAGGCGTTCCGCGACTTCCGCGCCGTGCCGCCGGGCACCGGCATCGTCCACCAGGTCAACCTCGAGTACCTCTCGCCGGTCGTGCAGACCCGCGAGATCGAGGGCGAGCTGATGGCGTTCCCCGACACGCTCGTCGGCACCGACTCGCACACCACGATGATCAACGGCGTGGGCGTGCTCGGCTTCGGCGTCGGCGGCATCGAAGCCGAGGCCGTGCTGCTCGGCCAGCCGCTGTCGCAGCCGACCCCGACGGTCATCGGCCTGAAGCTGACCGGCGCGATCCCGGCCGGCACCACGGCCACCGACCTCGTGCTCACGGTCACCGAGATGCTCCGCGCGCACGGGGTGGTCGGCAAGTTCGTCGAGCTCTACGGCGCCGGCCTCTCGTCGCTCAGCCTCGCCGACCGCGCGACCATCTCGAACATGTCGCCCGAGTTCGGCGCCACGGCGACGATGTTCCCGATCGACGACGAGACGCTCCGGTACATGGACACGACCGGGCGCCCGGCCGAGACGATCGCCCTGACCGAGGCCTACGCCAAGGCGCAGGGCCTGTTCCGCACCGACGCCGACCCGGACCCCGAGTTCGACGAGACGCTCGAGCTCGACCTCTCGACGATCGTCCCGAGCCTCGCCGGGCCGCGCCGCCCGCAGGACCGCGTGACCCTCGACAACGTGGCCGGCGAGTTCCGCGAGAACTTCACCGACGGCCTCGTCGCGAACGGCGCCGGCCCGCACTACGAGCCCGTGCAGGTGACGGTGGAGGGCGAGACCTTCCCGCTGCAGACCGGCTCGGTGGCGATCGCGGCCATCACCAGCTGCACCAACACCTCCAACCCGTACGTCATGGTGGGCGCCGGCCTGCTGGCCAAGAAGGCCGTCGAGAAGGGCCTGACGACGCCGCCGTGGGTCAAGACCAGCCTCGCGCCGGGCAGCCGCGCGGTGACCGGCTACCTCGACCGCGCCGGACTGACGCCGTTCCTCGACGAGCTGCGCTTCGACCTCGTCGGCTACGGCTGCACCACCTGCATCGGCAACTCGGGCCCGCTGGCGGGCCCGATCGACGAGGCGATCGAGAAGAACGGCCTCGTGGCCGCCGCGGTGCTCTCGGGCAACCGCAACTTCGAGGGCCGCATCCACCCGAACATCCGCGCGAGCTACCTCGCCTCGCCGCCGCTGGTGGTGGCCTACGCGCTCGCCGGCCGGGTCGACATCGACCTCACCAGCGAGCCGCTCGGCGAGGGCTCGGACGGACCGGTCTACCTGGCCGACATCTGGCCGACCCAGCAGGAGGTGGCCGACGCCGTCCACGGCTCGGTCGACCGCAAGCTCTTCTCCGAGAGCTACGCCACGGTGTTCGAGGGCGACGAGCGCTGGCGCGCCCTGCCGGTGCCCGAGGGCCAGACGTACGAGTGGGACCCCGAATCGACCTACGTGCAGCTGCCCCCGTTCTTCAGCAGCATCACGCCGGAGCCCGCCCCGATCACCGACATCGTCGGCGCCCGGGCGCTGGCGGTGCTCGGCGACTCGATCACCACCGACCACATCTCGCCCGCCGGCAGCATCCCGGCGAGCAGCCCGGCCGGACGCTACCTCGTGGAGCACGGCGTGGAGCCGCGCGACTTCAACAGCTTCGGCTCGCGGCGCGGCAACCACGAGGTGATGATGCGCGGCACGTTCGGCAACATCCGCCTGCGCAACGCCCTCGCCGGCGGCAAGGAGGGCAACTGGACCGAGTACCTGCCCACCGGTGACATCACGAGCATCTACGAGGCCTCGATGGACTACCAGGCCTCGGGCACGCCACTGATCGTGCTGGCGGGCGCCCTCTACGGCAACGGCTCCAGCCGCGACTGGGCCGCCAAGGGCACCCTGCTGCTGGGCGTCCGGGCGGTGATCGCCAAGTCGTTCGAGCGCATCCACCGCGGCAACCTGGTGGGAATGGGCGTGCTGCCGCTCCAGTTCCACGAGGGCGAGGGCCACGAGGAGCTCGGGCTGACCGGCCGCGAGACGTTCTCCCTGATCGGGCTCGCCGACCTGGCCCCGCGCCAGGACGTGACGATCAGCTACACCCGCGAGGACGGCTCAAGCGGCTCGTTCAGCGTGCTCGCGCGCGTGGACGGCCCGACCGAGCTGAACTACATCCACAACGGCGGCATCCTGCCGACCGTGCTGCGCCGCCTCTACAAGGAGAGCACCGCCTCCTGATGCGACGCGCCCCCTGAGTCGCGATCGCGCGGCTCGGGGGGCATTGTCTCGCGCGCGGGTGGAATCGGCGGCGCCGCGGCCGACAAACACTGTGTGATCAGAGTCCGATCCGCCTCCGCCGCCTCGTCGCGGCGCGAGGACGATCCCCGCCGCGACCAGGGATGGGCGGCGGCCGTCCGCGCCGAGCGGAGGATGCAGGCCGCCCAGATGGGGATCCTGGCCGTCCTCGCCCTCGTGGTGCTGGCCGTCGCGGCCATCACCGGTCGCGGCATGGTCGACGAGCTGGAGCGCTATCGCGGCGAGCAGAGCGTGCAGAGCCGGCTCGACTCCCTGCGCTACAGCCTTCAAGAGGAGGAGGCCGCCCTCTGGCGCCGTCGCGCCGAGGGCGACACGCGCATCCCGCTCGAGGTGGCCGCCAACATCCTCGCGGCGAACGGCGAGGCGATCGCACTGAGCCGGGTGGAGGCCGGCGGCGACGGGTCGGCCGCCGAGCGGACGGCCATCGCCGAAACGCTCGACGGGCTCACGGCCGTGGTCGGCCTGGTGGCGTCGTCTTCCGGGTCGCCCGAGCTCGGGTCGCCCGCAGACCGGCGCTTCGTGGCGGCCCTGACGCCGCTGATCACCGATCTGCGGTCCGCCGCCGACACGTGGGCCAGCGAGAACTCCACGGAGCTCGACGACGCCAACGCGGCGGTGACCGCGGCCACGCGGCGCATCATCACCCTCACCGGGGCGACCGCGATCCTCGCGATCCTCCTCGGACTGATCACGTGGCGCCTGATCGCCCGCTCCCGCCGGCGGGTCGTGGGCGCCCTCCAGGCGGCGACCGAGCGGCTGCGGCATCTCGCCGACACCGACCCGCTCACCGGGCTCTCCAACCAGCGCCTCCTCCACGACCGCCTCCAGGAGGCGACGGCGTCCGCGCAGACCTCGGGTCGGGGCCTCAGCGCGGTGATGATCGACCTCGATCACTTCAAGACGGTGAACGACACCTTCGGCCACCCGGTGGGCGACCTCGTGCTCGTCGAGACCGCCCGCCGCATCCGCACGGCGGCGCGCGCCGGGGACATCGTGGCCCGCATCGGCGGCGAGGAGTTCCTGATGCTCCTACCCGACACCGACGGCGTCACCGCCCTCGCCGTGGCAGAGCGCGTCCGCGCCGCGGTGCGCGCCACCGACTACCCCGCCGGGGCCGGCCGCCTCAGCGCATCGCTCGGGGTCGCGAGCCTCGCCGACGAGCTCGACGCCGACGGCCTGCTCGCCCAGGCCGACGCCGCGCTCTACTGGGCCAAGCGCCACGGCCGCGACGCGGCCTTCCGCTACAACGCGGCGCTGATGGGTGATCTCTCGGTTCCGAACCGAACACGTGAGATCGCGCGAGAGGACGGCCTCGCCGCACTCCGCGCCCTGGCGCGCGCCATCGACGCCCGCGACGCCGCCACCCAGCGCCACTCGATCCGCGTCGCCGACATGGCCGTGATGATCGCCACGGCCCTCGGCTGGACGGCCGACCAGACGATCCGGCTGCGCGAGGCGGGCCTCGTGCACGACGTCGGCAAGATCGGCATCCCGGACTCGATCCTGCTGAAGGCCTCCGGGCTCACGCCCGACGAGCGCGAGCTGATGAAGGACCACGCCCGGCTCGGCGCGCGGATCGTCTCGGAGGTGCTCGACCCGGACCAGGTGGAGTGGGTGGCTCACCACCACGAGCGCTGGGACGGCGACGGCTACCCGCTGGGCATCGACGGGACCAACATCCCCGAGGGCGCCCGCATCCTCGCCGTCGCCGACTCGTGGGACGCGATGACGAGCGCCCGGGAATACAACGTCGCCCTCGGCCGCGAGGAGGCGCTGGAGGAGTGCGTGCGGTGCTCGGGCGCGCAGTTCTGGCCCGCCGCGGTCGACGCGCTGGTGCGGCTGGACGCCGCAGGCGCACTCCCCGAGCGCGAGGCCCCGGAGCTCACCGCGGCCTGACCGGATGCACCTCGTCGGCCGCGTCCGGGCGCGAGGGGTCTAGGGGGAGAGGACCACCGGCACGACGTCGCGCGGCGGGGGGAAGCCCTCGCCGTCCGACGGATCGCCGGCCTCGACCTCGAGGTGCCCGACCTGCTCCTCCGATGGCGGCGTGTAGCCGACGGTGAAGGTGAACGACGCCGGGCCGTCCACCCCGCCGCCGGTCGCGAAGCCCTCGGCGATGACATCGCCGGCCCGGTCGAGGAGGCGCCACGGCACGTTGCTCTCGAACGTGCGCGAGCACCCCGTCACCGTGAACCCGGGCGCCACCCTCACCCCGGAGGCGGGGGTGGTCACGAAGACCATGGAGGCGTCGGCCGGGACACCGGCGCACGGATCGGCGACCGTGGTCGTGGTGGGTGCCGACGCCGAGCCGGCGTCGTCGTCGTCGCCACAGGCGACCAGCGCGCCCGACAGTGCGAGCACGGCGAGAGAGGCGGTCAGTCTCCGGGGCATCGGCGGGTCTCCGTCTCGGGTGTGGTGCCCAGTATCCCGCATCGTGACCACGCGTTCGCCGTGGTCTCGGTGGTGGCTCTCCGCATACAACGGCGGGGTGCGGCCCCTGGCCACGCGGACAAGCGCGGCCTGATCGGGTTTCGCTCGTGGGCCGATTCGCCGACTGCGCCGCCGGTTGTATACAAAGACTGAACGCGTTCCCGCAGCACCCGGCGGCCCGTCCATCCGCGGCGGCGGACGTCGGCCCCCCCGCCGCCCGCACCGACAGGAGCCACGATCGTGACACCGAGCGACAGCGCGGCGGGCCCCGTCAACATCCCCGCCGAGCCGTACGAGTTCGTCCTCGATCCCGCCACCACGGCGCTCCTGGTGATCGACATGCAGCGCGACTTCCTCGAGGAGGGCGGGTTCGGCGCCGGCCTCGGCAACGACGTCTCGCTGCTGGCGCGCGTCGTGGAACCGCTCTCGCGGGTGGTGTACGCCGCCCGCGCGGCCGGCATGACCGTCGTCCACACCCGCGAGGGGCACCGCCCCGACCTCGCCGACTGCCCGCCTACGAAGCTCGCGCGCGGCCGGCTGGAACTGGGGATCGGCGACATGGGGCCGAGGGGCCGGGTACTCGTCCGCGGCGAGGAGGGGCACGACATCATCGACGAGCTGGCGCCGGCGCCGGGCGAGATCGTCGTCGACAAGCCGGGCAAGGGGGCGTTCTACGCCACCGACCTCGAGCCGGTGCTGCGCAACCGCGGCATCGTCAGCCTCGTGGTGACGGGCGTCACCACCGAGGTCTGCGTCCACACGACGGTCCGCGAGGCCAACGACCGGGGCTTCGAGTGCCTCGTGCTCGAGGACTGCTGCGGCTCCTACTTCCCCGAGTTCCACGAGGTGGGGATCCGGATGATCGCCGCCCAGGGGGGCATCTTCGGGTGGGTCGCCGCCTCGGGGGCGCTCCTCGCCGCGCTCGCCGCACGCCCCGCGGCGCCGGCGCCGTCATAGGGCGTCCGCGACCGCCGGGCGGTCTAGACTCGGCGAGGATCCCCGGATCGGAGCACCCTTGACCAGCAGCCGCCCATTGCTCGCCGAGAGCGTCTACCTGCGGATGCGGTCCGACCTGCTGAGGGGACGGATCCGGCCCGGCGAGCGCGTGGTGGAGCAGTGGGCTGCGCTCCACTACGACGCCTCCCGCACACCGGTGCGCGAGGCCTGCCGGCGACTGGCCGAGGAGGGGCTCCTCGTGCACCGGCCCCAGCGCGGGTACGCGGCGCCGGACATCGAGCAGGCCGAGCTGGACGAGCTCTACGAGTTGAGGCGCGCGATCGAGGTGCTGTCGGTGCGGCGCGCCTGCGGGGCCGAGGACCGCGCCGCGCCACTGGCGGCGCTGCGGGCTCAGTGGGAGGGCCGCGTGCCCGAGGCGAGCGAGGAGATCGTCTACAACGACGAGGAGTTCCACCTCGCCATCGCCGAGGTGGGGGGCAACCGGCAGGTGCACGCCGCGCTGGCGGGCATCAACGCCCGCATCCGGCTCGTGCGCGTGCACGACTTCCTCGACCGTGAGCGCGTCGGCGCGACGGTCCGCCAGCACCTGGCCATCCTGGACGCGGTCGAGGATGGAGACGCCGAGAAGGCGGGCGCGCTGATGGTGGTGCACATCATCGAGTCGCAGCACGCCGTGGTCGGCGCTGCCGCGCGCGCGCAGGCGGCCTTCTCCTCCGGCTGAGGCGACTGGCCCCCGGGATGAACGCCGGGGCGCCGCTTGAGCCGCCCGGACAGAGCGGCCGACCCGGGCCGTTTTGTATACAACGCGTTGTGATGAGCGCTCCCTCCTCGGCCGTGCCGGCCCCGGCGACCATCCCGCACGGCCGGCTGGCGGCCTACACCGAGGGCCGCGGCCCGGTGGTGATGCTGGTGCACGGCGTCGGCTACGGGCCCCTGACGCTCACCGCGACGGCCCGGGCCCTGGTGGATGCCGGCGCCCGGGTGATCGTGCCCCACCGCGCCGGTTACGGGGCGAGTGAGGCGGCGCCACCCGCGCGCGACCTGGCCGGCCAGGTCGAGGACCTCGTCGAGGTGCTCGACGCCGCGGGGGCGCAGCGCGCCGTGTGGGCGGGCGTCAGCGGAGGCGCCACGATCGCCCTGGCCGCGGGGATCCTGCGGCCAGGGCGGGTGGCGGGCCTGGTGCTGCACGAGCCGGCCCTCGGCCCCCTTGCCGCCGATCTCCACGCGCGGCTCCTCGGGGCCGCGTCGGCGGTTGCCGCCGCCCACGACCCGGGCGAGGGGGCGCTCGCCCTCGCGGCGGCCCTCGGCGGAGCCGAGGGCTGGGCCCGGGTCGGCCCCGCCACCCGGCTCGCGATCCACGCGTCCGGTGCCGTCGTGCGGCAGGAGATACCGCTGTTCCCCGGCTTCGCGCCGACACCGGGCGAGCTCGCCACGCTGCGCGGCGTGGCGGTGATCTCGTCCGTCGGCGCCCGCAGCGGGCCCGAGCGGCGCGACGCCGGCGAGGTCCTCGTGCGGCTCGCAGGCGCGGTGCGCGCCCGCCCGCCCTCGGGCCATCTGCTGCAGATCGAAGCCCCCGAGGCCTTCGCCCGCCTGGCCCTCGGCCTCACGCGCCGGACCACCACCCCCGAGGAGGACGGATGAGCACCCGACCCGTCAACGCCGAGCCCTATCCGTGGCCCTACGACGATGTGATCGACCCGTCCCGCACCGCCCTGCTGCTGATCGACTGGCAGTTCGACTTCTGCGGCGAGGGCGGGTACGTGGACCGGATGGGCTACGACATCGCGCTCACCCGGGCGGGCCTCGGCCCCACGGCGCGCCTGCTGGCCGCCGCCCGCGCGCTCGGCATGACGATCGTGCACACACGGGAGGGGCACCGCCCCGACCTCTCCGACTGCCCGCCGAACAAGCTGTGGCGCTCCAAGCAGATCGGCGCCGGCATCGGCGACGCGGGCCCCAACGGGCGGATCCTGGTGCGCGGGGAGCCCGGCTGGGAGATCGTCCCCGAGGTCGCCCCGATCGAGGGCGAGGTGATCATCGACAAGCCGGGCAAGGGCGCCTTCTACGCCACCGATCTGGACCTGGTGCTGCGCACGGCCGGCGTGACCCACATCATCCTCACCGGCATCACCACCGACGTCTGCGTGCACACCACCATGCGCGAGGCCAACGACCGCGGCTACGAGTGCCTGATCCTCGACGACTGCACCGGCGCCACCGACCTCTCCAACCACGAGGCGGCGCTGAAGATGGTGACCATGCAGGGCGGCGTCTTCGGCGCGGTCTCCTCCTCGGAGGCCCTGCTCGAGGCACTCGGGGCCTCGTGAGCACCGCGGCGGGCAGTCCCGCTCGCGAGGCGTTCGCCCAGGCACGCAGCGTGCTCGCCGCCCACCGCCCGGCCCGGGGCGGGCGGCCCATGACCGACGCGCCGGGCCGGGGGCCCGAGGCCGTCCCTCCCCCGCCCCCGGGCGGACCGGGCCCCGGATCCGCCGGACCCGGGACGATCGCGAGCGCCCTCGCAGGGCTGGAGTCGGGAGCGCTGAGCTGCCGCGACCTGGTGGAGGCCGCCCTCGCGGCCGCCGCGCGCGCGGAGGAGCTCGGCGGTGTGGTCGCCCGGCGCGACGATGCCGCGCGCGCCGAGGCCGAGGCGCTCGACCGCCTCCCGCATGGCCGGCGTGGCCCGCTGCACGGCATCCCCGTGACCGTGAAGGACGTGATCGACGTGGCCGGCATGCCGACGGCGGCCGGCTCGGAGGCGTACCGGGAGCATCCGGCCGACGACGCGGCCGCGGTGGCGCGCCTGCGCGCGGCGGGCGCGATCGTGGTGGGAAAGGTGGCGACACACGAGTTCGCCCTCGGGGTGACCACCCCGCAGGCCCGCAACCCCCACGATCCGTCGCGCATCCCGGGCGGCTCGAGTGGCGGGTCGGGGATCGCCGTGGCCACGGGCTTCGGCCTCGCATCGCTCGGCACCGACACGCGCGCGTCGATCCGCGTGCCCTCGGCGCTCTGCGGCGTGGTCGGGCTGAAGCCGACCTACGGGGCGGTACCGACCGCGGGCCTCGTGAGCCTGGCCTGGACGATGGACCACGTCGGGCCCCTCGCGCGCGACACCCGGGACGCCGCCCTCGTGCTGGAGGCCCTCGCGCCCGGCCTCGCCGGGCTCTCCGGCTGGGCCGGCGCCCCGGTCGCCTCCGCGCGGATCGGCGTGCCGGAGGCCGCCTTCGCCGGCTGCGACCCGGAGGTGGAGGCCGCGGTGCGCCGGGCGATCGCCGGGCTCGCCTCCCTCGGGGTCGGCGTGGACGAGGCGGAACGACCGAGCCCCCTCGACCTCGACCGCGCGAGCGCTGCGGGGCTCGTGGTGAGCCGCGCCGAGGCGGCCGCCAATCACCGGGCGCTCGCGATCCCCCGGGACAGGCTCTGGGAGGAGACGGCCGACCAGCTCGACGAGGCCGACGGCCTGTCGGCCTCCGA
>LNEQ01000106.1 GCA_001464995.1 Actinobacteria bacterium Ga0077541
CGTCACATCGCCCGGACCCGCGTAGGTCTCCAGGGTGCCGCCCAGGCTCGTGTACGCCAGCCATCCCCCGAGGACGACGGCCAGGCTGATCGCGACGATGAAGCGGAGGCGGGAGCGCATTCGAGGGCGATGCTAACACCACCCACCGGTCGCGTGACCGGGACGTTGTTCCCTCATCGAGGGTAGGGTCGCCGTCGTGAGCCTGCCGCTCTCCCCGCCCATCCCGCCCCAGCTGGCGCGCGCGGCACGCGAGGTGCCCACGGGCGGGGGCTGGGCCTACGAGCGCAAGCTCGACGGCTTCCGCGCGATCGTCTTCGTCGACGGCGGCGACGTCGCGATCCAGTCGCGCGGCGGCAAGCAGCTCGGCCGGTACTTCCCGGAGCTGGCGTTCCCCGCCGGCCGCTACGTGCTGGACGGGGAGATCGTGATCGCCGACGGCGCGGGCGGCGAGGATTTCGGAGGGCTGCAGGCGCGCATCCATCCGGCCGCCTCGCGGGTCGCCCTGCTGGCCGAGCGGACGCCGGCCGTCTTCTGCGCGTTCGACCTGCTCGCCTCCGGCGACGACAGCCTGCTCGACCTCCCGTTCTCCGAGCGCCGCGCGCGCCTCGAGGCCCTCGACCCCGGCATCGTGCCGGTGGAGTGCATCCGCGACCCCGCCGGGGCGGCCGGCTGGCTGGCGGGCGCCGAAGGAGTGATCGCGAAGCGGCTCGACGACCCCTACCGGCCGGGCGAGCGCCGCGGCATGGTCAAGATCAAGCGCGTCCGCACCATCGACTGCGTGGTCATGGGCTGGCGGCCCGGGAAGCTCCCGGACACGGTCGGCTCGCTGATCCTCGGCCTCCACGACGGCGACGACCTGCGTCCCGTGGGGCACTGCTCCGGCTTCACGGCGGCCCGCAAGCGGGAGCTGGTGGCCGAGCTGGCCCCGTACGCGTCGGGCGAGCGGGGCAGCGGCGAGCCGAGCCGGTGGAGCGACGGCCGCGATCTGGAGTGGGTGGCGCTGCGGCCGGAGCTGGTCGCCGAGGTCACCTACGACCACGCCAGCGGCGGGCGCATCCGCCACGGCACGCGCTTCATCCGCTTCCGAGACGACCGCGACCCGCGCTCCTGCACCGTCGATCAGTTGGACGGGTGACGCCCGAGCTCCCGCGCGCTCGGGCCCGGGGCTACACGAGCCCGGGGAAGAAGCGCGCCAGTGCGGTGACCGTGAGCTGGATCGCCTCCTCGCTGGCCGCCGCCGCCGCGAGGTCGCGGTCGCGGTCCGGCGGCGGGCCGGCATCCTCGAGCCAGCCGCGGGCGGGGTCGGGGCAGCCGGCGGCGAGTGCGATCGCCCGCCAGCTCTCGGGCACCGGGTCGGCGACCGTGGCGCCCGCCATCTCCGCGGCCAGGGCGGCCCATGCGCGGGGCGGGGCGGTGCACGGCTCGTAGCC
>LNEQ01000107.1 GCA_001464995.1 Actinobacteria bacterium Ga0077541
CATCTTCGACCGGATCCCCAACCCGCTCGATGCCGCCGGCGCCGCGATCGGCTTCGTGAAGGACTTCGCCCTCAAGATCATCGCGTTCACCCTGCTCGGCGTGATCGGCGTGTGGCTCGTGGGCCAGGGCGCATCCAAAGCCTTCGGCACCCCTGCGCCGGCCGCCGTCGCCCGGACCGTCGCCACCAGAGGAGCCGCCTGATGGACCACCACAACGTCGCGACCTTCGCGCCCCGCCTGTTCCGCTGGGACCGCCCCACCGCATCCGTCGACCTGGTGGGCGGCGCCGGCTCGATCACGCTGCCGAGGGTCGTCTCCGGCACCCTCGCGCGGATCGAGATGGTCGCCGTCGCCGGGCCCGCGATCGCCGGCGCGCGCGTCAGCCTCTTCGTCGACGACGCCGACGCCCCGGAGAACCTGATGGGCACCGGCCTCGTCGATGCGACCGGCCCGGGCCTGACCTTCGACGCGCCGCGGCCGTGGCTCTACGGCAACGAGCGCCTGGTGGTGGTGATCGCGGGCTCGGCGGGCGCGCGGGCCTACGCGCGCGTGTGGCAGCGGCTCTACTCCGACGAGTACGAGCGCCCGCCGGCGCGCCCGGCCGAGCTCGCGCAGGCGATCGAGATCCCCGACGGCGGGGAGACGGACCTGTGGTGATCGAGCGCCTGGCCACTCGCATCAGCCCCTCCGATGCCGAGTACCTACACCACCTGCTGTCGGCCGCCTTCGCCGGCGTCGCCCTGGTGGCGGTGCTCCTGCTGATGATCCGCCGCGGCCCGATCCGAGGCCTCGAGGCCGCGGCGCCATGAGCGCCGTCGTAGACCGCATCGAGCGCCTCGAGGAGTGGCGCGTGGCCTCCGAGAGCCACGCCGCCCGCCTGCTCGAGCGCGTCGGCCACCTGGCGCTCACGCTCGATCGGGTCGCCTCCGCGGTCGAGGGCCTGACGTCGGAGATCTCCGGCGAGCGCGCGGCGCGGCGCGAGCGCCGGCGCCTGCGCGCGGCCGCCTACGCGGGCGCCACCGTGCTCTTCACGGCGCTCGGGGCGATCGCGGGGCGGGGCCTGTGAGCCCGATCGCGTCCGACAACAACACGACCACGGGCGCCTCGCCGCCGCCGCCGCCATCGGGCGGGCTCCTGCCGACCGTCTACGACGCCGGCTTCACCAAGTACGTACCGATGCCGGGATTCGTGCGGATCGACCTCACCGTCAAGGGCGGCGACGCCTACCTGCAGATCACCGAGTGGATCGAGAAGGACCACTTCGACCCCCCGGTCGGCAGCGAGATGCTCCTGCTCGAGGGGACGCACTCGATCCCGCTGGTGCGCCCGGCCTTTGGCTGGCGGGTGCGCTCGGCGAGCACCACCGCCGGCGTGACCGTCGACGCGCGGACCTTCGGGTGAGCACCCGCCAGCCGGCGGTCCCCTCGGGGTTCGCGACCGACATCCCGATCGCGCCCGCCGCGGCCGGGTTCTCGCCGCCCTCGCGGGGAGGCTTCCCGATCGGCGGGATCGTCTTCTTCGCCGGCGGGAGCTACCCCTACGACAACGATCCTCTCGAGAGCCCGCTTCGGTGGCTGGGGTGCTCGGGCCAAGAGGTGCTCATCAGCATCTACCCGGCGCTCGCCGCGCTGCTCGGGAACACCTGGGGCGTCTCCTCCAACCCGGCGACGCTCTTCAAGATGCCCGACCTGCGCGGCCGGTTCCCGCTGGTTCCGAGCGGGGGTTTCCCCGCTGCGTCGACCGGCGGCGCGAGCACCCACACGCTCACGCTCGCCGAGACGCCGGCGCTCGGGATCCAGTCGGTGACACAGGCCGGCGAGCCCACCTACGGCCTGACTGTCGCCGCGCCATTCGCCGGCCGGCCGATCGTCGCATGGGCGGGCTCCGGGCCGCAGATCGGCGGCGGCTCCGCCCACAACAACATGCCGCCCTACATCGCGATCAACGCCTACATGCGCGCGGTGCCATGAGCGCTCAAGGAGGAGGACCCATGCAGGCCTACCCGATCCTCGACACCCCGCGCGGGCGCTCGGCCTTCCGCTACCCGGACCCCGATGGCGCCCCCGACGACGACGGCCGGCGCTACCACGCCGCCCTCGACTGGTTCGCACCCGGTGGCCACCCGGTGCGGAGCGCCGTCGCCGGCGTCGTCGTCGAGGTCAAGCCCTCGCGCGGGACGACCGGCCAGGTCTTCGGCGGCACCTGCAAGGTGCGCGCGCCCGCAGGCCTCGTCTACGTGATGCGCCACGTCGCGCCCCACGTGGTGGTCGGCCAGCCGGTCGCCGCCGGCCAGCGGGTGGCGATCGTCAGCCCCTGGGCCGACGGGCCGGCGCACGTCCATCTCGAGATCTGGCGCGAGCTCGCCGGCGGCTATCGCCTCGCCAACATGATCGACCCCGACACGATCACCTGGACGACGGCGGCCGCGGCGGCGCCCTGGCCGCCGCCCTTCGGCGGGTCGCTGCGCCTCGGCCTGCCCGGCCACCCGGTCTGGCGCGGCTGGGACGAGTGCATCGGCCGGATGCGCAACATCGCCCGCAACGGCCTCGAGGCGCCCGGGGCCTTCATCACCTGGCGCGGCCACCGCTGGGACGGCGCCCGCCAGGTCGCCGGCGTCACGCGCCACCTGCTCGACAAGTACGGCCTCTAGCCCCCCCACCCCGAAGGAGTTCACCGATGGACATCATCAACCTCGGAAAGCTCGTCGCCGGCACCCTGCTCGTGCTCGCCGGCGGCGCCATCTGGGCCTTCACCGGCGCCGGCGAGGCGGGCGCGGCCATGATCGGCGCCGGCGGCGCGATGCTGCCGGCGGGCATCGGGGCGGTCCGCTCAGCGGCGTAGAAGCCCGGCGATCCGGCCGCCTACCAGAGCCTCGAGCGTGACGGTCGGCAGCTCGATCGACCGCGTATAGCCATCGGCCAACGCTGTGGCGACTGCACCACGATCCCAAAGACGGACCCCGTTGACACGGGCGAGCTCGGTGGCGTGCTTCGTGAAGCCGTTGTTGGTCACGACCATCGCGGATGTCGCCGAGTAGATGGCCATGGACCCGAGCGCCTCACGTACCGCTGCCTGATCGACGGGTCGGCTGAGGCGCTTCACCTGAACCGCCGTCCGACCGCCCCGCAGCTCGAGCACCAGATCGGCGCCGTAGTCGCCAGTGCGTGGGGTGGTGACGACCCCATAGCCCTGTGCAGCGAAGACGTCGGCCAGGAGGTCCTCGAACTGCTCGCCGCTCATCCGGTCGATGTCGTCCATGGCGATCGCCGCGAGGCGCGTGCTGATCTCGCGTAGGCGCTGGCGCGCGGCCGCGATCGACAGGACGCGCCAGGTGGGAAGCACAAGAAGCGCCGCGACTGCCCACGTGGCCGGGGGCGCGAGGCCTGCCACCAGCAGGACGACGACACTGACGAGAACGGCGCGGCCGGCCAGCGAAAGCAGGTCCTTCCCCGAACGGGCGTTCCCCGCCCATCCGAGGGGTCTTATCCCTCACCCCTAGCCAGAGGCTTACGCTCCCGTCTAGAGTCGCGCGTACGCGATCGATGGAGCCGTTTGGAACCGGCGCCGGGGATCGACCACAGGAGGACAGAAGGAACCTCATGCGGGATCCGATTTCCGGCGCCGACGGCCCCACCGACCGCGCCCGCGTACGTGCCCACAGATCGGGCACGCAGTGCAACCCCCGACCCAACGGGTGAGCGCGAGCTGTGACATTCGCCCGCCGCACCCCCGCCGGACCACCGGAGGTTGGAAGCTCGACGACCCTCGCCTACACGGGGTCGACCTTTCATCGGCTCGACTGCCCGCGGATCGCGCGGGCGAGCGGCGCGCGCGTCACCTACGCCGCGCGCGCCGTCACCAACCGGGTGCCGTGCCCGGTCTGCCTGCCCCACGGCGTGAAGGTAATCGCAGCGCGAGCGACCGCCTACAGCGGGGGTTTCCCCCCGCTCTAGGGGCGCTCGCGAAAACCGCACGTCCACACCCGAGGCTTCCGCTTTGTCGCCAGAACGTCTCCTCTCGATGCCTGGAAGGACTACCCGCGTCGGCTAGAGCGCCTGCACGGTCGAGGCCTGGGGGCCCTTCTGGCCCTCGGTCGCCTCGTAGCTGACCCGCTGACCCTCCTCCAGGTTCCGGTAACCGGAGCCCTGGATCTCCGAGAAGTGGACGAACAGATCCTTCCCGCCGTCATCCGGCGTGATGAATCCGTAGCCCTTCTCGGACGAGAACCACTTCACGACACCCTCAGCCATTGGTCATCCTTCTTCTTGTACGCACGGCTCGCTCCGCTGCGCGGAGTCCCGCGCATGGTAGCTCACGGGGCCGCTCCGGGCACCCGTCGGCGCATGACGTCCAGCGCGCGGGCCAGATCGGCCTCCGCGACGACGATCTCGGTGGCGTTCGCGACCGCCGTCACGGGCCCGTCGAGGGGGTCGTCGCCGGTCAGGGCGTTGGCGAGGAAGCGGATCGGGATGTCGTGGGTGACGATCAGCGGGGCCCGGGCCGGGGCGTCCAGGAGGCGCTCGAACCCGCGGATGTAGCGGATCAGCACGTCCATCCGGCTCTCGCCGCCGGCCGGGCGGGCCTCCTGCGGTCGCGCCCGTCGCCACGTGCGGTACTCGCCGGCCGAGGCACCCTCGAACTCGCCGAGGGCGACATCGTCGAGGTCGGGGCACTCCACCCGCGGCACGTCGCGCCCGGCGAGGACGATGTCGAGCGTCTGCCGCGTCCGCGGGAAGCGGGTGTGGACCCCGAGATCGATCGGCACGCCGGCCAGGCGCTCGCCCAGCTCGCGCGCCTGACGGCGGCCGGCGTCGTCGAGCGCGACGGGCACCGACGGGTCGCCGTTGAGGATGTGAAGGGCGTTGTAGTCGGTCCGCCCGTGCCGGGAGAGGACGAACCTGCGATCGGAGTGCATCGGGCGGAGCCTAACGACGCCGGGGTTTCGCCGGACGCCCCCTGCGGCATTACAGTTGCCGCGTGCTCAAACGTCGCCAGGCCGTCATCGGCTACATCACGTTCCGGGTCGCCCGTGCGGTGGCGCGTCGCGAGGTGCGCCGGAGGGTCGGCCGGCTGCGTCCGGGCACACGTCACGAGGCCGAGGGAGGACACATGCTCAAGAAGTCCGCGGCAGCAGACCGCGCCGCCGCACTGGTGGAGACGGTCCGCCCCATCGTCACGAAGGCGATGAACGACCCCGAGCTGCACGAGGCGCTGCGCCAGGCCTTCGCCACCGGTCGCGAGGTCACCGGCGAGATCAGCGGCACGCCGCCCAAGAAGGCCGCGAAGAGGCTCGCGAAGGACCGCAAGCTGCAGCGCCGCGTGGAGAGCTCCGCCCACGATCTGCAGAAGGCCGTGAGCGGGCTGGTCGAGGCCCCGAAGAAGAAGGGCCGCGTCCGGCGCGCGATCGGCCGGATCGCGATCGTCGGGGCGGCCGCCGGCGCCGTGGTCGTCGTGCTGCGCAAGCTGCGCGGCGGCGGGGGCGACCCGGCCGTCTGAGCCTGAATCGGGGCGGGTCCCGCCGGACCCGGGCAGGGGGTGCCGCGACGCGATACCGTCGCGGGTCGTGATCGACGGCACCCCACCCGCCCTCCTCTGCGAGGGCGTGCGCAAGTCCTTCGCCGGCGGCGTGGACGCGCTGGCGGGCCTCGACCTCTCCGTGCCCGAGGGCTCCTTCTTCGGCCTGCTCGGCCCCAACGGCGCCGGCAAGACGACGCTGATCCGCAGCGTCGTGGGCCTGACGCGCCCGGGCGCCGGATCGATCAGCGTGTTCGGAGCCGCGGCCTGGGGCGACTCGGCGGGCGCCGCCCGCCAGTCGATCGGCTACGCGCCGCAGGACGTCGCCCTCGACCGCTTCGTGCCGGTGCGCGAGCTGCTGTCGCTGCACGGCCGCTACTTCGGAATGTCGCGCAGGGACGCCGCCGGGCGGGCCGACGAGATGCTGCGCGCCTTCGACCTGTCGGGGAAGGCGACGGCCTATGCCCACCAGCTGTCGGGCGGCATGCGGCGGCGGCTCCTGCTCGCCCGGGCCCTGCTGCACCGCCCCCGCCTCGTGATCCTCGACGAGCCGACGGCGGGCGTCGATCTCGAGCTGCGCCACGACCTCTGGGACTACATCCGGGCGCTGCACGCCGACGGGACCACCATCCTCCTGACCACGCACTACCTGGAGGAGGCCGAGGCGCTCTGCGAGCGGGTGGCCTTCATCCGCTCGGGACGGATCGTGGCCGAGGGCGCGCCGCCCGACCTGAGGGCGCAGTTCGGCGCGACGCGCCTCGAGGACGTCTACCTGCAGCTGGTCGGGCGCTGAGCATGACCACGGCGGAGATCCGGCGCGCGCGGCGGCGCGGCACGGCCGCGCTCGCCGAGCGCGAGGTGCTGCGCGTGCTGCGCCTGTGGAACCAGACGATCGCGCCCTCGGTGGTGTCGGCGGCGCTGTTCATCGTCGTCTTCGGGGTGGCGCTCGGCGCCAGCATCCGGCTGATCGACGGCGTGCCCTACGAGCGCTTCATCGTGCCGGGCCTGGTGCTGATGGGCGTCGCGACCTCGGCCTTCGGCAACACGGCGACATCGATCTTCCAGGCCCGCAACGACGGCTTCATCGAGGACCCGGCGAGCAGCCCGATGACGGCCACCCAGCTGCTGCTGGGGTACCTCTCGGGCGGCGTGGTGCGGAGCCTCCTGATCGGCGCGCTCACCCTGGCGGCCGCGCGGGTGTTCGTCAGCTACCCCGTCGAGCATCCCGCGGTGCTCGCCGCCGCGCTGGCGGGCACGAGCGTCGCCTTCTCGGCCCTCGGGATCGTGGTGGGCCTCTACTCGACGGGCTGGGACCAGCAGAACGTCGTCGGCAACCTGGTGATCCAGCCGCTGGTCTTCCTCGGGGGGGTCTTCTACTCGATCGACGCCCTCGGCCAGCCCTGGCGGGCGCTCACCCACGCGGACCCGATCTTCTACATGGTGGTCGCCGCACGGCACGGCATGCTCGGGGCCTCGGAGATCGACCCCCGGTTGTCGGTGGGCGTCACGCTCGGCCTGGCGGTCGCGATGCTGGGCTGGGCGTGGGTCACGTTCGTCCGCGGCGTGGGGATACGCACCTGACGCCCGTGCCCGCCGGAGGCCCGGGTAGACTCGCGGCGATGAGGTCCCCGAGACGACTGCTGGCCGCCTCGGCGTGCATCGTGCTGATCGCGACCGCCGCCGCGTGCGGCGACGACGACGACGCCCCCGAGCCCTCCGCCTCCACCCCCGCAGCCTCGACGGCACCCGGCGGCGCGTCGGCCGGCACCACCGTGACCTCGCCGGCCGGCGAGACCTGCGTCGCGCGCGAGCCCGACCCCGCGCCGAGCCCCGAGACCTACACGGCGGCGCCGGAGGTCACGATCGACACCTCGGCCGACTACCGGGCCACGCTCGAGACCTCCTGCGGTCCGATCGTGATCGCGCTCGACGCCGCGGCGGCGCCGACGACGGTCAACAACTTCGTCTTCCTCGCCCGCGAGGGCTTCTACGACGGCCTCACCTTCCACCGGGTGGTCTCGGGCTTCGTGATCCAGGGCGGCGACCCCGAGGGCACCGGCCGCGGCGGCCCGGGCTACGCGATCCCCGACGAGCTCCCCGACGACGGATACGCCGCGGGCGACCTGGCGATGGCGAACGCCGGTCCCGACACCGCGGGATCGCAGTTCTTCATCGTCACCGGCGACGCCTCGGCGCTCCCGAACGCCTACGCGCGGTTCGGCCGCGTCGTGGAGGGCCTCGACGTGGCGCGCACGATCGAGGGCTTCGCCGATCCGGACGCCGATCCGGGCGACCCGGCGGCGCAGACCCCGGTCAGCCCGATCTACATCGACTCGGTGACGATCACCGGGCCCTGAGGGCCCGGTCTACTCGGACCAGTCGCCCTCGGCGACCGGCGGGCCGTGGCGGTTGAGGAGCTCGGCCGGCAGGAGGTAGCGCCGCGCCTCGCCCTCGGCGCCCCGCTCGTACGCGCTGACGACGTCCTCGGGGACGTCCACCGCGAACACCACCCACGCGTCGCCGGCGTCCTCGGTGACCGGAGGGCGGTCGGTGAGCCAGACGCCCGACGGGCTGCCCGGGCTCGGCCGGTCGCGGAAGCCGCTGCTCTGGATCGCCATCGCCTCGTCGTAGTCGGACGCGTGGAAGAGCCGTACGCGCCGGGCGCCCCCGGTCATCGCGCGGTGACGCACGTCGGCGTCGGGGGTCGTGCGCTCGTGCTCGAGATCGACGACCACGTGAGTGATCGGGAGGTCGTAACGCTCGCGCGCCCGCCGCACGACGTTGCGCTCGAGCCATGACGAGCGGTGGTGCGGGTGGGTGGAGATCACGACCTCGTCCGGCTCGAAGATGCGCAGCGCGTCGTCGAGCGCCTGCAGCGGGTCGGCGTCGCCGAGGTGCCCGCGGGCGTTGAGCCCGGCGCCCGCGAAGGCCGCGATCGACGACTCCAGCCGCGTGCCGGCCTCGGCCTGACGTCGCTCGAGGTCGGAGGTGAGCCAGTGCTCGAGGCGCGTGCGCGCGAGCGCCGGGGCCACCACGAGGACCTCGCCCCTCTCGCCCGCGCGATACCGGACCTCGTCCACCACACCCTGCGCGGCGCACGTCTCGTTGGCGACGACGAGTATGCGGCGCGGTCTCGCCCAGCTGCCCGGCGACGACTCCATGTGGCGAATGTAACCAATAGGGCGCCCGCGTGCCAGCCCCGGCGACGCACGGCTCCGGCCCGACGGTGGCCGCGCCCGCGCCGTCCCCGCTAGCATGGCCCCATGGCGCGCACGCACTCGATCGACGACTACCTCGAGGCCATCTACTTCCTGGCCACTCCGGTCGGCGAGTACGGCCCCGTGGTGAAGGAGGCGCCCGTGCCGGCGGCGCGGGTCGCGGAGATGCTGAGCGTCACGCCCCCGACCGCCAGCGAGATGCTCAAGCGGCTGGAGTCGGAGGGACTGATCGAGCGGGGCCCGCGCAAGGGGCCGCTCCTCACCAAGCGCGGCCGCGCCCAGGCCGAGCGGGTCGTCCGCCACCACCGGGTGATCGAGCGCTTCCTGACCGACTTCATGGGCTACACGCCCGCCGAGTCGCACGTTCACGCCGACGAGCTCGGCGACGCGTTCTCCGACGAGATGGTCGAGCGCCTCGCGGTGCAGCTCGGCAACCCGGAGCGCTGCCCGCACGGATGGCCGGTCGACACCTCGCACGAGCAGGAGGAGAACCGGGACCTGCGGGCGCTGTCCCAGATCGACTCGGGAGCGGCGCGCATCGTGCGGCTGGCCGAGCACGACGGCGATCTGCTGCACTGGTTCTACGAGCAGGGCCTGGTGCCCGGCACCGAGGTCGAGGTGCTGCGCGTCGACCCGGCCGCCGGCCAGCTGACCGTCCTCGTGGACGGCGCCGAGCGGGTCATCGGTGAGCGGGCCGCAGCCGGCCTGTACGTGCTGCCGGGATAAAACCCTCCGCCGCTCCCTTTAGAGCGGTCGGCACGATAAGGTCCACCGAATGCGCGGACTTCGCTCGCCACACGTTGCACACCCGGGAGGGCCGTCCCTCGGCCTCTGAGAGCGTCCTCGTCGCCGGTCTGGCGAAGTCGTTCGGCGCGACCCCGGTGCTGCAGGGGGTCGACCTCACCGTGCCCGCCGGATCCCTCGTCGCCCTGCTCGGTCCGAGCGGCTGCGGCAAGACCACGCTCCTGCGCGCCGTCGCCGGGCTGGAGCGCCCGGACGCCGGCGAGGTGCGGGTGGCCGATCGCGTCCTCTCGGGGCTCGGAGCGTTCGTGCCGCCCGAGCGGCGGCACATCGGGATGGTGTTCCAGGATGCGGCCCTCTTCCCCCACCTGACCGTGGCCCGCAACGTCGGCTACGGGCTGCCCCGGCGCGATCCCGAGCACCGCCGGCGCGTGTCGGAGGCGCTCGAGCTGGTCGGCCTGTCGGGCTTCGAGGAGCGCACCACCTCGACGCTCTCGGGAGGCCAGGCTCAGCGTGTCGCCATCGCCCGTGCCCTCGCTCCGCGCCCCTCGGTGATGCTCCTCGACGAGCCCTTCTCGAGCCTGGACGCACCGCTCCGCGCCGAGCTGCGCCTCGAGGTGCGGCGGATGCTGACCGCGATCGACGCGACGGCGATCTTCGTGACGCACGACCAGGAGGAGGCCTTCATGGTCGGCGACGAGGTCGCCGTCATGAGCGCCGGGCGCGTGGTGCAGCAGGGCCCCCCGTCCCGCCTCTACGAGCTGCCGGCCACGCGGGAGATCGCCGAGTTCATCGGCGACGCGAACTTCATCCCCGGACACGGGGACGGCGAGGTGGCCCACACCCCGATCGGGCCGATCCCGGTGCTCGGCGGCCCCCTCGGGCCGGTCGAGGTGATGGTCAGGCCGGAGCGGGTCCTCGCCGTACCGGGCGACCTGGCCACCGTGACGGCCGTCGAGTACTACGGCCACGACGCCGTCTACCTGGTCGACCTCGACGAGGGCCCGGTGGTGCGCTCGCGCGTGATCGGTGCCCCCCGCCTCGGCCCCGGCGACCGGGTCGACCTCGAGTTCACGGGCGACCCGACCGTCGCGTACGGGGTAGGCGCCGCAACGGCCGCCGCCGTGGCCGCCTGAGCCCCGGACCCGCGGGCGTCCGGGGGCTGTGGCCGGGGTGACGGGCCCGTCCGTCCCCCACTTGTAAGGTCCACCTTATATTCAATGATGGTTCGCCTTAGACTGCGCTCCGGCGCCAGACGGCGCACGGCCGCGAGGGCCGTACGAGGAGATCGGAAGGGCGTGGCATGAGGCGAGTGACGGTGGTGGTGGCGACGATCGCGGCGGCGGCGCTGATCGCCCTCGGGGCGAGCGGATGCGGTGACGACGGTGACGCCCTCACGATCTACACGGGCCGCACGGAGAGCCTCGTCGGACCCCTGCTGGAGCAGTTCTCCGAGGAGACCGGCATCGCGGTCGACGTGCGCTACGGCGACACGAACGACCTCGCCCTTCTCATCGACACCGAGGGCGACCGCAGCCCGGCCGACGTCTACTGGGGCCAGAGCCCGGGCGCGACCGCGTTCCTCGCCGGTGAGGACCTCCTCGCCCCGCTCTCGCAGGATGTCCTCGACCTCGTGGACCCCGCGTTCGAGGATCCGGACGGCCGCTGGGTCGGGATCAGCGGGCGCCAGAGGGTGCTCGTCTACAACTCGGACCTGGTCTCGGAGACCGACCTGCCCGACTCGGTGTTCGACCTGACCGCCCCCCGCTTCTCCGGCGAGGTCGGCCTGGCGCCCACCAACGGCTCCTTCCAGGACTTCATCACCGCCATGAGGGTCCTCGAGGGTGAGGACGCCGCCCGCGAGTGGCTCGAGGGCATGGTCGACAACGACGCGCGGCCCTACGCCAACAACAACGCGATCGTCGAGGCCGTGAGCCGCGGCGAGGTGCCGATGGGGCTCGTGAACCACTACTACAACTTCCGCTTCCTGGCCGAGGACCCCGGCCTGCCGAGCCGCAACCACCAGTTCGCCGACGGCGACATCGGGGGCCTCGTGATCCCGAGCTCGGCGAGCGTCGTGGCGGGCACGGACGCGACCGAGGACGCCGAGCGCTTCATCGCGTTCCTGCTGTCGGAGGAGAGTCAGCGCTACTTCGCCACCGAGACGTTCGAGTATCCGCTCGCCGACGACGTCCCGGCGGCCACCGGCGTGCCGCCGCTGGACACGCTGGCCCCGCCCACGGGAGAGCAGGCCGACGAGCTCGGCGACATCGAGGGCACGGGCAAGCTGATCGCCGAGGCCGGACTCAACTGAGCCTGGGCGCGGATCCCTCGATCCCGCGACGCGGGTGACCACGGCCCGCGTCGATCCGCGGGGGATCGGCCTCCGGATCGTGGTGGTGCTGCTGGCGGTGCCGTTCGCGGCACCGCTGGCGTACCTCCTGGTGAGGACCATCGACGAGGGCGGCTTCTGGGAGGTGGCCGGCGACGCGGCCCTCCTCGGCCCGCTGGCCCGCAGCCTCGGCCTGGCCACGGCGGTGGCCCTCGCGACCGCCGTGGTCGGCACGGCGGCCGCCTGGCTGGTCACCCGCACCGATCTGCCCGGCAGGCGGGCGCTGCGGCTGTTGCTGCCGCTGCCGCTGGTGCTGCCCTCCTTCATCGGGGCGTTCGCGCTGATCGCCGCCTTCGCCCGCGGCGGCCTGCTCGAGCGGATCCTGGGTCCGCTCGGCGTGGGCACGCTGCCGCAGGTCGACGGCTTCGCGGGCGCCTTCACGGTCCTGACGCTGCTCACCTATCCGTACGTGTACCTGCCGGTGGCGGCGCGCCTGCGCCAGCTGTCGCCCTCCATGGAGGAGTCGGCCCGGCTGCTCGGCAGCGGGCCGCTGGAGACCTTCCGGACGGTCGTGCTGCCGCAGACGCGGGCGGCGATCGCCGCGGGTGGCCTGCTGGTCTTCCTCTACGTGATCGCCGACTTCGGCGCGGTGCAGCTCCTGCGCTATGACACCCTGACGCGGGCGATCTACTCCAACCGGCTCGTCGATCCGCCGGTGGCGGCGGCGCTGAGCCTGGCGCTCGGCCTGCTGGCGATCGTCGTCGTGGTCGGCCAGCGCTCGGTGGCCGGGCCCGTGCGCAGCGACGTGCGCCGCGAGGGCGGGGCGCTCGTGGTGGGGCTGGGACCCTGGCGCCTCCCGGCGCTCGGCTTCGTCGGGGGGCTGCTGACGCTGGCCCTGGTCGCCCCCGTGGCGGTGCTCGGATACTGGGCCGTACGCGGCGCCGCCGAGGGATCGTCGCGGCCGTCCTCGCTGATCGGCAACCCGGAGCGCCTCATCGAGCCGGCGTTGAACACCTCGCTCGCGAGCGGCCTGGCCGCGATCGTCGCCGTCGGCGTGGTGCTGCCGGTGGCCTTCCTCCGTGGCCGCCACGGCGGGCGCCTGGGCTCCGTGGCGGACGCGCTGATCACCGGCGGCTTCGCGCTGCCGGGCATCGTGATCGCCCTCGCCCTCGCCTTCTGGACCCTCAACAGCCCGGGCGCCGTCGGCGCGCTGTACCAGACGCTCCCCCTGCTGGTGGGCGCCTACGCGCTCCACTTCGGCGCGCTCGCCCTCGGCCCGGCGCGGGTCGCCGTGACCGGGGTGCCGCGGGCGCTCGACGACGCCGCGCGAACGCTCGGCCGCGGCCGCCTGTCGCGACTGCTGTCGGTTGATCTGCCGCTGATGGCGCCCGGCCTCGCGGCCGGCGCCGGCCTCGTACTGCTGTCGGCGATGAAGGAGCTGCCCGTGACGCTGCTGCTCGCCCCGGCCGGCTTCCCGACGCTCGCGACGCGCGTCTGGAGCGCGGCCGAGGACGCCTTCTGGGCCGACGCGAGCTTCGCCGCCCTGGTGCTGGTGGCCCTCTCGGGCGTGCTGACCTGGCTGCTGGTGGTCCGCCGCGAGCGGGAGTTCTCCTGACGCGCGAACCCGTCTTGACGTCGCGATGGGGCGCGCGGCCCTCGCGTTCCGCCGGAGCGGCGGCGACCCGCGCCCGACGCGCTGCACCCGCAGCCGGGATGGGGGCCGACGCGGATGCCGGCGGCCGGCCCCGGGAGGACGCTCTCGTCATGAGGAACCGGGTGGCATGGTCGATCGGCGCGGTGGTGGTGGGCGCCTGGGCGTACGGCGCCGTGCTGCGCCCATGGCACCTGGGCTGGGGAGCGACCGCCGAGGAGGCGGGAGGCCCGCTCCCCGGCGACGAGCTGATGCCGGCGGCCGACATCGTCTCGACCCGGGCCGTCGAGATCGACGCGCCCCCCTGGGCGGTGTGGCCGTGGCTCGTCCAGATGGGCCCGGGCCGCGGCGGCGCCTACACCTACGACTGGATCGAGCGCCGGCTCGGCATCGACATCCGCAACGTCGACCGCATCGTGCCGGAGCTGCAGGACCTGCGGGTCGGCGACGAGATACCGATGCCGGGCTACGGGATGCGGGTCGAGCGGCTCGACCGCGAGAGCGCGATGGTGATCCGCTCGACCAACGGCGCCTGGGTGTGGGCCTTCGTGCTCCGCCCGGTCGGTGGGCGGACCCGGCTCGTGAGCCGCAACCGGATCGACCGCGGCGCATGGGGCGCCCGCGACTGGATCGGCTACCCGCTGATGGAGCCGGGCTCCTGGGTCATGGAGCGCAAGATGCTGCTGACCATCCGCGAGCGGGCCGAAGCCCTCGCCCGCGAGGACGCCGCGGTCCGGGGCTAGAGCGAGAAGACGATTCCGGCCGGGGGGCCGGGATCGGCGGCGACGACCGGTAGGGCGGAGCGCAGGGCGCGCTGGAAGACGCCGGCGCTCTCCGAGAAGAGCCGGGCCAGCGTCTCGGCCGGCGTCAGCTCGGGCATGACGCCGTTGGCGTGGTCGGTGACGAAGCCGATGAGCGCGAACGGCAGCCGCGCCTCCCCGGCGAGGACGGTCTCGGGTCCGCCGGTCTGGCTGACGGCCGCGACGCCGGCCGCCGCCAGCTGGGCGATCTCGCTGACGGTGTTCAGGCGTGGCCCGTCGACGTGGCCGTAGACGCCGCCGTCGCGGACGGTGATGCCCGCGGCACGCGCGCCCTCGATCAGGCCGGTGCGCACGCCCGGGCCGAAGGGCAGCTCGTAGATCCAGTGACCCCGCCCCGGGATCTCCGGTCCGGTGAAGAGCGTGCAGAGGGAGCCGTCGGCGAGACGGTTGGAGGGGAAGTGCAGATCGTCGAACACGATCAGCTGACCCAGATCGAGCGACGGATCGACCGCGCCGCAGACGGTCGTGGAGACCAGCGCCCGCGCGCCGAGAGCCGCGATGGCGGCGACGTTCGCCCGCGGCGTCACCTGGTGCGACAGGCGCGCGTGCCCGGCGCCGTGGCGGGGCACGTGGGCGACCGGGACGCCGGCGAGGGTCCCGAGGGTGACCGTCGCCGTGCCGTGGGGCGTCGTCACCTCCTCGACGCGGGCGTGCTCCAGGCCCTCCAGCTCGTAGAGCCCGGTGCCGGTGATCAGGCCGATCGGGGCGGGCGCGGACACGGCGGGAACCCTACCCGCGGCCGGGGCGTCCGGTCGGCCGGGCCGTCACCGACGGGAGTCGGTCAGCCGTCGCCCGCGCGGCGGGACGCCGTGACGACGTACTCGCCGGCGCCCGAGAGCAGGAAGCCCGGGTTGACGCACTCCGATGCGCCGCGGTGCTCGAAGGTGCGCTCCACCGTCGAGCGGCAGATCCCGAGGGGCTCACGCGCGGCTCGCAGGCCGCCGAAGCCGGCGGCCGTGCGCTGCAGGCGCCGCAGGCCGTCGAGGTCGACCTCCACCTGGTAGATGCCCTCGAGGCACCCGATCCAGGTGCGGCCGTCGCGCTCGTAGGAGTAGAGGCGCGGGCAATCCGCCTCGACGCAGCCGGCCGGCTGGACGACGCGCTCGCACGACACGGGGCACTGGCGGCACGACCCGGCCACCAGGGCGGTGGCGGCGGCGCTCTGTCTCACGATGGGCGGGACCTGGGCACCGGCGTATTAAGGCCCTCCTCCGCCGCGCGGTCAAGGCGGCGGGCCCGACGCCCGGAAGCGCCCCCGGATCAGGCCACGCAGCGCTCGCCGAAGAGGGTCTTCAGCTCGGCGACCAGGCTGTTGGCGCGCGGGTTCACCTTGAACTCCTCGCCCAGGAACAGCCGGCGGCGACCCTGGCCGGTGGTGACGTCCATGACCACCGCGGCGTCGCCATGGTGGTCCACCAGCAGGCGGCGGAGCTCGCTGAAGGGGATCTCCGCCAGGCGGGACATGTCGACCTTCACCACGAGGCGCTCCTGCTCGCCGCCCTCCTCCGGGCGGAAGGCGCGCACCGACTGGGCCACGAGCTTGGTCTCGCCCTCCCCCTTCTGGTCGATGCGCCCGGTGATCAGCACCATCGCGTCCAGCGTCAGCAGGTCGCGGGCGTCGGCCATGACGGCCGGCACGACGACCACCTCCACCGAGCCCTCGAGGTCGTCCAGCCTCACGAACATCATCGGGTCGCCCTTGCGGGTGGTGATGCTCTTGACGGCGCCGAGCATGCCTCCGACCGTGACGGGTTCGCCGTCGGCGCGCTCGCCGAGTGAGGCGATGCCGCAGGTGGTCGCGCGCGCCAGCTGCTGGCGGCAGTCCTGGAGCGGGTGGCTGGAGACGTAGAGCCCGAGCGCCTCCTTCTCGGCGGCCAGCAGCTCGTCCTTGGGCATCTCCCGCGAGGGGATCGGCGGGTCGAGCTCGACGGCGGCGTCGGGGCTCCCCATCGCGCCGAAGAGCGACTCCTGCCCCGCCGCGATGTCGGAGCGCCGGCGCGTGGCCTGGCCGACCGCGGCGGCGATCGTCTCCATCATCCCCAGACGGCTGTCGCCGGTGGAGTCGAGCGACCCGCCCCGGATCAGGCTCTCCAGCGCGCGCTTGTTGACCTGGGCCTGGTCGACCCGGCGGCAGAAGTCCCACAGGGTCGTGAAGCGCCCGCCCTCGTCGCGCGCGGTGATGATCGCGGCGACCGCGTTCTCGCCCACGCCCTTCACGGCCGAGAGCCCGAAGCGGATCTCCGTCTCGCCCGTGACGGCGAAGTCCGAGCGGCTGACGTTGACGTCGGGCGGCAGCACCGAGAGGCCCATGTCGGTGCAGGCTGCGACGTAGAAGGGCACGCGGTCCTTGGTGTCCATCACCGAGCTGAGCAGCGACGCCATGTACTCGGCGGGGTGGTTCGCCTTGAGGTACGCGGTGCGGTAGGCCAGCAGGGCGTAGCAGGCGGCGTGGCTCTTGTTGAAGGAGTAGTCGCCGGCGGCCTCGCAGAGGCCCCAGAGGCTCTGCGCCACCTTCTTGTCGGTGCCGCTCTCGATGCAGCCCGCGACGAACTCGTCCTTCAGCGAGGCCATCAGGACCTTGTCCTTCTTGCCCACGGCCTTGCGGAGGTCGTCGGCGCGCGACGGCGAGAACCCGGCGAGCTGCCGGGAGATCGCCATCAGCTGCTCCTGGTAGACCGCCACGCCGTAGGTCGGGCCGGTGATCGTCTCCAGGCGCGGGTCCTCGAAGGTGACCCGCGAGGGGTCGCGCTTGTTGCGCGCATAGGTGGGGATGAAGGCCATCGGGCCCGGGCGGTAGAGCGCGACGAGGGCGATCAGGTCGGCGAACTCGGTCGGACGCACCTCGCGCAGGGCCTCGCGCATACCGCTCGACTCGAACTGGAACACCCCGATGGCGTCGCCGCGCGCGAGCATGGCGTAGGTGCCCGGGTCGTCGATCGGGATCGTCTCGATGTCGAGCGCCGTGCCGCTGCGGTCCTCGATCAGCTCCAGCGCGCCCTGGATGACGTCGAGGTTGCGCAGGCCGAGGAAGTCCATCTTGAGGAGGCCGAGCGCCTCCACGTCGTGGTCGGGGACCTGGGTGACGACGTTGCCCTCGTCGTCCGTGCGCACGGGCAGGTAGTCGGTGATGTCGCTGGGGGCGATCACGACGCCGGCGGCGTGCACGCCCTCGTTGCGCACCAGGCCCTCGAGCGGGAGGGCGGTGTCGAGGATCTCGCGGACGACCGCGTCGTCGGCGTAGGCCTGCGCGAGCTCGGTGCCGGGCTTCATCGCGTCGGCCAGCTTGATGCCGATCGGGCGCTCGGGCACGAGCTTGGCGAGGCGGTCGACCTGCCCGTAGGTGTGGCCGAGCACGCGGCCCGAGTCGCGCACCACCGCGCGGGCGAGCAGCTTGCCGAAGGTGCCGATGCGCGCGACGGCGCTCGAGCCGTACTTCTCGGTGACGTACTGCACCACGCGGTCGCGGCCGGCGACGGCGAAGTCGGTGTCGATGTCGGGCATGCTCTTGCGCCCGGGGTTGAGGAAGCGCTCGAAGAGCAGGTCGTGCTCGAGCGGGTCGAGGTCCACGATCCGCAGGGAGTAGGCCACCAGCGAGCCGGCCGCCGAGCCACGGCCCGGGCCGACGCCCACGCCGTTCTCACGGGCCCATCGCATGTAGTCCCACACGATCAGGAAGTAGCTGGCGAAGCCCATCTCCTTGATGACGCCGAGCTCGAAGCGCAGGCGCTCCTCGGCGTTGGCGGGCTGACCGCCGGGGTAGCGGCGGGCCATGCCCTCGCGGCAGAGGCGCTCGAGGTAGACCTCGTCGGTCTCGCCGCCCGGCACCGGGAACCGCGGCAGCTTGATGTCGCCGAGCGGCAGCGAGAGCGCCTTGCAGCGCTCGGCCACCTCCAGCGACACCGGCAGGATGTCCACGAAGTCCGGCAGCGCGGCCGCCATCTCGGCACCGGTCTTGAGGTAGAACTCCTTCGTCGTGAACCGGAACCGCTTCGGGTTGCTCAGCACGTCGCGGGTCTGGATCGCCAGCAGCGCCTCGTGCGAGTCGGCGTCCTCGCGGCACGGGTAGTGCGCGTCGCAGGTCGCCACCATAGGAAGCCCTGCCTCGGCCGCGATGCGCTTGAGGTGGTTGTTGATGCCCGTCTGGACATCGAGCCCCGCGTGCTGGATCTCCACGTAGACGTCGTCGCGCCCGAAGATGTTCGCCAGCGCGTCGAGCTCGGCGCGCGCCGCCGCGACGTCCTCGCGCTCGAGGCTCTGGCACACGACGCCCGACAGGCAGCCCGACAGGGCGATGATGCCGTCCGAGTAGCGCTCCATCAGCTCGTGCGAGATGCGGGGCTTGCGGTGATAGCCCTCGAGGTACCCGGCCGAGCAGAGCTTGATGAGGTTGTAGTAGCCCTCGGTGGTCTCGGCGAGGAGCGTCAGGTGGTTGCGCCGCTCCTTGGCCGGGCGGGCGTTGTGGTCGTCGACCACGTACGCCTCGAGGCCGACGATCGGGGTGATGCCCCGCTTGGTCGCCTGGCGGTACAGCTCGACCGCCCCGCTCATGACGCCGTGGTCGGTGAGCGCCACCGCGCTCTGCCCCATCTCCTCGACCCGGTCCAGCAGCCGGTCGATCTTGCACGCCCCGTCCAGGACCGAGTAGTGCGAGTGGACGTGGAGGTGGACGAAGGGCGGGTCTGACGAGGGTGGCATGGGGCCTCAGGCTAACCGTGGTGGCGCGGACCGACAAGGGACGCTTCTACGCTAGATGCGGGGGATACCGGTGGACCCGCACCCCAGGGATGGTGGCGACGGTCCGTCGGGGCGCGGGCCGGACGGCCCGTCCTATCCTGGGCCATGGCTCGGACGACCCCGCCCCCCGAGGCCCCGGCGGCCGGCGCCGGCTGGCCGCCCGCACGCCGGGCCGCCTGAGCGTGCCGCCCCGCTGGGCCACCGCCGAGGAGGCCGTCGCCTTCCTCGGCGGGCGCCCCCACGCCGCGCGCGCCCTCTGGGCCCGGGAGGTGCTCACCGGGGCCGAGCCCGCACTGCGCGAGCGCGTCGCCCGGGGGTGGGGCGCCCTGACGCTGCATCATCCCGCCGCCGGTTACGTGGCCGGCGTCTTCACCTATCCGGCGCGCGCGTTCGTGGTGTGGGAGCACGGCGTCGCGCTCTTCGACCCCGAGGGCCTCCTGGAGGGCGACGGCGCCCAGGTGCGCACGCTGACCATCGCCTCGTGCGACGAGTCCACGGCGCAGGTGCTGGAGGCCTTCCTGGCGCAGGCCGTCGCGCTGCGGGCCTGAGCGTCTCACCTGGCGATCCCCGGAGGACTACGTTCGCCCCGCACACCGGCGAACACACAGGAGGAGGCACGATGAGCACCACGGCGACCCTCTCGCTCGCCTCGCGCACGCTTGAGGCGTTCAACACCGCCGACTGGGAGGTCTTCCGCGACCTCTGCCACGACGACGTCGTCTACATCGAGGCCGGCACCGGCCGCCGCATCGAGGGCGTCGAGCCGTACCTCGAGGCGCTACGCGAGTGGAAGGTCGCGCTGCCCGACGTCCACGGAGACGTGCGGCGGGCCGTCGGCGACGGCGACCTCGCCGTGCAGGACGTGGTGTGGAGGGGCACCCACCAGGGCCCGCTGCCCACGCCGACCGGCCCGATCCCGGCGAGCGGCGCCGAGGTGACCGCGGTGGCGACCCTCTGGGTCTCCTCCCGGGACGGCAGGGTCGCGGAGCTCACCCACCACCTCGACGTGCTGAGCCTCCTCGCCCAGATCGGGGCGCTCGGCTAGCTAGTGGAGCGTCAACCAACCTCCGCCGGGTTCTGGCTCGCTGCAAATCATCGCGGATGCTGCGTCCTCGGTCGAACGCATAGCCTCAGCCATGCGATCTCCCTGCGTCCTTGCCCCGCGGGCGGCCGGGGTGGCGCACGACGATCGCCGCCGGGCGGCCGTCCCGTTCGCGCTCGACGCTCCACGCCGCCGCGAGGAAGCCGTCGAGCAGCACCGAGCCGCCGCCGGTCGCGACCGCGGGGGCCAGTGCGCGTCGCACCCGGTCGTCCGCGACGCGGCGGCGGTCGGCGTGCGAGAGCAGCAGGTTGTCGTGGCGGGGGAGGAAGCGCACGGGGGCGGGCACATCGGGACCGGGCCGCGGGGCGCCCGGCAGGTCGAAGAGCTCACGGCCCCGCTCGTCCCGGAAGGTGACGAGCGACGGGCGCAGGCGCTCGAGGACCTCCCCCATCCCGCCGAGCCCCGACCAGACGGCCGCATCGGTCGCGGTCGCGGGACCGAGGGCGGCCAGGTAGCGGAGGATCACGGCGTCGATGAAGGGATCCGCGTCCACCGGCCGCCCGAGCCACGACTCGGCGGTCGCCACGGTGACGCGCGCGCTCCGGGTCCACAGGCCCCGCGGCGGCACCTGGACGAGGGGCAGGAGGCAGCGGCAGGCGTAGGCCAGCGCCGCGGGGCTCGGACCGGGGAACCGCTCGGCGAGCGCGGCGCGCAGCTCGGGCATGCTGCGGGGCTCACGGAGGATCTCGCGCCCCGCCGCCACCACCGGGCCCAGGTCGACGTCGCGGACCATCGGCGCGTACTCGGAGTGGAGGGCGATCTCGGCGTCCATCACCGGCTGGGTGAGCGGCCGCAGCGTCAGCGCGTCCTCGGCGGTGACCAGGTGGATCGTGCCTCGCATGACCACGATCCGCACGAGCTCGCGCGCGAGGAACAGGCGCTCCACCTCGCGCGGGTCGAACCCGCGCAGGCGCGACCAGAGCCCGACGTAGGGGTCGCGCGGCTCCTGGGCCTGCAGGCCCACGAGGTGCGCCACGGCCGCGCGCGGCGCCAGCGGCGCGCGCTCGAGCAGCATCTGGCGGGCGAGCGTCGCCCGGTTCAGCGCCCTCCGGTCGAGGATCCGGGTGGCGCCGCCCGCCACCGCGTCAGTCCGGAGGGGTCCGGGTCTCGGTCAGGATCACGCCCCACGGCCCGCCGAGCGCGAAGTGCCGGCCGTCGGCCGACCACGCCGCGGCGCGCGCCCCGCGCACCCAGCGCGCGAGCGATCCGTCGGAGATCCGGATGACCGCGATCACGTCGGAGCGCCCCTCCCGGCTGTGGACCGCGACCGTCTCCCCGTCGGGGGCGGTCGCCACCACCGGCAGGTCCTCCTCGTGGAGGCTGTCGGGCGCCACCGGCGGGGGCAGCTCGGCGGCGGGATCGTCTCCGGGACGCTCCTCGGCGTGCAGCGACAGGGCCGGGACCGCCCACGCGCGGACCACGAAGGGGCTGATGCCGCGCACCAGGACGCCATCGGCGTCGAAGGCGAGCGTGAAGGCGGGCTCGCGGGCGGCGGCGATCACGCGCAGCGGCCCCAGGCCGGCCACCGGTGAGGCGGGATCCAGCCCGGCGAGGTCGAGATGGGTCTCCGGCGCCGGCGACAGCATCAGGCCCATCGGCGGCTGCGGGCGGCGGCGGCCCGGCCGGCCGGCCTGGGAGAAGACGGAGCTCACGACGCTCCACGGACCCGGGTCGTCCGCCAGTACGGCCGGTGCGGGCAGTGGACGTGTGCTCATGAGTCCTCCTCGAGTGGTTTCATCCAGGCGCATCCCCAGTCGCCGGCCACCAGCAGCGTGCCCGGCTCGGGCGCCGGGGCGATCAGACGGGCGCCCTCGATGCGACGCACCTGGGCGCCGTCGTGCGCGTCGGCCAGGCAGGCGGCGGGGTCCTCGCCCGTGGGGCTGCCGAGCGACACCAGGGCGCCGTCGGCGGAGATCGCGATCGATCCGGGGTCGGCGATCGGCGCGGCCCAGCGTGCGAGGGGCTCGGCGGAGCCGGGCTCCCAGACGCTGACCGAGCCGTCGGCGTGCCGTGCCGCGAGCCGCGGCGCCGCGGCGGCGGCGACCAGCTCGACGATCGGCGACCCGCCGCCGGCAGCGGTCCCCGGGGCGCCCACCGCCCCGCCGGCGGCGACCATGAGGTCGCCGGCGGCGGTGAAGCACAGGGCGTCCGCCGGGCCCTCGTGCCACGCGGCCGCCCCCTCGGTCCCGATGTCGTGCTCCTCCACACCGCCGTCCAGCGCGACCGCGATGCGGCGACCGTCGGCACGGATCGCGACGGGCCCCTCGCCGAGATCCGCGGCGATGTCGCCGAGACTCGGCAGCACGACGGCCCGCCAGCCGTCGGCGCCGTGGATCAGCCCGGCGTTGGCGCCGGGAGCTCCGATCACGCGGTCCAGCCCGGGCGGGCGGCGGTCGTGGACGACGTGCATGCGCGGCGCGCTCAGGCTGTAGGCCGCACCCACCCCGGCCGCGAGCACCATCGCGCCGTCGGCGACGACGTCGGCCTGGCGCATGCCCGCCGGGGCGGCGGCCTGGACGCGCAGCGGCGCCCCTGGCTCGGCCGAGGCGTCACCGGGCGCGACGAGAGGCGCGAACCTCAGCCCGCGGGCGCCCCTCTCCACGCGCGAGAACGGCGGGACCGCCGCCGGATCCACCGGCAGCATGGGCGGGCCGCCGCGCCTCATCCCTTCTCCCGCGCCTCGGCGATCCGGTAGGCCATCCGGCTCTGGAGCGAGTACAGCTCGATGAAGCCGGGGGCCGCGCCCTGGGAGAACGAGGCGTCGGCGTTGAACGTCGCGAGGCTCCGATCGTAGATCGCGTTGGGCGACGACCGGGTCACGGCCGTCGCGGTGCCCTTGTAGAGGCGCATCGTGATCCGGCCCTCGACCTTCTCGTTGACCTTGTCGATGAAGGCGTTCAGGTCGGCGAGCAGCGGCTCGTACCACAGGCCCTCGTAGGCGAGCTGCGCCCAGAGCGCGTCGAGGTTCGGCTTGAGGGCGTTCTCGCGGCCGGTGCAGACCAGCTTCTCGAGCTCCCGGTGGGCGGTGAGGATCACCTCGGCCGCCGGCACCTCGTAGAGGTCGCGCACCTTGAGGCCGACGACGCGGTCCTCGATGTGGTCGAGGATCCCCACGCCGTTGCGGCAGGCCGCCTCGGCGACGCGCCGGATCAGCTCGACCAGGCCGAGCTCCTCGCCGTCGAGGGCGACCGGCAGGCCGTCGCGGAAGTCGAGGACCAGGTCCTCCTCGCGGTCGGGCGCCCTGGTGGGGTGCGTCACCAGCTGGAAGACGTCGTCCGGCGGCGGCTGCTCGAGGTCCTCGATGACGCCGCCCTCGCTGGAGCGCCCCCAGAGGTTGTCGTCGATCGAGTAGGGGCGCTCGACGCTGGACGAGATCGGGATGCCGTGCTCGATGGCGTAGGCGATCTCCTCGTCGCGGCCCATCTGCCACTCGCGCACCGGCGCGATCACCTTCAGGTCGGGCGCCAGCGTGGCGATCGTGGCCTCGATGCGCACCTGGTCGTTGCCCTTGCCGGTGCAGCCGTGGGCGATGGTGTCGGCCGAGTACGTGCGCGCCGCGTCACAGGCGAGCTTGGCCAGCAGGGGCCGGCCGAGCGAGGTGAACAGCGGATAGCCGCCCTGGTAGCGCCCGTTGGCGCGGATCGCCGGCGCCACGTAGTCGCGGGCGAACTCCTCCTTGGCGTCCACCACGAGGCTCTCGACGGCGCCGAGGTCGAGCGCCTTCTGGCGCACGGCGTCGAAGTCGTCGGCGGGCTGCCCGAGGTCGATGCAGAGCGCCACGACCTCGGCGTCGTACTCGTCCTGGATCCACTTGAGCATGACCGACGTGTCGAGCCCTCCCGAGTACAGCAGCACCACGCGGTGGACCTCGTGGGGCTGGGCGAGATACCCGGCGATGGGCGGTGTCGGTCGGTGCTCGGGCACTCTTGTTCCTCCGGTCGGGGTGGCCGGAGGGGAGTCTAGTGCTCCGTCCCGGAAGTCCGTTGTGCTTCCAGCCCCGAAAACCCCACGGACCAAGGAAGAGGGAGATCCGCATAGCTGAGGCTATGCGGTCGAGCGATGACGCAGGATCCGTGATGGTTTGCAGGTTGCTGGAGCGCAACAGCACTTCCGGGAGGGAGCACTAGTCGCCGCCCGAGGGGGCAGGGCCTTCCGGATCCTCGACGAACGGGGGTGTCGAGTGGGTCCAGTTCCGTCGTATACCGCCGATAACCTCTTCATGCGCAACGAACCCGCCGATCCGCTCAGGTAGCCACCGTGACCCACGGCGTCCACTCGAGTATGAGAGTCCCGGCCGACCTCACGGTCGTGTCGTTCGTGCGCTCGGCCCTGGCCTGCGTCCTGACCCGTGAGGAGTGGCCGGCCGACGGGGCGGGCCGCGTCCTGCTGGCCTCCACCGAGGCCCTCACCAACGCGATCGAGCACGGCTCGCCGGGCGGCGGGGCCGTCGAGGTCGAGCTGTCGGTCACGGCCGACCGCGTGGACATCCGCGTCCTCGACCAGGGGCACCCGGGCACTCCCCTGCCGGTCGTCCCCGACGCCCCTCCCCCTCCCGACGCCCTCCGCGGCCGCGGACTGATCATCATCAGCCGCCTCTCCGACGACTTCGAGCTGAGCGCCCGCGGCGACGGCACCCAGGTGGACGTCGGATTCCTGCGCGACCGGGCCCTCGAGCCCGCGGCGGGCGCACAGCTCGCCTCCTCCGCCCGGGCGGCCTGAGCCTGAGCGCCGCACCCGCATCGGCGCCGCGGCGCCGATGCGACTCATCGCCCGCTCCGATCCCCCTCTGATGCGGACCGCCTTCAATCGATGGCGTCCGCTGTCACCACAGGGAGGATCACCATGACGATGCCCCGCACCATCACCTCCGCGATCGCCGCGCTCGCGATCGTCGCCGGAGGGGCCACCGCGATGGCCGCGAGCGGAGGCGACGGGGCCTCCGCCACCACGTCGGCCACCGCGTCGACCACGGCGACGCCGGCGGCCGTCGCCACGGACGGTTCCGCGACCGCCACCCGCGCCGACGGCGACTGCCCGGGCGGGGCGGGCGGCGCAGGATCCGCCGGGGGCGGCGGAGGCGGGAGCTCGACCGAGCAGTAGCCGCCCCGGGCGCGGCGCGGCCGTCGCGGGCGGCGCCGCGCCCTGCGGCTACTCGTTCTGGATCGCCTCGAGGATGTCCAGGCGCCCGGCGCGCCGCGC
>LNEQ01000108.1 GCA_001464995.1 Actinobacteria bacterium Ga0077541
AGGAGCGCGCCGAGGCAGAGCCCGACCACCAGGGCGCAGAGGGCGACCGCCTGACGGTTGGCGTCGATCCAGGCCAGGTCGGGGGCTGCTGCCCAGAGCATCGAGCACGCGCTCCAGGCGGCCAGTCCGGCCGCTCCGGCGAGCGCGAGGCGGCTCGGCAGCGCGCGCAGGGCGACGCGGTTCCACGCCATCAGCAGCGCGAGCCCGGCGAGCGGCGCTCCAAGGGCGAGGGCCACGAAGGCGGCCCGCGGCCCCGGCCCTCCGAGCCCGTCGCCCGGGTCGATGCCACCGCCGCCGACGGCGAGCAGCGACCAGCCGGCGAGAGCCGCCGCCCCGACCGCGTACGCGCCCCGCGAAGCGCCTGGGAGCCCGGGCCGGCGCGCTTGTCCGCCCTGGGGGGCGCCGCTACGATCCGCCACGCCCTGGGGGCCTTCGCCCCCCGACTCCCTCACCGGGTGGCTGCCCTGCTTCGACGCCCCGCCTGGGTGCTCCTCATGTCTGCGATGGTGCTCCTTGGCGTGACGGCGCCCGCCCTCGGGGACGGACGGGACGTGCTGGCCGACGCGCACGACGGCCGGATCGACCAGTGCTACACACGGGCGGAGTTCCGGGACGCCCTCGACCTGGCACGCGACGACCAGCGACTCTACTCGACGGCGATCGACACCATCAGGGAGGCGACGATCTCCAACGTGGCGGTTCCGGGACAGCCCTGCGGCAGCGGGCGCACCGTGCCGGGCGAGCCCGTGCCCGTCTCCTCGAGCGGGGCATCGACCCTGTGGGGCGGCGCGGCGCTGATCGTGGTGGCCGGCGCCGTGGGCGCCGGGGCCCTCGCCCGCCGCCGGCGCGCGGCGGACGCGTCGTGAGGCGGTTCGTCAAGGACTTCCTGCTGCCCATGGCCGTCGCGGTGGCGCTCGCCTTCGTGATCCAGGCGGCCGTCGCGAAGCCCTACGAGATCCCCACCGAGTCGATGGTGCCGACCATCAAGGCCAACGACCGGATCATCGCCAACCGCATGATCTACCGCTTCCGCGACATCGCGCGCGGGGACATCATCGTCTTCCAGCCGCCCTCGTCGGCCACGCGGACCTGCGGAGATGCGGGCGGCGGCAACATCCCGTTCGTCAAGCGCGTCATCGGCCTCCCGGGCGACGAGGTGGAGGTGCGGCGCGAGGTCGTGACCGCCGCCTCCGGCCCGGTCTTCGCGAACGTCCGCGTGATACCGCCGGGAGCCGCGTCGGTCACGGGCGGCGACTCGGCGCGGATCCGCCTGAAGCCGGGCGACGCGCGGTCGGTCACCTACGTCAACGACGAGCCCTTCGAGGTCGCCGAGTCGATCACCCCGGTCGAGCTCGACGGCGACCCGTCGGGCTACGGCGCCGAGGGCCAGATCATGGACACCGGCACCTACGAGCTCGAGCGCCGCACCGTCCCGGCCGAGCGGCTGCTGGTGCTCGGCGACAACCGCCCCGGCTCCTGCGACGCCCACCAGTGGCAGCCCGACCGCTACGTGCCCATGGACAACGTGATCGGGCAGGCCGAGGTCGTCTACTGGCCCCTCTCCCACCTGGCCTTCCTGGACTGAGCGCGTCCTGAGGGTCCCCGGGAACGCTTCGCCAAGCGTCCCCGGTCAGAGCGGTAATCCGCCCCGGATGGGGGGTTTGCATCTTCCGGCACGTGTGGAAGGATGCCCCTCCGCCACGCTGAATATGGTGTGGGGACAGTCAACGCACCACCAGGGATAGCGTTTACCGATGATCTGCCCGTTCTGCGAGCACCCCGAGCACCGCGTCGTCGAGTCGCGCGTGGCCGACACCAAGGACGCCATCCGGCGGCGGCGCGAGTGCCAGTCGTGCGGCCGGCGCTTCACCACCTACGAGCGGTGCGAGGAGATGCCGCTCGTGGTCGTGAAGACCTCCGGCGAGCGGCAGTCGTTCGACCGCGGCAAGCTCCTCGAGGGCCTCCAGCGCGCCTGCCACAAGCGGCAGGTGTCGACGGCGTCCCTCGAGATGGCGGTGCGCGACATCGAGGCCGAGCTCCGGAACCGCCTCCGCCAGGAGGTGAGCAGCCCCCAGATCGGCGAGCTCGCGCTGCGCCGGCTCAAGGAGATCGACCCGGTGGCCTACGTGCGCTTCGCGTCGGTCTACCGCAAGTTCGCGGACGTCGACGAGTTCGAGGACGAGCTCGCACGGCTGGAGCGCGAGCCCCCGCTGCCCCGTGGACAGTTCCCCCTCGACGACCAGCTCTTCCAGACCCTCGACGCGGATCCCACGTCACCCGGTCGCGCCACCCTCCGGGCACTGCCCGGTGGGCGCGATGTGGACATGCCGCGCACCACCGCCCAGGAGGCAACCGATGGCGACTGACGCGCCCCCGACGATGACCGATCGGGCGCTGGGGATAACCCGCCGCTTCACGCGAGCGGGTGTCCACCCCTACGACGAGGTCGCCTGGGGTCCGCGCGACGCGCGGATCGTGGAGCCCGCCCGGGACGGGAAGCCCGAGCGCGTCGTCTTCGAGCAGCTCGCCTGCGAGTTCCCGCTCGACTGGTCGGACACCGCGGTGCGCATCGTCGCCTCGAAGTACTTCCGCTACGGCATGGACGACCCGCGTCGTGAGAAGAGCCTGCGCGAGGTGATCGACCGCGTGGTCGACACCATCCGTCACCACGGCGTGAAGGGCGGCTACTTCGTCGATGACGAGGAGGCCGAGACCTTCGCCCAGGAGCTGCGGCACATCCTCGTGACGCAGAAGGCCGCCTTCAACTCGCCGGTCTGGTTCAACTGCGGCGTCGACGCCGCCCGCCGCGACTACGACGAGGACCGCATCCTCGACGTGGACGAGCCCCCGGTCTCGGCCGACGAGCCGCAGGTCAACCAGGCCTCGGCCTGCTTCATCCTGTCGGTCAACGACACCATGCCGTCGATCCAGCGCTGGATCGCCTCGGAGTCGGAGATCTTCCGCGGCGGCTCGGGCGCGGGCGTCAACCTCTCCCGCCTGCGCAGCGACGGCGAGCCGCTCTCCAACGGCGGCCAGGCCTCCGGGCCGGTGTCGTTCATGCGCTGGGCCGACTCGGGCGCCGGCTCGATCAAGTCGGGTGGTGGAACCCGCCGCGCGGCCAAGATGGTGATCCTCGACGGCGACCACCCCGACATCCTCGAGTTCGTGCGCTGCAAGGCCCACGAGGAGGCGAAGGCCTACGCCCTCGGCGACATGGGCTACGACCTCGGGCTCAACGGCGACGCGTGGCGCTCGATCCAGTTCCAGAACGCCAACAACTCGGTCCGCCTGACCGACGAGTTCTTCGCGGCCGTGAAGGACGACGCGCCCTGGCAGACGCGCACCGTCTCCTCGGGTGACGCCCACGAGACCATCCCCGCCCGCGAGCTGATGCGCGAGATCGCCGAGGCCGCGTGGGCCTGCGGCGACCCGGGGGTGCAGTACGAGGACGCGATCCAGCGCTGGCACACCAGCCCCAACGCCGGCCGCATCTCGGGCTCGAACCCGTGCTCGGAGTACATGCACATCGACGACTCGGCCTGCAACCTCGCCTCCATCAACCTGATGGAGTTCCTCGACGAGGACGGCACCTTCCGGGTCGACGACTTCCGCCACGCCGTCCGGGTGGTGCTGACCGCCCAGGAGATCGTGGTGACGCCGGCCAGCTACCCGACCAAGCGCATCGGCGACAACGCCCGCGCCTATCGCCAGCTCGGCCAGGGCTACACCAACCTCGGCTCGCTGCTGATGTGCCAGGGCCTCGCATACGACTCGGACGAGGGCCGCGCCTGGGCGGGCGCCCTCACCGCCCTGATGCAGGGTGAGGCGTACGGCCAGTCGGCCCGTCTCGCCGCGCGCGTCGGCGCCTACGACGGCTACGAGGGCGACAAGGAGGCCCAGGACCGGGTCGTCCGCATGCACCGCGACGCCGCCCTCGAGCTGCCGGCCCGCGCCGCGCGGCCGAGCTACGCCGACGTCCGCACCGCCGCGGCCGCCGCGCTCGACGACGCCGTCGCGCTCGGCCAGTCGGAGCGCCACGGCGTGCCCGGCTACCGCAACGCGCAGGTCAGCGTGATCGCCCCGACCGGGACCATCAGCTTCATGATGGACGCCCAGACCACGGGCATCGAGCCGGCCATCGGCCTGATCAGCTACAAGACGCTCGTCGGCGGCGGATACATGAAGCTGGTCAACACCGACGTCGAGCGCGCCCTGCGCGCGCTCGGCTACGACCAGGGCCAGCGGGCGCAGATCCTCGCCCACGTGGACGCCACCGGCTCGATGGAGGGCGCCCCCGGGCTCGACGAGGGCCACCTGCCCGTGTTCGACTGCGCGTTCGGCGTGGACGGCGGCCGCACGATCGGCCCCGAGGGCCACGTCCGCATGATGGCGGCGGTGCAGCCCTTCGTCTCGGGTGCGATCTCCAAGACCGTGAACCTGCCCAACTCGGCCACCGTTCAGGACGTGAGCGACGTCTACCGGCTCGGCTGGGAGCTCGGCCTGAAGGCCATCGCCATCTACCGCGACGGCTCGAAGCGCACCCAGCCGCTCTCGACCAGCGACGGCTCGAAGGCCGCCGTGGCCGTCGTGGCGGACGAGATCCCGACCGCGGTCCGCCGCCGTCTGCCCGACGACCGCGCCGCGCTGACCCACAAGTTCAGCGTGGGTGGCCAGGAGGGCTACATCACGGTCGGCCTCTACGAGGACGGGGCCCCCGGCGAGGTCTTCGTCAAGATGAGCAAGCAGGGCTCGACCGTCTCCGGCCTGATGGACTCGGTCGCGATCGCCTGGTCGATGGCGCTCCAGCACGGCGTGCCGGTGGAGAGCCTCATCTCCAAGTACATCGACCACCGCTTCGAGCCCTCGGGCTTCACCGGCAACCCGCGCATCCCCATGGCGCGGTCGGTGGTGGACTACCTCGCCCGCTGGATGGCCTCCAAGTTCCTCTCGGAGGAGGACCAGATCACGGCCGGGGTCCTCCCGCTCGCCGCCGGCGCGGTCGCCGCCCCGGCGCCCGCGGTGCTCGAGCCGGATTCCGACGCCCCCGACGACCAGCTCGCCTTCGGGACCGTCGCCGCCGAGGCCAACGGCACCAACGGCCACAACCACGCGGCCGACGCCGGCGGCCCGGCCAAGCCGCGGCTGACGCTCGACTCGACCGGGCAGATCTGCTCGTCGTGCGGCAGCTCGGACATGATCCGCGCGGGCACGTGCCTCACCTGCCGCACCTGCGGAGCCACGTCCGG
>LNEQ01000109.1 GCA_001464995.1 Actinobacteria bacterium Ga0077541
CGGCGCGCCGCCTTCTCGAGCGACCGGAGCGTCTCCTTCTCCTCGCGCAGGTTCTCGGTGAGCAGGTCGACGCAGTCCCGCTCGCCGAGCGCGCGGGCCATGGTGATCAGGCCCGAGTAGGCGGCGATCTCATAGTGCTCGGCGCGCGCGCCCGAGCCGGTGAGGAAGAGGTCGCAGACCTCCGGCGACGGCTTCTCCTCGGCCATGAACTCGTCGTGCTCCTCGATGATGCCCTCGATCCCCGGGCACTGCTCGGCCTTCACCGGCTCGCCGAGCGCGGCGAAGGCGTCCTTGATGCGCTGCACCTGACCGCGGGTCTGCTCGAGGTGCTGCGTGAAGCCGTCCCTCAGCTCGGTGTCGCTCGCCTCCTTCGCCATTTTCGGCAGCGCCTTCACCAGCATGTTCTCGGCGTACAGGATGTCGCCGAGCTCGTGCATGAACAGCTCGCGGGCCTCGGTCATCTCGGGCATGCGCGTCTCCTTGTCTGGGGCCGCAGTGAGTACCCCGACGACGGCGTCCCTAACAGCGGGTGACGCGGGCTACCGGGGCGGCTGCCGCGTCACCGTGATCGTCCCCGCGTGGGTCCAGCCGTCGCCGCCCGAGGTGAAGCCCCCGCCGACGGCCTGACTGCCGCCCTCGACGGGAAGCTCGAACCGGACCGGGGTGGGGGCGACCAGCGACGGGCCCACCTGACCCGGGATCGCGGGCGCCTCGGGGCACAGGACGCTCGCCGACGCCTGGAGCGCGGCGGTCCCCTCCCACGACACGGCCAGGCGCCCGGCGGGCGTGATCGCGAGATCGAAGGCCAGGAGCCCCTGCGGGGCCAGCACGTTCACGTAGGCGCAGCCGATCGTGCTGGCGAAGGTGACGCCCTCGTAGCCCGCGGCCGCGGCCGCGGCGAAGGTGCTCGGAGGGGTCCGGCCGGTGCCGGCGCCCGTCGCCGTCAGCGTCGCGTTCAGCGTGCCCGAGGCGACGTGGGTGGCGAAGGTGCCGTCGGTGCGGAGGTTCACGTTGATGTCGTACGTGCCGCCGCACATCTGATCGACCAGCCGGGCCGCCGTCTGGGAGGCGGCCTCGATCCAGTCACCGCCCGCGGGCACCGCCGTCGTGTCCCCGCCGACGATCTTCCCCGAGGCCGCATCGCGCAGTTTGACGTTCCAGGAGAGCGACCCGTCGGCTCCCTCGGCGATCGATCCCTCGACGAGGAGATCGATCTTCAGCAGCTGCCCGCGGGGGATCCGGGTGGCGGGGTCGGTGTACCTGCTGTTGGAGAACGAGATCTCCGCGTTGACGAGATCGATGTGCTCCAGCTCTCTCACGCGCGGGGCGCAGCGGCCGCTCGTGGCGCCGACCGTATCGGTCAGCAGCAGGTCGGCCACCGACTTGCCACGGTTGTTGGCGGAGGGCCCGGTCAGGTACCGGAACCCGACCACCGGAGCGCTCGGGGTGGCGTGCGCGGCGAGCAGGCCGAGCTCGCTGGCCGCCCGCCTGCGCACCTTCGGCGCCCGCGTGCGCTTCAGCGACACCCGAACCTTGGCCGGCTTCGACCCCCTGACCCGCACGATCGGGGCGATCGCCACCCGCGGCGCTCCCGCGCGCGGGGCGACGGTGGCGAGCACCGTGTACGGCCCGTTGGGCACCCGCATCAGCCACGCGCCATTGCGCTTCACATCGGCCGCCGCGACCACCAGACCGGTCACGGGGTTGATCGCCCGCACGGAGGCCGCGCCCGCCGCCGGGGCCGGGATCCGCCCGTCGCCGACCCGCCCGGCGAGCACCGCACCGTCGGCCCGGGCCGCCCCCAGGCCAGCCGCCAGCATCACCCCGAGGCAGACGAGCCCCCACAGGCGCCGGCGCGACGCGCCGGCAACGGGCAGGGACGGGGTGTCTGTCATGCGCGCGACCATACTCCCGGTGCGGCCCGGGAGCACCTCCCGCGACACGTCCGGCTCCGGCGGATGCCCGGGCGCCGCGCGGACTACACGCTGTCCGCCACCGCCGGGTCGGCGCCCCTCGGGTCCGCCTCGCGACGGACGAGGTTGATCGCGCTCGAGATCAGGCCGACGTGACTGAAGGCCTGCGGGTGGTTGCCGAGGAAGGCCCCCGAGCCGGGATCGATCTGCTCGGGCATCAGCCCGAGGGGGCTCGCGCGGTCGCAGAGCGACTCGAACAGCGCGTGGGCCTCGTCCAGGCGGCCCTGGCCGGCCAGGTTGTCGACCATCCAGAAGCTGCAGAGCAGGAAGGCGCCCTCGTGACCCTCGAGGCCGTCGGGCGACTCGTCGGGCAGGTAGCGGTACAGCAGGCCGTCGCCCGCGCCGAGGCGCTCGGCGATCGCTGCGGTGGTGGCGACCATCCGCGGGTGCCCGGCGGGGATGACCCGGCGCAGGGGGAGCGCCAGCAGGCTCGCGTCGAGCGATCCGCCGTCGCCCACGTGCTCGGTCAGCGACCCCATCTCCTCGTCCCAGGCCTCGTCCAGGATCGCGCGGCGGATGCGCTCCGCCTCGCGCCTCCAGCCGTCGGCGTCGCACGGCAGGCCCTCCGCCTCGGCGATGCGCGCCCCCCGGTCGAGGGCCACGTGGCAGAGGGCGGCCGAGTAGGTGAACACACGCCCCTCCGCGCGGATCTCCCAGATGCCGTGATCGGGAGTCCGCCACGCCCCGGCCGCGGCGTCGATCAGCCCGCGCAGCCGCCTCCAGAGCTCCGGGGACAGCCTGCCGCCCTGGCGGTGCCACTGCCAGGCGCAGTCGAGGATCTCGCCGTAGACGTCGTGCTGGCGCTGGTCGGCGGCGCCGTTGCCCCACCGCACCGGCGCCGATCCGCGGTAGCCCTCCAGCAGCCGGTCCTCCACCTCCGCGGCGGGCGTCCCGCCATCGATGTCGTAGAGCACCTTCGGGTGGCCGTCCCGTCCGACCGCGTCCAGCACCCAGCCGAGGAACGAGCGCGACTCGGCCGTCAGGCCGATCCGGTGGAAGGCGTACACCGAGAAGGCCGCGTCGCGGATCCAGGTGTAGCGGTAGTCCCAGTTGCGCGGACCGCCGATCGCCTCGGGCAGGGAGGTCGTCGGGGCGGCGACGATGCTGCCGTTCTCGAAGTGGTCGAGCATCTTCAGGGTCAGTGCCGAGCGCCGCACCAGGGCCTCCGCCGGGCCCTCGTAGGCGATGCCCCGTGCCCAGCGGCGCCAGGTCGCCTCGGTCTGCTCGCGGAGCTCGGTGACCGGCCGGCGCAGGTGGCGGCGGCCGGCGCGCGTCCCCCAGCTGAGCACCAGGTGCAACTCCTCACCGGCGGTACGGGCGATGCGGGTGGCGGCTCCCGCCAGCGACGCGGTGGACCGCAGCGCCAGCGCGCCGTCGCGCGTGGTGATGTCCCACTCCAGATCGCCGTCGTTCGGCACCGGCGCCGACCGGCCGAACGGGGCGATCGACACCAGCAGCTCCGCGCTGCCGTCCACCACCTGGACGATCCTGACCAGCTCCCGGCGGGAGGCGAGCGCGTCCTCGTCGAGGTCGGCGCCGCGGTTGAGGGTCATCAGGTCGGTGATGCGGATCCGGCCGGTCTCCCCGCGGATCTCGGTGATGAGGACGCCCGTGTCGGGCACGTACTCCTGTCGCGCCTCTCGGGCGCCGGTCATGTCGATGCGGAAGGCGCCCCCGCGGCCGTCGTCGAGCAGGGCCGCGAAGATCGGCGGGGAGTCGAAGCGCGGAACGCACATCCAGGGGATCGACCCGTCCCGGCACACGAGGGCCGCGCCCGCCCCGTCTCCGATCAGGCCGAGGTCCTCGAGCGGCGGATAGGACCGCGGCGGGAGGGGGGCGAAGGGGGCGTTCGTCATCCGCCCGCCTGACTACCCCGCGGCAAGGGGGATCAACCCCGGACGGCGTGCGGGGCGGGGATGCTCAGCTCCGGGCGAACGCGACGAGGGGCGCGATCTCGCCCTGATCGGCGGCGCGGAGCGCAGCGATGTAGCGCTCTCGCGCCGTCGCGCCTGCCGCCGTGCGCGCGCCCCAGGAGAAGACGGGACGCCCCAGCGCCTCCGCAAGGCGGTCCGAGAGAAGTCGCGAGTGGCGTCCGTTGCCACTCGGGAACGGGTGCACGACGACCATGCGATGACCGAGGCGCACGGCGGCCTCGTCGGCGTCCATGCCCGAGGCGATCCACGCGTCGGCATCTGCGAGCACCTGCCGCACGCCGACCACGCCGATGTTCTTGTCCGTCCTCCGGTACTGGCCGGCCCACGACCACACGTGACCCAGCATGCGCGTGTGAAGGTCGCGGACGAACTCCTCGCTCAGCACCTCATCTGCCGGGTGGCGACGCGACGCGAGCCAGGCGACCGCCTCGGCGATGTTGTCGGCCTCCACCGCGTTCAGCGCCCCGCGGGTCGTCACGGGAAGCAGCAGCCCCTCCGACTCGTCGGGATCCAGAGGGGTCTGGCCGTCGTCGCGCTCGTCGCCTACGGGCTCCGCCACAGCGCACCGCGGGCGAGGATCTCCCGGCTCCGCTCCTCCACGGCTTCCTCGGAGACCGTCACGTCCTGGGCCTCGAGCGCCATCGACTGGGCCACGCGGGCCAGCTCGGCGCGCGCGAGCTCCCGCGCCCTCTCGTTCACGGTCGTCTCGAGGCTGTGACGCGGTATCAGTGCGTAGACGACCTCGCAGTCGAGGGCCTCAGCGGCGCGGCGCAACGAATCCAGCCGGATGGTCCCGTTCGCCTCGGAGCGTTCGAGGCGGTGGAGCGTGGGCTGGGTCACCCCCATCCGGCCGGCGAGCTGGGCCTCCGTGACCCCGAGCCCTCGGCGGATCGCGTTGATCCATCCGCGCTCAGGCCGCGCGATCTCCGCGAGTGGGCGCACCGCTTCGATCTGGTCGTCCAGGTGCCGTCGAACACGCGTCGAGATACGGCTGCTCATGCAGCACAACCTATCAGATCAGGCAGAAAAATGCTTTATAGAACATCATGGGGTCGTACTCTGATGTTCTACACGGCATTTCACGCCAACCTGGAGGGTTGCCTTCTCAGGCGGGCCGGCGGGCGATGACGTCGATCACGGCCGACATGCCGGAGTGGGCGGGGCCCTCGTCGATCACCGCCTCGTACGAGCGGACCTCCTCCAGCGCGAAGCCCGCCAGCTCCTCGCGGAGCTGATCCTCGGTGTAGAGCTGGTCCGGGACGCGCGGCCCGCCGGTGCCGTGGGCGAGCTGCTCGAGGCGGTAACCCTCCAGCAGGAAGAGCCCCCCGGGCCGGAGCGCGTCGAGGATCCGCGCGAACAGGCGCCGGCGCATCGCGGGCGGCGCGAACTGGACGTAGATCGCCGCGACCACGTCGAAGGCCTCCTTCGGCCACTGCCAGCCGTCGACGTCCGCCACGTCGTAGTGCGCCGTGACGCCCCGCTCCGCGGCCAGCCGCCGGGCCTTGGCGACCCCGACCGGCGAGGCGTCGAAGGCCGTCACGTCCAGTCCCTCGGACGCCAGCCACACGCTGTTGCGCCCCTCTCCGTCGGCGACGCAGAGCACCCGGGCCCCGTCGCCGATCAGCGCCCGGCAGGACGCGAGGAATTCGTTGGGCGCGGTGCCGAACAGGTAGTCCTCGCGGTCGAAGCGGGCGTCCCAGTCGGGGGCGTCGGGTCGGTCCGGTGGCACCGGCTCAGGCTAGCTCGCCCCGCCCTGACCGACCCGGCGGAGACGCATGCACTGCTCGACCCGGAACCGGGTGTGGCTGCGCTGCTCCTTCTCGGGGAAGTGCCCGTTCACCCGGCCGAGCGGCACGATCTCCGGCTGATCGACCTCGTAGGTCACACCCTCGTGGACGAGGGTGGCGGATCCGCTCGCCAGCACGTTCCTCACCCAGTTCGACGTCATGCCGTAGGGGAGCGCGATCACGAAGCCGTCGGCGGTGGGCGCCGCCACCACCGGCGTCCGGTACTCGCGCCCCGTGCGACGGCCGCGGTTGAGCACCAGCGACGCGTACGCGCCCGGCCGGCCGGCCGTCTTCAGCATCCGCGGGTTCACCACGGTGCGGCTGAACCGGCGGACCGCTCCGAGCACCATCGGGGACCTTCTCCGCATCCCCACCATGTAGACGGCGGCGATCACCACGAGCGCGACTGCCACGGCTCCGAGTACCACTGCGATGAGTTCGAACACCCGATGGCCTCCTCGTCCGGTCAGCCCATGCGCAGAGCATCGCCCGGCCGCAGACGCACCGCCCGGCGCAGCGGGGCGAGCATGACCAGGAGCGCGAGGGCCACGGTGCCGGCCAGGGCGAGGCCCACATAGGCGATGGGGAAGACGAACGCGACGTCGATCCCCACCGTCTGCCCGACCGCCCACCCCAGCGCCCGCGCCAGGCCGTATCCGAGCGGCACGCCGACCAGCCACCCGGTCACCGCGACCGCGAATCCCTCCGTCGCGAAGATGCGCCGGACGTCTCTCGCCCGCGCGCCGACGCTGCGGAGCATGCCGATCTCGCGCGTCCGCTCGAGCACCGACATCGTGATCGTGTTGACGAGCGCCACCATGCTGATCGCCACGATCAGCATGCCGAGGATCGTGATCGAGGTGGTGATCTGGCCGTTGGCCGCCACCTGCTTCTCGCGGAGGTCGTACGTGACGAGCGTGCCGACCTGCTCGCCGGAGGCCGCGAGTGCGTCCTCGACCCGCGTCGTGACCCGGTCGATCGCGTCGTGGTCGTCCGATGTCGTGGTGATCCACTGGTTGTTGACGGCGCCGGGGGCGCCGAGCGCTTCCTGGAGGGCGGTCAGGGGCAGGAACAGCGCGCCGCCGTTGTCGGTCTGGTTGTCGGTGATGCCGACGACCCGGAACGTCGACGGGCCGTTGCCGGTGACGACCACGACGTCGTCGCCGATGCCCTTGCCGGTGACCCTCGCCAGGGTCGGACCGAGCACGGCGACGCGCTCCGCGCCGGCGACGTCGGCCCGCGTGTGCCAGCGGCCCTCGCGGATGCGGGTGTCCATCAGCGGCTGCGCGGGCAGCCCCCATGCCTCCGCGTCACGGCCCTCGACGCGCACCCGGTTCTGCAGCCAGGACTGGACCTCGTCCACGCCCTCGGCCGCCCGGGAGACCGCCTCGGCCTCCGCGCCGAAGGGCCGGCTCTGGACCGACTGGACCCAGACCGCGTAGTCGTTGTCGTCGAACCACTGGCGGGTCGTCTCGCCGACGCCCGTGCCGATCGACAGCAGCCCCAGCAGGGTCGCCACCGCGATCGCCACCTGCAGCACCGTGGCGAGGTTGCGCCGCTTGCGTCGGCCGAGGCTCCTCAGGCCGATCTGCGCGCTGCGGGGGATGCGGTCGAGTCGTCGCAGCGCCGCGTCGAGGCGCCCCTGCCCGCCCACCGCCGACCCCGTCGCGCTGAGCGCCTCGCTGAGCGGCAGGCGAGTGGCGCGCCGTATGGCCGGCAGCGCGGCGAGCGGCGGACCCGCGATTCCGAGGAGCAGGCTGAGGATGACGACCGGCACCGACACCGACACGCCCGCGTCGATGCCGAAGAACAGCGACGCGAAGTACCCGACCACGAAGTTCGCAAGGGCGATGCCGAGCGCGACGCCCACGATGGCGCCCACCACGCCCAGGATCAGGGCGGTGCGCAGATAGAGGCGGCGGATGTCGCGGCGCCGGGCGCCGATCGCCTTCATGGATGCGATCTCGCCGGTCTGCTCGCCGATCAGCGTGGTCATGGTGTTGGAGACGAGCACCAGCGCCGACACCAGCGCGAGCAGCGTGATGATCCCGAACAGGCTCGCGAGGCTCTCGAAGCCGTCCTTGCCGGGGTACGAACCCGGCTCCTGGATCGTCGGCAGGTCGTCGTAGGCGGTGAAGGCGGTGCGCGCGCGCAGTTCGTCGCGGACCGCTGCGACGGTGCGCTCCGCAGCGGCGCGGCTGTCGTCGCGCAACCGGAGGTTGAGGCTGGTGACGCCCGGCCGCCCGGCGAGCTCGGCGACCGTTCGCGCCGAGGCGTAGAGGGTGATCCAGTCGTTGCTCAGGTCGCTCTCGCCGTTGGTCAGGTTCCGGCCGACCCCGCTCACCCGGAGCCGTCGTGCCTGCCCATCGCTCCCGATCACCCGGGCGACGCCGCCGGCGGCGACGTCGAACGACTTGCGGGAGGCGTTGTTGCGGTCGGTCAGCACCTCGCCGGCCCCGGGGGCGACGCCCGAGTCGATGCTCACGACATCGACGCTCTGCCGCCCGAAGTCGGGCACGCCGACGACGACTGCGCGCTCGCGTCGCTCCCCGGACCAGACCCGGGTCACGAGGAGTGCGCGCGGCTCCACATCGGCGACGTTCGGCAGTCCCCTCAGCGCCGCGAGGTCCGCCGGGGAGAGCACCAGCGGGGCCATCGTCACGGTGACGTCGGGCAGCCGGTTGGCCGCGACCTCGCGCTCCATCGACTCGGCCATGAGCGCGGGGACGGCCAGCACGCCGACGCTGGCGACCGCCAGGGCGAGCGTGAGGATCGTGAAGAAGGTCCGTGCCTTGCGGCGCGTGAGGTCCCTGATCGACTTGCGGACGGCGGCCGTCATGACCCTCAGTCCTCCACGAGCCCGTCGCGGATCGTGATCGTGCGCCGCGCCCGCGCCGCCAGGTCGCGGTCGTGGGTCACATAGAGCACCGTCGAGCCGCGGGCGTTGAGCCGTTCGAGCAGATCGAACATCTCCACCGCGGTGCCGGAGTCGAGGTTGCCGGTGGGCTCGTCGCCGACCAGCAGTGGCGGATCGGCGGCGAGCGCGCGCGCGATGGCCACCCGCTGCTGCTGGCCACCCGACAGCTCGAAGGGAAGGTTGCCGGCCCTGTCGGCCAGGCCGACCAGCTCGAGGTTGCGGCGCGCCACCTCGGGCCGCTCGCGCCGGGGAACCGCCCGCGAGAAGTCGAGCGGCAGCATGGCGTTCTCGAGCGCGGTCAGCGTGGGCAGGAGCTGGAAGAACTGGAAGACCACTCCGACGCGCGCACCGCGCCAGACGGCGAGCTCCTCCTCCGTCATCTGGTCGATGCGCCGCCCGTCGACGGTCACCGTCCCGGCCGTGGGCCGGTCGATGCCCGTGATCATGTTGAGCACGGTCGACTTGCCGCTGCCGGAGGGGCCGACGACGGCCACCATCTCCCCGGCCTCGATCGTCAGGTCGACCCCTCGGAGGGCCCGGTACTCGACCGTGCCGGTGCGATAGGACTTCTCCACGCCGCGCAGTTCGATCAACGGCGTCTCCCGGCCCTCGTCCACCGGGCTGCGTTCAGCGATCGGTTGCGACACCGCACTCACCACCTGGGGCTCGGTTTCCGTCGCGTCCAGCCTCGTCGCGGGCATCCCCCGGGGCATCGGTGACCTCCCCGGTGCGATGTCGGCTTACTACGACCCCGGCGCGAATCACATGGTGGGCGAGGCTCCGAGCAGCTCCCCGGTCGTCGCGAAGGTCGCCCCGGCGCGCCGCATCTGGTCCTCGGCGCGTGCCCCGTCGCCCTCGCGCGCGTCGACGGCCCGCACGGCGTCGCCGAGCACGACGACCTCGAATCCCTCATCGATCGCGTCGCGCACCGTGTTCAGCACGCAGTAGTCGGTCGCCAGCCCGCCGACGACGACGCGCCGCACGTCGTGCCCGCGCAACCGAGGTCCGTGGCGGAGAAGCCCGAGTAGGCATCCGCCTCGGGGCGCGTCGCCTTCAGGACGTGCTCGACGCCTGGGGGCAGCTCGAGACCGGGCACGTAGTCGGCGCCCGGCGTGCCGGCGACGCAGTGCACGGGCCACGGACCGCCCTGCGCGACGAACGAGCAGTGGTCCGGCGGATGCCAGTCGCGCGTCGCGACGACCGGCAGCCCGCGCCCCTCGAACAGGGCGATGGCGCGATTGAGGGGGGCGATCACCTCGGCTCCGCCGGGGACGGCCAGGGTCCCCGAGACGAAGTCGTTCTGCACGTCCACCACCACGAGCGCGTCGTGCGGCCCGGGCGGGCGCACCGCCGGGGCGGTCTCCATCATCGGCTGCCGTCG
>LNEQ01000110.1 GCA_001464995.1 Actinobacteria bacterium Ga0077541
ACCCACTCCAGCGTGTAGCCGCCCTCCACGAACTTGGCGGCGTTGTCGGCGAAGGTCGCCGGCTGGCATGAGACGTAGACGAGCGTCGGGGGTGCCAGCTCCAGGATGCGACGGATCGCGCGACCGGCGAGGCCCCCGCGGGGCGGGTCGACGATCGCGACGTCGGGCTCCGGCAGCTCGCCCTTTCTCTCGCGCAGCACCACTCCGACGTCTCCGGCGATCGCGGTGTGGTTGGCGACGCCGTTGTCGCGGGCGTTGCGCTCGGCGTCCGCGACGGCCTCCTCCACGATCTCGATGGCGACCACCTCCCTCGCCCCCGAGGCCAGGGCGATGCCGATGCTGCCCACGCCGGCGAAGAGGTCGTAGAGGACCTGGCTCCCGTCGAGCCCGGCCGCCTCGGCGACGCGGGCGTAGAGCGTCTCGGTCATGCGGGTGTTGGTCTGGAAGAAGGCCGCGGCCGAGAGGCGGAGCGTGACGCCCGCGACCCGCTCCTCGATCCAGTCGCGGCCGTCGACGAGCCGCGTCGGCAGACCCGAGGTCACCTCGGCCACGCCGTCGTTGACCGAGTGGACCAGGCCGACCACCTCCGGATGGGCCGCCCTGAGCGCCGCGGGCAGGCGATCGACGGGCTCCTCGACCCCGGGGCTTGTGACCACGCTCACGAGGATCTGGCCGGTGGCGACGCCCTCGCGCACCAGGACGTGGCGCAGCTGCCCGGTGTGCGAGCGCTGGTCGTAGGGCGTCAGCCCCTCCGCGACCGCCCACGTGCGCACCGTCTCGCGCACCGCGTTGCCGAGCGCGCTCGCCAGCAGGCAGGCCTCGACGTCCACGATCTCGTCCCAGCGGCCGCGCACGTGGAAGCCCAGATGCAGCGCACCACCCGGGCCGGGGGCCGCCGAGTACTCCATCTTGTTGCGATAGCCGAACGGCTCGACGGCGGCGTCGGGCTCGCGCACGTCCACGCCCTCGAGGTGGCCGATGCGCGCGAGGTGCTCGGCCACCTGGTCGCGCTTGGCCGCGAGGGCCAGGGCGTATTCGACGTGCTGGAGGCGGCAGCCGCCGCAGCGGGGCACGTACGGACAGGGCGGCGCGATGCGCTGCGGCCCCGGGCGGACCACCTCCACGAGGTCCGCCTCGGCGAACCGGCGGCGCGCCTTCACGACCCGCGCGCGCACCCGGTCGCCCGGCGCGGTGTCGCGGCAGAAGACCACATAGCCGTCGTGCCGGGCCACGCCTGCGCCGCCGAAGGCGAGGTCGTGGACGTCCAGCTCGAGGACGTCGTCGCGGCGGGGGCGCTCCATGGACCTAGTATGTCGGTGTGCCCCCTCCCATACCGGACCTCGATGGGTACCGCTCCGATGTCGGCCGGTACCTGGAGGCCCCGGGACCGGCCGCCGACGCGGCCTTCGCGCACCTCTTCTCCGCCGCCGCCGTCGCCGGGCTCGAGGCCTACGAGGGCGGGGATCCGCGGCGGATGCGCGCGCTCGCCCGTTTCGCCGCGGAGGGGCACCTGCGCCTCGCCAGCGCCGACGAGATGGCCGGCATCCACGAGCTCCTGCGCGCACCCCTCGTCGCCGGGGGGCGCGACGGCGCGGTGACGCTCGGCGAGGTCGACGCCCAGCTGGCGGCCGAGCCCGACCGCGAGCGCCGGCGCGAGCTCCAGGGAGCGCGGCTGCGGGCCCTCGACCAGCACCTGCGCGGCCCCATGTCCGACGCGGCCCTGCGCCGGGCCGACGCCGCCCGGGCCCTCGGCGCCGCGTCGGCCGCGGCGCTGATCGCGCGCGTCGCGGGCCTCGACCTCGCCGCGCTGGCCGACGACGCGGCACGGGTGCTCGACGGGACCGATGACATCGCGGCGCGGAGCCTCGACCGGGTGGCCCGGGCATCACTCGGAGCGCCCGCCTCCGCCCTCGAGGCGGCTGACCTCCCCCGGCTGACGCGCGCGCCGGACCTGGAGGCGGATCTGCCCCCGGAAGCCCTCGCGGCCGCCGTCGGGCGCACGCGGGAGGTGATGGGCAGCCGCGGCGGTGGCGCGAGGGCGTCGTCGGCGGCGGGGGTCGCGGGCGCTCTCGGGACGCTGCGCGAGACCGGCGCCGCCCTCGCGCGGGCCGGCGTCTCACCACGACTGCCGACGGAGTCGCGCGCGCTGGGCGATCCGTCGCTCGTCCTGGCGCACGCCGTGGTCATGGAGGGGCTGCTCGCCGAGCCGGAGTGGCTGAGACGGGTGCTCGGGACGGCCGATCCGGAGCCGATCGTGGTGGGCGCCGCGGCCGCCCGGCTCCTTCTGCTGCGCGCCGGCGCCGCCACCGCGCGCGGCCTGGGCACGGGGCCCGACCCGGATCTGATGTCGCGCGCGGTCGGGGTGGCGTGGCCCGCCGAGCTGTCGCTGGCCGCGGACCTCGGCGACCTCGCCCCCGCCGACGAGCTGCGCGCCCGGATGCTCGCCGCCGCGCTGCGCCGGTACCTGCGCGAGGAGCACGGCGAGCGGTGGTTCCTCGACCCGTCGGCCGCGGGCCTCCTGCGCGAGCTCTGGCTGGAGGGCGGCGACCTCGAGCCGGCCACGATCGCACGCGAGCTCGGCTCGACGGGCCTCGATGCCGGGCTGCTGGTGGCGGAGGCCGTCGAGAGGCTCGGCTGATGGCGGTGCGCCTGAGAGGCGTCGTGCTGCGCGGCCGGACGCTCTCGGAGGGGGAGGTGGCCGTGAGCGGGGACCGCGTCACGGCGGGCGGCGGCGGCCGGGTCCGCCGGCTCCCGGAGGGCTGGACCGTCTGCGCCGGCTTCGTGGACGTCCAGGTGAACGGCTTCGGCGGCGCCGAGGTCGGCGACGATCCCGAGGCGCTCGCGACCGTGGCGGCGGCGCTCCCCGCCGCGGGCGTCACGGCCTTCTGCCCCACGCTCGTCACGCGCGGGCCCGCGGCCTACCGGCGCGCGGCCGCCGCCCTCGCCGCCGCCCCGGTGGCCGCGCACGCCGCCCGGCCCCTCGGGGTCCACCTCGAGGGGCCCTTCCTGGCCGCCGCCCGGCGCGGCGTCCACGACGAGGACGCGCTTCGGGCCCCCGAGCCCGGCGAGGTCGACCGGCTCCTCGACGCCTTCTCGCCGGCGATCGTCACGCTCGCGCCGGAGCTGCCCGGCGCGATGGAGGCGATACGCCGGATCACCGCACGCGGCGGCATCGCGGCCGTGGGCCACACCGAGGCCGACGCCGCCACCGGCGCCGCCGCGATCGGAGCCGGCGCGCGCCTCGCGACGCACGCCCTGAACGCCATGCGCGGCATCGAGAGCCGGGAGCCTTCGGCGCTGATCGCCTTCCTCACGGCCCCGCGGACGTTCGTGTCGCTGATCGCCGACGGCGTACACGTCGCGCCGCAGGTCGCGGCGGTGCTGGCGCGGGCGGCCGGTCGCCGGCTGGTGCTGGTCAGCGACGCCGTCGCAGCGGCCGGCGCGCCGCCGGGCGGCTACGCCCTCGGCACCCGCCAGGTCACGTCGGACGGCCGGCGCGTCCTCTGGGAGGGACGGCTGGCGGGCAGCGCCCTCGGCATCGACGCGGGGCCCGCGGTGCTCGCGTCGGCCGGCACCGGTCGCGCGGCGGCACTGGCGGCGGCCAGCGAGGCGCCGCGACGGCTGCTCGGCCTGCGCGCGGGTCTCGCGCCCGGAGGCCCCGCGGACCTGGTCGTGCTCGACGAGGCGATGGTGCCGCAGCTCACCCTCGTGGGCGGGCGCGTCGCCTACGTGGGCCCGTCGCCGCCCTTCGACGTGCCGGACGCCGGCGCGCCGCTCGCTCCGTAGACGTCGGCCCGCCGGTGCCGGAGGGCGGGCAGGCGCTCGCGGATGTCCGCCATCCGGCCGAAGTCGAGATCCGCCACCGCCACCCCCTCGCCGTCGCCGGCCTGCGCGAGCACCACCCCCCAGGGGTCGACGATCATGCTGCGCCCGTGCGACACGGTGCCGTCGTCGTGGACTCCGTACTGGCCCGCCGCAACGACGAAGGCCTGGTTCTCGATCGCGCGCGCCCGCAGCAGGGGCTCCCAGTGGTCGCGGCCGGTCGCCGACGTGAAGGCCGCCGGCACCACGAGGATCTCGGCGCCCGCGAGCGTGAGGCTGCGGTAGAGCTCGGGGAAGCGCAGGTCGTAGCAGACGGTCATCCCGATCCCACGGCCGAGCGCATGGGCGAGCACCACCTCGGAGCCCGGCGCCGTGGCCGCCGACTCGCGGTACGCGACGCCGCCCACGTCGACGTCGAACATGTGCAGCTTGCGGTAGACGCCCGCCGTCGCGCCGCCCGGGTCGATCAGGACGCTCGTGTTGCACGGCAGCCCGCCGGGGCGGCTCTCGATGACCGACCCCGCGAGCACGGCGACCCCGTGCTCGCGCGCCCAGCCGCGGGCGGCGGTGAGCGAGGGACCGTCGAGGGGCTCCGCGCCCTCGAGAGTGCGCGGGCCGTGGATGAACGGCCACTTCTCGGGCAGCACGATCAGGGACGCACCATCGCCGGCCGCCCGGGCGACGAGCTCCGTGGCGGTGGCGATGTTCGCCGCCCGGCCGGCCGTGCTGCGCATCTGGACGACGGCCACGCGCATCGCGCTACGATCGGCCGAACGAAGATCAGGGGGAGTCATGTCGGCGGAGATCATGTCGCAGATCGAGGACGTGCTGGAGCAGATCCGGCCGGCGCTCCACGCCGACGGCGGAGACGTCGAGCTCGTGGAGTTCGACGAGGAGGGCTTCGTCCACCTCACCATGATGGGCTCCTGCGGCGGCTGCCCGATGTCCACGGCGACGCTCACCCTCGGCATCGAGGCCGAGCTGCGCCGCGCCATCCCCGAGGTCGAGGGCGTGATCACGGTCTAGGGTCCGCCCCGGCGGCCGTCCCTCCGGACGCCGTCGCCGCGCGCGCTCACCGATCCGGTACCATGCTCCGACGCCGTTTCGTCGGCGGGGTGTGGCGCAGCTTGGTAGCGCGCTCCGTTCGGGTCGGAGAGGTCCCCGGTTCAAATCCGGGCACCCCGATTGGGTGGGTTGGGAAGGGGCCGTCGGGTCGTCCGGCGGCTCACCCAATTCCTGGTTACGCTGGCCGTGCGGGGGTTGTTGCAGCCTCGTAACGCACGATACGTTTCGGCGCATGCCCGAGGCCGACTGCGGTCCATCCGCAGAGATCATGGAGAGCCACTCCGACAACGCACCCGAGGCCGTCGCACCGGGTGCCGCCGGTGCGCCCGCGACCGCGCCCGCGCGCGGAGGCGGGGGTCCCCGGGCTCGCCTGCGCGCGCTGAACGCGCTGTTCCGGAGCCACCCGTGGATGATCGAGATCGCGATCTTCGCGGGGGCGCTGGTCTTCTACCAGCTCTCCCGGGCCCTCGTGATCGGCAAGCCCTCGACGGCCTTCGAGAACGCGGCCGGGATCATCGACTGGGAGAAGGGCTCCGGCCTCTTCGTCGAGACGACGATCCAGCAGTGGGTGCTCAACCACATCCAGCTGACCGAGGCGCTGAATTACTTCTACCTCTACGGCCACTGGACGATCACCCCGCTCTTCTTCGTGTGGCTCTACAAGCGCCGCCGCCGCGTCTACCCGTATGTGCGCAACGCGTTCCTGGTGGCCAACGGCATCGCCCTGGCGGTCTTCATGGTCTACCCCGTCGCCCCGCCGCGTCTGGCGGCGACCGGGGACGGCCTCGTGGACACCCTGCACCACATCAGCGACGTCGACCTCCACGGGGGCTTCCTGTCGGGATGGTTCAACCCCCATGCGGCCGTGCCGTCGATGCACTTCGGGTACGCCGTCATGATCGGGATGGTGGGACTGGTGCTGCTGCGCTCCTGGCCGCTGCGGATGCTGGCGGTGGTGTACCCGGCGGTCGTCTTCGTGACGATCACGGGCACGGCGAACCACTACATCCTCGACTCTGTGGCGGGTGGCCTGGTCGTCGCGATCGGCTTCGTCGGCGTGTGGGCGTGGATGTCGGCGCGTGATGCGCTGCGGCCGGCCCCGGCGAGGATCCGCCGAACCCCGTGAACGCCGCCCCGGGGCCTCACCCGGGGCCCGGGTGTCGTCCGCACCGAGCGGATACCGTGGTTGACAATGTGCCCGATCGGGTCGATAACCCCCGTTACATGGACACGCGAATCCACGGCCTCAGGGCCTGAAGCTCCGGTTCGCCGTGACCCGTCCCCAGCCATGTTCCCGACGGCTGGCGAGTGAGCGGGTTCTCAAACCATCGAGGAGGTCATCGTGGCCAATCACCTCACCCCGGACGAGCTGTCCGAGGCGCTGGGCCTTGCGCGCAAGCAAGTCGTGCGTCTCTGCGTCGAGACGTCCGTCCCGATCTACAACGGGCGGATCGACAAGACGCTGTTCGTGAGATCGGTCTCCGCCGCCGGGCACCGGCTCCCCGAGGAGGCGGAGCAGCTGCTGCTCACGGCGGTCTGACCAACGGCCCACGCGCCGCGGCGGCGGCACTCCTCGCCGCCGCGGCCCTCGCAGGCGCCGCACCCGCGGCCGCCGCCCCCGGCGCGGTGCAGAAGGCGATCACGACCTGGTCGGCCGCGAACCCGGCGACCTCGGCGCTCGTCTGGAGGCTCGACACCGAGGGTCCTCCGCAGTTGGTCGGCGGCTTCCGGGCCGACACGCCGCGCATACCGGCCTCGACGATGAAGCTCGTGACCGGCGCCGGCGCCCTGCTGGAGTTCGGCCCCGGGCACCGGTTCTCCACCCGGCTCCTGGCCGACGACCGCACCGTCCTGAGTGGCCGGACCCTCGTGGGCCGCGTCTACCTGCAGGGCGGCGGCGACCCGGTGCTCGCCACGCGCTCCTACGCCGGCCGGTATCTCGGCGTCCGCTCGACCCCGATCTCCACCCTCGTGCGCCCCGTGCGCGCGCGGGGGATCCGCCTGATCCGGGGGCCCCTGATCGCCGACGAGCACCTCTTCGACGCCCGCCGCCTCGGCCCGGGCTGGCCCTCCTACTACCGGGCCTACTCCTCGCCGCTGTCGGCGCTCGTCACCAACCAGAACTACAGCGGCAACGCGCGCGCCGCGTACGTCAGCAGCCCGCCGATCGCCGCCGCCCAGCGCGTGAAGGCGGCCCTGAAGGGCGTCGGCGTCTCACACGTCGGCGGCCTGACCGTCGGTGTGACACCACCCTCGGCCCGGCAGATCGGATCGGCCACCTCGCCGCCCCTGCCGGTGATCCTGAGGGCGATGAACCTCGCGAGCGACAACTTCATCGCCGAGACCCTGATGAAGGGGGTCGGGGCCCATGCATCAGGCCGCGGGACGACGGTCGCCGGCACGGCGCGCACGGCGGCGGTGCTCGGCGCGCGGGGCGTCCTCGGCCCCGACGACCGCCTGGCCGACGGCTCCGGTCTCTCCCGCGCGAACCGCCTGGCCGCGTCGTCGCTGGTCCGCCTGATCGCCGACGCCGACAGCGACCCCACCTGGGGCGCCGCGCTCATCTCGTCGATGCCCCGGGGCGGCGAGGGCACCCTGGTCCGCCGCTTCACCTCCGGGCCCGCGACGAAGCGGGTGCGCGCCAAGACCGGCTACCTCAACGGCGTCAGCGCGATGGCCGGCCGTGTGGTCAGCCGCGGTGGCGAGCGCTACGCGTTCGCCCTGATCATGAACTCGTCCGACATCCTGGGCGCCCGCACCGTCCAGGACCGCGTCGTCACGCTGCTCGCCGCCGGCGCGGAGGACCCTCCCCGGACCTGAGGGCGGCGTACACCAGGAGCGCCCCGGCCGCGGCCAGCAACGCGGCGGTGGCACCCGTCCACGAGCCGAGGAGGCGCTCGGCCAGGTCGCGCGCGAGCGGGCCGTCGGGACCGGCCACGGCCGCCTCGGCCGCGCGGGGCGCGAACAGGCGGATCGCCGCCGGCACGAGCGCGGCCACGATGAGCGACAGGGCCATCCCGCGCGCCATGCGCGCCCGGCGCCCGCTCAGGGCGAGGGCCAGGGCGCCGGACGCCACCGCCAGCAGGGCCAGCGCGGCCACGATGGAGGGCACGCGTCCGGCGAGCGCCGACGCCGGCAGCGCCGGCCCGTCGAGCCCGGTGGAGAGATCCGCCGACGGGAACGCCGCGGCGGGCGGCAGCCCCCGGACGAGGAGGGGATCGATCTCGGCGAGCTCCACCTCCAGGGAGTCGCGGAGCGCCGCGAGGTCGACCTCGGCCTCCGCGCCCGGATCGTCGACGAGACGCCGGTGGACCAGGACGGCGGATGGACCCAGCGCGGCGGCGAACGCCGGCGTCGTGGCGCTCCGCGCGACGGCCTGTGAGACCGCCGCGTCGATCGCCGGCGTGGGGGTGCCGGGCGGGAGGCGGTCGCGCACCGCGGCGGACAGCCGCTCGGAGATCGCGGCCTGACCGGGCGCCGAGCCGAGAGCGGCGACCACGTCGTCGGCGAAGCGGTCCTCGTCGAGCAGGTCGTGGCCGGTGGTCCAGAGCACCGCGGCCGCGAGCGCCGCCACGACCGCGAGGATGGCGGCGATCGTCGCGGCGGCCGGCCTCATCCGGCGGCCTCGTCGCGCACGGGGGGCGGCCGCCGGCCGTCGAGGATCTCGAGGAACGCCTCCTCGTCCACCACCGGGACCTTCAGCGACTCCGCCTTCTGGAGCTTCGATCCGGGGTCGGCCCCGGCCGCCACGAACGAGGTCGACCTGCTGACCGATCCCGTCACCTTGCCGCCGGCGGCGACCACCGCCCGTTTGGCGTCGTCGCGCGAGAAGGCGGCGAGCCCGCCCGTGATGACGACCGAGAGCCCGGTGAGTGGCCCGTCGACCGGGCCCGTGGGACCCTCGGACACGACCATCAGCCCGGCGGCCCGGAGGCGCTCGAGCAACTCGCGGTTGGCGGGCGAGGAGAGGAACTCCATGACCGACTCCGCAACCACCGGTCCGACGCCCTCGGCCTGCGCGAGGGCGTCGGCATCGGCCTCCAGCAGGGCGTCGAGGGAGGGCGCCACCGCCACGAGGGCCTCGGCCGTGACGTCGCCGACGTGGCGGATGCCCAGACCGTAGAGCGCCCGCGACCACGGCCGCGACTTCGAGGCCTCGATCGCGGCCAGCAGGTTGTCGACCGACACGTCCTTGAACCCCTCCATCGCGATCAGCCGCTCGCGGTGCCGGTGGAGGTCGTAGATGTCGGCGAAGCTGGTCACAAGGCCCTCGTCGAAGAAGCGCTGGATGGTCTTCTCGCCGAGGCCCTCGATGTCCATCGCCCCCCGCGAGGCGAAGTGGAAGAGCCCCTGCTGGATCTGCGCGGGGCACGAGCGGTTGGGGCAGCGGATCTGCACCTCGCCCTCGGGCTGGACGACCGGCGTGCCGCAGGCCGGGCAGTGGTCGGGCATCACCCATGGGCGCTCGTCACCGGTGCGCTCCTGGGTGAGCGGCCCGACGACCTGCGGTATGACGTCGCCGGCACGCTGCACGATGACGCGGTCGCCCACCATCAGGCCCTTGCGCGCGACGTCCTCCTGGTTGTGGAGGGTCGCGAGCTTGACCGTGGCGCCGCCGACCGACACCGGCTCGAGCACGGCGAACGGGACGAGCGCGCCCGTGCGGCCCACGCTGACCATGATGTCGTTGAGGGTGGTGATCGCCGTCGTGGGCGCGAACTTGTAGGCGATGGCCCAGCGCGGCGCACGGCCCACCGCGCCGAGGCGGTCCTGCACGCCGACGTCGTCGATCTTCACCACCGCGCCGTCGATGTCGTAGTCGACCGACCCGCGGCGGGCCTCCCACCCCTCGCACTCGGACTGGACTTCGTCGATCGTCCTCACGACCCGGATCTCCGGGTTGACCCGGAGGCCCGCCGCCCGGAGCCACTCGAGCGCCTCCGACTGGGACCGCACGACCAGGCCATCGGTGTAGCCGACGCCGTAGCACCAGATCGACAGGGGGCGCTCGGCGGTTGCGGCGGGGTCCATCTGGCGCAGGCTCCCGGCCGCCGAGTTGCGCGGGTTGGCGAAGGTCGCCAGGCCCGCCTCGGCGCGCGTGGCGTTGAGCTCGGCGAAGGCGGCCAGCGGGAGGTAGACCTCGCCGCGCACCTCCACCACGGCCGGCGGCGCCTGCCCGCCCGGGAGCCGCAGACGCTGGGGGATGGCGCGGATCGTGCGGAGGTTGGCGGTGACGTCCTCGCCCATCACTCCGTCGCCGCGGGTGGCGCCCTGCACGAAGAGCCCGTCCTCGTAGATCAGCGAGATCGCGAGGCCGTCGATCTTCGGCTCGACGACGAACTCGATCTCCCGCTCCCCGAGCCCCTCCTGTTCCATCACCGTCCGGACCCGGCGGTGCCAGGCGATCAGCTCGTCGCGTCCGCGTGCGTTGGCGAGGCTGAGCATCGGGCGGCGGTGGGTGACCGGGGCGAACCGCTCCGAGGGGGCGGCGCCCACCCGCTGCGTGGGCGAGTCGGGGGTGCGGAGCTCCGGATCTGCGGCCTCGAGCGCCTCGAGCTCGCGCATCCAGTCGTCGTAGACGACGTCGTCGACGGTGGGCTGGTCGAGGACGTAGTAGTCGTGGTTGGCCGCGTCGATCAGGTCCCGCAGCTCGGCGGCGCGCGCGCGGGGGGAGCTCATCTCAGACGCCCTCGAGGCACATCCGCATGAGCTCGGCCGGCGTGTCGGCCATGGCGTCGGGCGACTCGGCGAGGAGCGCCTCGCGCGAGAAGAAGCCCCACGGCACCGCGATGGTGGTGACGCCAGCCGCACGACCCGCCTGGAGGTCGAAGGGCGCGTCGCCCACGTAGCAGGCGCCCCCGGGCCCGGCGCCGAGGCGCGAGAGCCCCTCGAGGATCGGCGCGGGGTCGGGCTTGTGCAGCGCGCTGTCCTCGGCGGCGATCACCACGTCGAACAGCTCGCGCAGACCGGGCAGGACACCCCACGCCAGATCGACCGCGTCGTGGCTCTTGGAGGTCACGATGCCGAGCCTCCGGCCCGCCGCGCGCAGCCCCCGGAGCACCTCCTCGATGCCGTCGTAGGCGAGCAGCAGCTCGGCGGTGTGGGCGTGGTTCCAGACGCGGTAGACGCGGTAGAGCTCATCGGCGCGATCCGGGGCGAAGACCGCCATCTGCTCGAGCAGCGGACGGCCGACGTTGGCCACCAGCCGCTCGTCGGGCCACTCCTCGCCGAGCACCGTGCGGACAGCGTGCCGGTGCGACTCGCGGATCAGCGCCACCGAGTCGATGACGGTGCCGTCCAGGTCGAGCAGGATCGGATCGAATCCGGTCACCCGTCCACCTCCGGTGTCGGGCCGACCAGATCGGCGAGCGACAGGCGCTCGAGGTGATCCATGCCGCCGATGTCGGTCAGGTCGAAGTGCATCGGCGTGACCGAGATCGCTCCGTCGTCGATCGCCGCGAAGTCGCTGCCCTCGTCGGTGTGATAGCCCGCCAGCGTGCCGTAGATGGTGAAGCGCCGCCGGTTGCCGTCGGTGGCGATGAGCGTCAGCTCGTCGTTGTAGACGCGCCGCCCGAGGCGGGTGACCCGCGCGCCCCGGATGCGGCCGGGGGGCAGCCCGGGGCCGTTGACGTTCAGCACGACCCGGCGGGGGAAGTCGGGATGCAGCACCTTCGGGACGAGGCGGGCGGCGAACTCGGCCACCCCCCTGAAGTCGTATGCGGCGCCGTCCCACTGGTCGGCGGTGGGATCGGTGGTCTGCGCCGACACCGCGATCGCGGGCCACCCGAGCAGGACGCCCTCGAGCGCGGCGGCCACGGTGCCCGAGTAGGTGACGTCGTCGCCCAGGTTGACGCCGAGGTTGATGCCGCTGACGATGACGTCCGGCGGTTCGCCCCCCAGGACGCCGAGCATTGCGAAGCGGACACAGTCGACCGGCGTCCCGTCGGTCGCGAGCGCCTCCGAGCCGTCGGCCAGCCGCACCTCCTCGACGTGGAGCGGGTTGTGGATGGTGATGCCGCGGCCGATGGCGCTGCGGTTCGAGTCGGGGGCGATCACGCTCACCCGCCCGTACGGCTCGAGGGCCTGCTTGAGGGCCAGCAGCCCGGGGGAGGTGACGCCGTCGTCGTTGGTCACAAGGATGTGCGGGGTCGTCATCCGTCACCTCTCCCGAAGAAGCGCGAGCGCACGAGCCGCGCGATCACCAGCCCTGCGACGGCCCCGGCCATCGCCGACAGGGCGATCACCCAGATCAGGGAGATCGAGGCCGAGAAGAAGACGAACGAGACCTCGACGTTCCCGCTGTTCTCGACGATGAAGAGGAGAACCAGGCTCGCGAGGAGCACCAGCCCGCCGACCAGGGCGATCTGGCGCACCTGGCGCTCGTCGAGACCGTTGCGGTCCGGGCCCTCGTCCGGCGCCGCCACCCGGCCTACCGCGACGCGACGGCGGCGTCGCGGAAGACCGCGCCGAGCCGCTCCATGCCCTCCTCGATCTCCGCCGGGCTGACGCCGCTGTATGCCAGCCGGAGGGTCCGCTCGCCGCCCTCGAGGACGCAATCGCTGCCCTTGACGTAGGCGATGCCCGCGGCGGCCGCATCGTCGAACAGCGCGTCGGCCGACACGCCCTCGGGAAGCGTGACCCAGCAGAAGAAGCCGCCGAGCGGCGGGACGCAGCGCGAGCCCTCGGGCAGATGCCGCATGCCGCGCATCATCGCGTCACGGCGCTCGCGCATCAGGCCCGTCACGGTGTCGATGTTGGCCTGGAGGCCTCCCGCCGAGATCAGCTGGGAGACCGCGGCCTCGGAGAGCAGGGCGGGCGAGATGTAGGTGCGCGAGGCGGCCGCCGCGAGGGTCGCGGCGATGTCCGGCGGCGACACGAGGTAGCCGACCCGGAGGCCCGGGGCGACGGTCTTCGAGAACGAGGAGGTGAAGATCACGCGGCCGGGTCCGGCCGTCTCCCAGATCCCGGGGATGGCGTCGCCCTCGAAGCGGAGCTTGCCGTAGGGATCGTCCTCGAGGATCAGGATGTCGTACCGGTCGCAGACCTCGACGAGCGCCCGGCGGCGCTCGGCCGACAGCGTGGCGCCCGAGGGGTTCTGGAAGTTCGGGATCGTGTAGACCAGCTTCGGGACGCGGCCGGCCGCACAGGCCTCCGCGAGCGCCTCGACCACCATGCCGTCGTCGTCGACCGGGATCGGCAGCACCTCCATGTCGTGGAGGCGTAGCTGGAGGAGGGCGCGATCGTAGGTCGGGCTCTCGACCGCGACGAGGTCGCCCGGCGACAGGAGCGTCTCGAGGAGGAACACGAAACCCTGGAGCGAGCCGTTGGTGACAAGCACCTGGTCGGCGGTCGCGCCGTGCTCGGCGGCCAGCGCCTCGCGCAGCGGCGGATAGCCGTGGCCCGTGCCGTAGGAGAGGATCCTGACCGCGTCGGCGGCGAGCGCGTCGCGTGTGCAGGCGGCGATCAGATCACCGGAGAGGGCCTCGGGGCACGGGGCCCCACGCGCAAAGGAGATCGACGTCGCCACGGTGGCGGAGTCTAGCCGACGCGCGCCACCGCGGCCTGGGGCCGCGCCTTCTGCCGTGCCTTCGCCTTGGCGGCGTTCCGCCGGATCGTCTTCGCGCTCACGACGCAGAAGTTGCTGATGCCGAGGGGCTCGGCCGTGAACGAGCTGCCCGTGTAGGGCCAGACGCGCCAGACGTAGCACTGCCCGGGCGCGAGCTTCTTCGGCGAGCGGTAGCGCGTGGCTCGCGGGAAGCCCGAGTGGATCTTCGTGATCGTGGCGGCCTTGCCGACCCGCAGCTTCACGACGCGGAAGACCTGGACGTTGTAGAGAGTGGTCCCGGCCGGGCCCTTCTTCCAGCGGAAGATCGGGCGGAGGGTGGCGACGGTGCGGCCGGCCGAGGGGGTCAGCCGGGCGGCGTTCAGCCGCGGCAGCGGCGTCGTCCGCCGGTTGGGAGCCGCGACGGTGACCCCGGGGGGCAGCTGCACCGTGAAGGCCTCCGAGGCCGGAGCCGACACGTTGCCCGCGGGATCGACCTGGGTCACGGAGAACGTGTAGGCACCGGAGGGCAGCGCGCCGACCCCGGCCGACGTCGCCGGAGTGTCGGAGGGGCCTCTCACGACGGCTCCGGCCCCGTCGCTCACCCGCCAGCGCGAGAAGGCGCCGGTCTCGGTCGTCCAGGCGAACGCGGCCGGGGTGGCCGTGGGGTTCGCGGGGCGCCCGGTGATCACGGGCGGGGCCGGGGGCACCGTGTCGACCGAGAAGCCCTGGGTCGCCTCGGGACCCTGGGCGCCGAGCGCCGTGACCTGGGACACGCGGAACGTGTACTCGCCGTCGGGGAGCGCCGCCAGCGTCACCTGCCGCGCCGCCCCCTCGCCCTCCTGGACGGGCTCGGTCCCGCCGACGGCGGTGACGTCCCATGAGAACCGCGGCTCCGCGCCGCTCCATGTGAAGGTCGGGGTGGTCGAGCGGGTCGGCCCCGCCGGCCCCGCCGTGATCGCCGGCGCCGCGGAGGGCGGCGCGGGGTCGATCGTGAACGTCCGCGCGGCCGAGTCGCGCGTGTTGCCGGCGTTGTCGACGAACCGGACGAACCAGCGGATCGACACGGCCTCCGGGAGCGGGCTGGTGCGGACGTTCCTCACCACCTGGACGGCGTTGCCGGCGGCGCGGGCGATGATCTGGTCGGAGACCCCGCTCCAGCGCGCGTACACCTCGAAGCGGTTGTTCCCGGAGGTCGGGTCGGTCAGCCGGGCCCACCGGAAGGTGGGCTCGCCCGCGACGCGGGCGGCGTTCGACGGGCTGGCGATCGCCGGGAGCGGCGTGCCGTTGTCGAAGTCGAACGCGGGCGTGACACCGGGCGCACTGGCGTTGCCGGCGCCGTCGGTCGCGACCTGACGGGCGACCCCGCCCCCCCGCGCGGTGGTGATGACCTGGTCCGGGCAGACGGCACCGGAGGGGTCGGCGCAGGACCAGTCGATCGTCAGCGACCGGTACCAGCCGTTGGTGCCGTTCGGGCGTGCCGGGACGAAGCGGGCCGTCGGGGGCTCGGGCGGCGTCCGATCGACGCGGATCGACGCGGTCGCGTAGTCACTGGCGGTCGTGCCGCCCGTCAGCGGGTCCTGCTGCACCGCGCGCACGCGGAGGTAGTGGACACCCTCGGTGAGACCCGTCGCCACGAAGGGCGACGCGATCGGCGCGGCCGGCGCCTCCGCGGCGGATGCGGTGATGCCGCCCTCGAAGCCCACCAGCGAGTTGAGCGGGTCGGGCGTGGCGGAGAACGTGAAGGTCCAGTCGGCGGCCTGGCTCGGGCTGGCCGGGCTGACCGAGACCGAGGGGGGCGCGATCGCGACGGCGGTCGGCGCCACGCCGAGCGCGCCCATCGCGAGGCTCACCAGCCACGCGAGCGCGGCCTGACTCCTGGTGGGTCGCCGACTCACAACGAGTCGATTCTATGCCCGGCAGGCCTTTGCGCCCACGATCGCAACCCACCCGATGGTCCAGGTCCGGCCTTCCGGACGACTGGGTTGCGGATCGCGGTAGAACCGCTGGCAGGGCCGGGCGCCGAGGCGCGCCGGCCCTGCCGCAGAACCCTGCTAGCCGGTCACCGCCGGCTGCACCCGGCGCACCAGCGGACGGAAGACCGTCGCCGCGCGGGCGCTGACGGGACGGACGTTGGTCGCCGAGACCGTCGCGGTGTTCACGCGCGAGCCGCGCACGTTGGCGTTGGCCACCAGCGTGACGACCACGGTACGGCTCTGGCCCGGGGCCAGCGTGCCGATCCGGAAGGTCGCGGTCCCGTTGGAGATCGTGCGTGCGCGCGAGGCCCCCACGAAGGAGAGGCCGCGCGGCATGCGGTCACGGAGCACGACGTTGCGCAGCGTGACCGTGCCGGAGTTGCGGACGGTGATGCGGTAGCGCACGTTCGACAGGACGCTGGCCCGGGCCGGCGCCGTCTTGGTGATCGCCACCCGCGGGGTGGGCGCCTGGGCGCCCGGGACCGCCGGCGGGGGGGTCGGCGCGGGAGGCGTCGGGACCGGCGCCGCCTGGAACACGACCTGCGTGTTGGCGGCGAGGGTGGTCGGCTCGGCGGCGGCCGTCGGCTGGGGACGGGTCTCCGGGTCGGTCGGGTTGATGTTGATGAGGCGACCGTCACCGGGCGTGCTGGCGCTGATGCCGACGGTGCCCGCACCGGCCGACGTCAGCGTGGTGGTGGCGAAGCCACCCGCGCCGACCGTCAGCTGGGTCGCGGCGAGGGTGCCCGCTCCGGACGTGACCGACAGCGTCACCACGGCACCGGGACGGCCGAAGACCGTCACGGTCGAGGTGGTCGCGCCGACGGCCGGGGTCACGGCGGACATGGTGAGCGACGCGGGCGTGGCGGTGGCGGCCAGCGCCTCGTCCACCAGGGCGCGGGCAGCCGTGTTCAGGGCGGGGTCGTTGGTCGGCGCCGTCTGGCTGATCTGACCGTCCACGAGGAGCCAGGCCGCGATCTGCGCGATGGCCGCGGCCTCGATCTTCTCCGGGCTCGGAGCGCCCGAGGGGGCCCGGTTCAGGAGGATCCAGGTGAGCGCCCGCGCAGCCGGGGTCGACGGGGGCTCGGAGATGGTCGTCTCGACCGGCTCGGCGGCCGTCGAGAAGATCCGGCTCGTGTCGGTGCAGAAGCCGACGTAGGCGGCTCCGTCGATCGTGAAGTTCAGGGTGCCCGCGATGCCGCCGCCGGAGATCGTGCCCCCGCCGGCGGTGAAGAGGGTCAGGCCGGTCCGCTCGAGGTCGGGTGTCGCCCCCGCGCTCCCGCCGATCCAGGCCTGAGTCGCGGGGGCGGCGGATGCCTGCCCGGCGAACACGGCGACCGCGGCGAGCACGAGCGCCAGCACCGCACCCCTCACGCGCCTCCGTGCCTTGATCGAATGTGCCATCTGAAGTCCCCCAAAGCAGTCGAAATCGCCGAGACGGAATCCGCCGCGGGCGCTGATCTTCCCGATTCGGCGGCAGAATATGTCAAAAGCGTCGCGAACGCGCACCCCCGGTGTATAGCCCGAACCTCTCCGACCCCCTCGCGCGGGTGGGGTCGGCGCCTCCCGGACGACGTCCGTGCCTGCCGGTCGTCGGCATCGCGGGCCCCCCGTATAGCCGGGGTCCACCGGCCGCGCTCAGCCCGCCGCGGAACCGCTGGGCGCGTAACGGACCGCGACCAGCGTGAGCGGATGGGCCGGCGCGGTCGGCCCTGCGGCACCGCGGGGGGCGCCCTCGAGCAGGGGCCGCACCCGCTCGGCGGCCCACAGCCCGCGGCCGACCAGGAGCAGGGTGCCCACGACCACTCGCACCATGTGCCTCAGGAAGGCATCCGCCTCGATCACGAACACGAGCTCATCGCCGCACGACCGCCACTCGCTGATCGTCACGGTCCTGTCGAAGAAGACGTGCTCGGTGCGGGTCGGCGTGAAGGCGCGAAGGTCGTGGGTGCCCACCAGGAGCGCGGCGGCGGCGTTCAGGGCCCCCCGGTCGAGGGGACCGGGGTGGTGGAGGACACGGCCGCGGCGCAGCGCCGACGGCGGACCGCAGAGCACCCGGTACTCATAGCGGCGCGCCTGCGCGTCGCGGCGCGCGTCGAAGCCGGGCGCGGCCTCGGAGACCGCCGACACCGACAGGTCGGGCGGTAGGAGCCCGGCCAGGCCACGCAGGATCCGGGCGGCGGGCAGGTCGCTGACGGTGCTCAGGCTGGCGACCTGGCCCGAGGCGTGGACCCCGGCGTCCGTCCGGCCGGCCACGACGAGCCGCACCGGCTCGCGCAGCAGAACGCCGAGGACCGCCGAGAGCGTGCCCTCGACGGTCCTCAGACCCGGCTGGGCGGCCCAGCCGGAGAACTCCGCGCCGTCATACTCCAGATCCAGCCGGAGAACGCGGGACATACCTGGCGTCCCGGCGGAGGAGTCGGGACGCTCAGCGCGCGGGCGCGGCCTCGACGTCCTTGGAGAGCTCGAGGAGCACCATCGGCGCCGCATCACCCTGACGCGGGCCCAGCTTCAGCACGCGGGTGTAGCCACCCTGGACGTCGCTGAAGGCGGGTCCGATCACGTCGAACAGGCGGTACGTGATGTCCTTGTTGCGCAGCAGGGCGATCGCCTGCCGGCGCGAGTGCAGTGTGTTCTCCTTGGCCAGGGTGATCGCCTTCTCGGCGACGCCCCGCGCGAGGCGGGCCTTGGCTTCGGTGGTCTGGATGCGGCCGTGCGTCAGAAGGGCGGTGGCGAGGTTCGATGCCAGCGCCTTCCGGTGCGAGGGGCTCCGGTTGAGCTTGGGTCCTTGATTACGGTGGCGCACGGTGGTCTCCCGGTCTGAAGAGGACTCAGTCCTCGTCGCTGCGAAGGCCGAGGCCGTGCGCAGCGAGGTTCTCCTTGACCTCTTCGATGCTCTTCTTTCCGAAGTTCGGGATGGCCGAGAGCTCGGCCTCCGACTTCGAGATCAGGTCGCCGATGGTCTCGACTCCCACCCGCTTGAGGCAGTTGTAGGAGCGCACTCCGAGCTCCAGCTCCTCGATCATGATGTCGTGCATACCGCCGCCGGGCGGCGGCTCCTCGACGACCGGCTCCCCGAGCAGCTTGGTGCTGTCCGGGTCGGCGAAGATCGCCAGACGGCCGATCAGCGTCTCGGCGGCCTCAGACAGGGCGGCGCGGGGATCGACGCTGCCGTCGGTCTGGATCTCGAGCGTCAGCTTGTCGTAGTCCGTGCGCTGACCGACGCGCGCGGCGCTGATCTCGTACCGGACCCGCAGGACCGGCGAGAAGTTGGAGTCGACCGGGATGACGCCGATGGTGGTGCCCGGGCCCTTGTTCTGCTCGGCGGGCACGTAGCCGCGGCCGCGGGCGATCATGAGCACCATGTCGAGGCGGTGACCGGCCTCGAGGTTCCCGATCTCGAGCTCAGGGTTGAGGATCTCGAGGTCCGCCGGCGCGGAGATGTCGGCGGCGGTGACGGGGCCGGGGCCGACCTTCGACAGCTCGACCTCGATCTCGCCGACCTCACCGTGGAGGCGGCACACCAGCTCGCGCAGGTTGAGGATGACGTCGGTGACGTCCTCGCGCAGGCCGGGGATCGTGGTGAACTCGTGCTGCACGCCCTCGATGCGGACCGAGGTGACGGCCGCGCCCTCGAGCGAGGAGAGCAGCACCCTCCGGAGGCTGTTGCCGAACGTGTGGCCGAAGCCGCGGTCGAGCGGCTCGACCTCGAAGCGGCCCACCAGCTCGCTGATGGGCTCGTAGGTCATGCGGGGGGACTGGATGTCGAGCACGTGATCTCTCTTCTCCGGCATCGGCCGGATCGTGGTACTGACGCGGTCCGTGGGCCGGCGCATCGGCGTGCCGTCCGCGCGTCACGGACGACTGCCATCGCGACCGGCCCGGGCCGTTTACTTCGAGTAGAGCTCCACGATGAGCTGCTCGCTCACGGGGGTGTCGATCTCGGAGCGCTCGGGGGCCTTGAGGACCTTCCCGTTGAGCGCGTCGTAGTCCGCCTGGAGCCAGGGGGCCACGGCCGCGACCAGCTCGGTCGCCGCGCGCACGACGCCCTCGGCGTTCGAGCCCTGCTTCAGGGTGATGATGTCGTCGGGCTTCACCTGGTAGCTCGGGATGTCGACCTTCTTCCCGTTGACCCGGAAGTGGCCGTGGTTCACGAGCTGCCGCGACTGGCGGCGGGTCGCCGCGAAGCCGAGGCGGTACACGACGTTGTCGAGGCGCATCTCGAGCATCCGCAGGAGGTTCTCGCCGGTGATGCCCGGCTGGCGGCTCGCCTTGGCGTAGTAGCGCCGGAACTGCTTCTCCAGCACGCCGTAGAAGCGGCGGGTCTTCTGCTTCTCGCGCAGCTGCAGGAGGTACTCGCTCTGGCGGATGCGGCCGCGCCCGTGCTCACCCGGGGGGTAGGGGCGGCGGTCGAGGTACTTCTGCGCCTTGTCGGTGAGGGCCACGCCCTCACGGCGCGACTGCTTGACCTGGGGTCCGGTGTAGCGCGCCACGGCTAGACCCGCCGCCGCTTGCGGGGGCGGCATCCGTTGTGGGGCACCGGCGAGACGTCGGTCACCGAGGCGACCTCGATGCCGGCGGCCTGCAGGGAGCGGATGGCGGTCTCGCGGCCCGAACCCGGGCCCTTCACGAAGACGTCCACCTTCTGGAGACCGTGCTCCATCCCCTTGCGCGCAGCCGAGTCGGCGGTGACCTGGGCGGCGAACGGAGTGCTCTTGCGCGAGCCCTTGAAGCCCGCAGAGCCCGCCGTCTCCCACGCGATCACGTTGCCCTGCTTGTCGGTCAGGGTCACGATCGTGTTGTTGAACGACGTCTTGATGTGGGCGTTGCCCACGGGGATGTTCTTTCGCGTGCGCCGACGTGTGCGGCCACGGGTCACCTTCTGGCGTGCCAACGCGCTCCTCGGTCCTGTCTGGGGTTCTCGGCCTAGTGTCCTGAGTTGGAGGCTCGTGTGCGGTTCCCGAGCGAATCTCCCGCGAGGGGAGGACGCAGATCCACGGCGATATCGGGAATATCGCCGTGGTCGAGGACGCTGCCTCGCGATGAGATGCAGCCGGGAAGCGTCACGATGTCTCCGACTCGGGACACTAGCCCTTGCGCTGCTTGCTGACGGTGCGCTTGGGGCCCTTGCGCGTACGCGCGTTGGTCCTCGTGCGCTGGCCGCGCACCGGGAGGCCGCGCCGGTGGCGCAGGCCGCGGTAGCAACCGATCTCCATCAGGCGCTTCATGTCGTTCGAGCGCTCGCGGCGCAGGTCTCCCTCGACGATGAGCGTCTTCTCGATCACGTCACGCAGGCGCCCGACCTCTTCCTCGGTCAGGTCCCGGACGTAGGTGTCGCGGTTGATGCCCGTCGCCTCGAGGATCTTGTTGGCCGTGGGACGGCCGATCCCGAAGACGTACGTGAGCCCGATCTCGACCCGCTTCTCGCGGGGGATGTTCACTCCGGCGATGCGCGCCATCAGCCCTGGGTCTGCTTGTGTCGGGCGTTCTGGCAGATGACGAGGAGCTTGCCGTGCCGCTTGATGACGCGGCACTTCTCGCAGATCGGCTTCACGGATGCACGGACCTTCACGACTCTTCCCCTGGAACCTGTCGGCCGGATCGGGTCCGGTGCGACGTTGGGCGCGGGCATGCTCACGGGAACCTCCCGCGAGCGGTCCGGAAGGATAGCACGCGTCAGGATGCGATACGGAAGGCGCGCACCGCGGTGAGGGCGGGGGACGACCCCGTCCGGGGCAGGGTGACCACTAGGGTGTAGCGGCTGGCGGGCAGGGCCCGTCCGTTCAGCTTCCCGGAAAAGCGGATCAGGTTCTCGCCCGCGACCCCCTGACGGGTGAGCTTCCCCGGCAGGGTGACCTGGCGCGTGCACGACCGGGCGGCGCGGAGCTTGCGGGTCGGGGCGACGCAGCGACCCTTGGAGCGCTTGCCCGCGGCCGGGCGGCGGACCGTGAGGACGACCGTTCCGGCGGTGCCCAGGCGGAAGCGCACGTTGGTGCCGAGGGGCTTGCGGCCCGCGGCGCGGAAGGTGGCAGGGCCGAGCGTGAGCGCGCCGATCGTCCGGGTGCCGAGGGCCGCCGGGCCGCCGCCCGTGCCGGGGACGCCGCCCGCCGAGGCGGCTCCGGGCTGGATCTCGACGGCGCCGAAGTCGCAGGCACCGAGCGCCGGGCGCGCCAGGCCGCGCTGATCTATGGCCGGGCACCCGACGCCGGCGGCGTTGATCGCCGCGCTGCCGGCGCCCGGCAGCAGGGTGGACGTCGGGCCCCCGTTGTCCGCGAGCAGCCCGAGGCGCGGATCGCCGACCGGTGATCCGGGGAGGCAGGCACCGTCGGGGCCGCTGAGGAGGTTGGGCACACTCGCGACCACCCCCCCGCAGCGCGGCTCAGGGTCGGCCAGGATCGAGGAGCCGACGATCGCCCCCGAGATCCCATTGGGGCCGGCCGAGCCCCCGCCGCGCACGTTACCGAGGAAGGTCGACCAGTCGACTAGCGCCTGCCCGCCGGATACGAAGACCGCGCCGCCGTTGCCGCCCGTCGGGTTCGGGGCTCCGGAACTGGTCCCCAGTCCCCCCGGGCCACCACGGTTCGAGGCGAATGTACTGCCGGTGATGGTCGCGGTGCCCGGCCCCACGGCGATGGCTCCGCCGTCGCCCCCGATCCCGCCGGGGCGGTCGACGGCCACCGCCTCTCTGCCCGCGCCTCCCGCGTTGCCCGCGAAGGTGCTCCTCGCGACGGACAGGGTCCCCGACGCGATGCGGATGGCTCCGCCGTCGCCCCCGTCCCCGCCCGGGAAGGAGCCGTCGCCGGCCCGGTTGTTGGTGAAGGTCGACTCGATCACCGTGACGGCCGCGGCGGCCCGGTTCCCGCTCCAGATCGCGCCGCCGTGCCCGCCCTCGTTCGAGCCGGCCTCGCCACGCGCCGCGGCGTTGTCGTCGAAGGCGACCCGGATCACGGTGAGACTGCCTTGGTTGCGCACGCCGGCCCCGCTGGCACCGGTGAAGTCAGGAAACCGGGCCCCGCGTACCGTGAGCCCTTCGAGGGTCAGATCACCGCTGGGCAAGACGTCGAAGGCCCGGTCCTCGGACCCCACCTGGATCACCGTCGCGCCCGCTCCGGCGCCGACAACGCGTAGTGCCGGACCGGTCACGTCGAGGTCCCCCGCGAAGCCCTGGTCCTCGTTGAACCCGATCGTCGTCAGGGTGAAGGTCCCGGCCGGGAGCACGACGACGTCGGCGCCCGAGCCCGCCGGGCAGCCCTGGACGGCACTGTCGTTGACCGCCGCGACCACGGCCTCGCGCAGCGAGCAGAGTCCGTCGCTGCCCGCGCCCGTGATCGGGCCGTCGATCGTCGTCGTGACTGGGATCGTCGCGCCGTGGGCGGCCACCGCCGTCGCGGCCAGGACGACCCCGGTCAGGAGGATCCTGCAGAAAGCTCGCATGACGGCGACCCTATGGCGGGCGCCGCGGCGGGCGCCACCCCCCCATCAGGAGAGTGTCAGGATCCTCGGCCCGTCGGCGGTGACGGCGACGGTGTGCTCCCAGTGGGCGGAGAGCGTGCCGTCCCGGGTGGAGATCGTCCAGCCGTCCTCGGCGAGGATCACCTCGTGGTGCCCGACGTTGACCATCGGCTCGATGGCGATCACCAGACCGTCGGTCAGCTCGGCACCGGTGCCGGGGCGGCCGACGTTCGGCACCTGCGGCTCCTCGTGCATCGAACGGCCGACGCCGTGGCCGACCAGGCTCTGGACCACCGAGAAGCCGGCGGCCTCCACCTCGGTCTGCACCGCGTGGCCGATGTCGCCGACGTGGTTGCCCGGCAGGCAGGCGGCGATGCCGCGCTCGAGGGAGACGCGCGTCACCTCGATCAGGCGCGAGGCGATCGGCGACACCGTGCCGATGCCGTAGGTGCGCGCGGCGTCCGACACCCAGCCGTCGAGGATCACGCCGACGTCGATGGCGAGGACGTCGCCGTCGCGCAGCGCGTAGGCGCCGGGGATGCCGTGGACGACGGCGTCGTTGACCGAGGCGCAGATCGAGGCGGGGTACGGCGTCGGACCCGGGTAGCCCTTGAACGCCGGCACGCCCCCGCGGGAGCGGATCAGCTCCTCGGCGACCGCGTCGAGGTGCGCCGTCGTGACCCCGACGCCCAGCTCGGCCGCCAGGGCCTCGTGGCACTCGGCGAGCACGGCGCCCGACGCCGCCATGGCGTCGAGCTCCGCCGGGGTCTTCAGGATCGGGCCCCTGCTGCGGCGGGAGGAGGCCGTGGCCGGTCTAGCCGGTCGGCGTCGTCGGGATGTGCGCGACGATCTGGCCATAGACCTCGTCCGGCGTACGCTCGCCGTCGACCTCGCGCAGGAGGCCGCGGGCGCGGTAGTAGTCGATGAGCGGAGCGGTCTGCTCCTCGTACACCGACAGGCGGTTCACCACGGTCTCGGGGCGATCGTCCTCGCGCTGGTAGAGATCGCACGTGCCACCGGCGGTCGGGCACTCGCCCCCGTCGTAGGGGTTGAAGACCTCGTGGAAGGAGCGGCCGCAGCGGCGGCAGATCCAGCGGCCGGCGAGCCGGCGCACCAGCTCGTCGCGGGAGACGGCGATGGAGACGACCGCGTCGAGCGGGAGCCCGAGGTCCGTCAGCATCGCGTCGAGGGCGTCGGCCTGCGGCGCCGAGCGGGGGAAGCCGTCGAGCAGGAAGCTCGGGTTGGCACCCCCGGCCAGCTTCTCGCGGATCATCCCGACGACGACGGCGTCGGGCACCAGCTCGCCCGCGTCCATGAAGCGCTTGGCCTCGCGGCCCAGGTCGCTGCCGGAGGCGACCGCGGCGCGCAGCAGGTCGCCGGTCGAGAGGTGCAGGAGGTGGTGTTCGCCACCCAGGCGCTCGGCCTGGGTGCCCTTCCCGGCTCCGGGCGGGCCGAGGAGGATGAGCCGGGCTATTTCAGGAACCCCTCGTACGAGCGCATCATCAGCTGGGCCTCCATCTGGCGCATGGTGTCGAGTGCCACGCCGACCACGATCAGGATCGACGTTCCGCCGAGGACCCCGAAGAAGGCGCTCGACTCCGGCAGGTACCGGAAGACGATGTTCGGGAGCTCGGCGATGATCGCGAGGTAGATCGCCCCGGGGAGCGTCAGCCGCGTCAGGACGCGGTCGAGGTAGACCGCGGTGGGACGCCCGGGACGGACGCCCGGGATGAAGCCGCCGTACTTCTTCAGGTTGTCGGCCTGCTCGACGGGGTTGAACTGCACCGCCGTGTAGAAGTACGTGAAGAGGACGATCAGGATCGCCTCGAAGATGATGTAGTACCACGAGCCCGGCGCCAGGAGGTCGGAGACGTCCTGGAAGAAGGAGTTCTGGCCCCCGAGCTCGGCGAGCGTCGGCGGCAGGATCACCACCGACGAGGCGAAGATCACCGGGATGACGCCCGCCATGTTCACGCGCAGGGGCATGTAGGTGGTGCCGCCCGAGGTCTGACGCCGCCCGACGACGCGCTTGGCGTACTGGATCGGGATGCGGCGCTGGCCCTCGTTGATGAAGACCACGGCCACCACCACCGCCATCGCGATGCTGAGGATCAGCACCTGCGAGATGGGCGGCAGCGTCAGCCAGCCCTCCACGGCGGAGGGCACCGACGCGACGATGCTGGCGAAGATGAGGAGCGAGATGCCGTTGCCGACCCCGCGCTGGGTGATGAGCTCGCCCAGCCACATCAGCAGCACCGTGCCCGCGGTGACCGACAGCACGATCAGGTAGAAGCGCCCCGGCGTGAACCCGGGCAGCGCGTCCTGCGAGCGGAAGTAGAGGACGTAGGCCATCGACTGCAGCAGCGCCAGGACGACGGTGAAGTAGCGCGTGTACTGCGTGATCTTCTGCTGGCCGCTCTCGCCCTCCTTCTGGAGCTTCTCCAGGGAGGGGATCACCACCGTCATCAGCTGCAGGATGATGCTCGCGGTGATGTACGGCATGATGCCGAGCGCGAAGACGGCGAACCGCGTGAGCGCGCCGCCCGCGAACAGGTTGAGGAAGTCGAGCAGGCGGCTGCCGCGCTCGTCGAGAGCGGCCTGGAGCGCGTCCAGGTCGATCCCGGGCGTCGGCACGAAGGAGCCGAACCGGTAGACCAACAGGATGAAGGCCGTGAAGAGGAGCTTCTTGCGAAGCTCCGGCGAGCGGAGCGACGTGAGGATCGTCTTGAGCATCCGCTCCCTCCCTACTCGGTCGCGGCCTCGCCGATGATCTCGACGGTTCCGCCGGCGGCCTCGATCTTGGTCACGGCGGCGGCGGATGCGGCGTGCACCCTCACCGTCAGCGCGCGGTCGATCTCACCCTGGGCGAGCAGCTTGACGGGCCAGTCGCGGTTCGCGTTGTTCTTCACGAGGCCCTTGGAGACGAGCGCCTCGAGATCCACGGTGGCGCCCGCGTCGAAGACGTCGAGGCGGCCGACGTTGACCGGCACCGAGTGCGTGCGGAACGGGCCCATCGGCATCGACATCTTGCGGTTGGAGCCGCGCAGCTTGCCCTGCTGCATCTGGATCGGGGTCTGGCCGCCCTGGTAGCCCTGGCGCACACCGCCGCCGGCGCGGGAGCCGAGCCCCTTCTGGCCACGTCCGGACGTCTTGCCGGTGCCCGAGCCGATGCCGCGCCCGATGCGCTTGCGCGGGCGCTTGGCGCCGGGCCGCGGGGAGAGCTTGTCGAGGCGGATGTCCTCGGCGGGCGTCTCGGGGATCTCGGCGCTAGCCATTCTTGGCCTCCTTCACGTCCACCAGCCGGGAGACCATGCGGAGCATGCCCTGGAGCTGGGGGGAGTCGTCGTGCTCGACGGTGTGGCCGATGCGGCGCAGCCCGAGGGCCCGCAGGGTGCCGCGGTGGCGCTCCTGGGTACCGATCTTCGAGCGGACCTGGGTGATGACGAGGCGGCTCACTCGGACACCGCGCCCGCGCCGACGGCCTCGGTCGCCGGAGCGCCCGAACCGGTGGAGGCGGTGCCGAACAGCACCTCGGAGACCGACTTCTCGCGCAGCGCGGCGACCTCCTCGGGGCGACGGAGGGACTTGAGCCCCGCCACGGTCGCCGCGACCAGGTTGACCGGATTGCTGGTACCGAGCGACTTGGTGAGGATGTCGCGGATGCCGGCGAGCTCGAGCACGGCGCGCACGCCGCCGCCCGCGATGACGCCGGTACCCTCGGAGGCCGGCTTCATGAAGACCTTGCCGGCGCCCGAGCGGCCGAGGACCTGATGCGTGATCGTGGTCCGGTACTTGGGCACGCGGAACAGGTTCTTCTTGGCGTCCTCGACGGCCTTCTGGATGGCCACGGGGACCTCCTTGGCCTTCCCGTGACCGACGCCGACCGTGTCGACCTCGTTCCCGACCACGACGAGCGCGGAGAACGAGAAGCGCCGGCCGCCCTTGACGACCTTCGCGACGCGGTTGACCTGGACGACGCGCTCGTTGAGCTCGAGCCCGTCCGGATTGATCTTTGCCCCTCGGCGTACCTCAGCCACGTGTGCTCACCCTCTGCCTGGAAACTAGAACTCGAGCCCGCCCTCGCGGGCCCCGTCGGCGAGCGACTTGACGCGCCCGTGGTACTTGTAGCCGCCGCGGTCGAAGACGACCCGCTCGATGCCGGCGTCCTTGGCCCGCTGGGCGAGCAGCTTGCCCACCTCGGCGGCCGCGGGACCCTTCGCGAGGCCGCGGAGCGCGGCCTCGTGCGACCCGGCCGCCGCCAGCGTGTGGCCGCGGTCGTCGTCGATGATCTGGGCGTAGATGCGCTTGTTCGACCGCGACACCGCGAGACGGGGGCGCTCGGCCGAGCCGACGACGCTCCCGCGGATCCTGCGGTGGCGCCGGAGGCGCGCTTCGAGTGTGGTGATGCTCATGCTCTCTTACCGACCTTGCGCCGAACGGCTTCGCCCGCGTAGCGGATGCCCTTGCCCTTGTACGGCTCGGGGGGACGCACCTGACGGATCTTCGCGGCGATCTGGCCGACCGCCTGCTTGTCGATCCCGCGCACGATGACCTGGGTGGGCGCCGGGACGTCGAACGCGATCCCCTCGGGGGGCTCGATGGTAACAGGGTGCGAGTAGCCGACCGCCATCTCCAGGGTCGTGCCCTTGAGCTGCGCGCGGTAACCGACACCGACGATCTCGAGCTGGCGCTCGAAGCCGTTGCTCACGCCCTCGACCATGTTGGCCACGAGCGTTCGCGACAGGCCGTGCAGCGCGCGGTGCGGCCCGCGGTCGGTCGGCCGGGTGACCAGAAGGGTCCCGTCGTCCTCGCGGTTGATGCGGATGGGCTCGACGACGGTGTGGCGCAGCTCCCCGCGGGGGCCGTTCACCACGACCTTCTGGCCGTCGATCTCCACCGTGACCCCGTCGGGGACGGGAATCGGTGCGCGTCCGATTCTGCTCATGTGATCCGGTCTCCTCTCACCACACCGAGCAGATGACCTCGCCGCCGATACCCCGGCGACGGGCCTCGTGCCCGGTGATGACGCCCTGCGACGTCGAGATGACCGAGATCCCCATGCCACCGAGGACCCGCGGAATGGACGTACGGTCGACGTAGACGCGCCGGCCGGGCTTCGAGATGCGCTGGATGCCGCTGATCACGCGGCGGCGGTCGCGCGAGTACTTGAGCTTGACCACCAGGTCGGTCCCGACGCGCCCCTCGCGGAGCTCGTAGTCGGTGATGTAGCCCTGCTCCTTCAGCACCTGGGCGACACTCGCCTTCATGGTGCTGCCGGGCATCTCCACGGCGTCGTGGAGGGCGGTGTTCGCGTTGCGGATGCGCGTCAGCATGTCCGCGATGGGGTCGGTCATCATCGGCGGACCCCTACCAGCTGCTCTTGGTCATGCCCGGGATGACCCCGGCATGGGCCGACTGACGGAGGCAGATCCGGCACAGGCCGAACTTGCGGAAGACGGCGCGCGAGCGTCCGCAGCTGTGGCAGCGCGTGTACTGCTGGGTCGGGTACTTCGGCGTACGGGACGCCTTCACCCGAAGGCTGGTCTTTGCCACGATTCTCCTCTAACGCCGGCCGCGGCCGAACTTCTTCTGCTTGCGCCGACGGCGGGCTGCCCGCTCCTCGGCCGTGTAGCCCTCCGCGCGGAACGGCATGCCGAGGTGACGGAGCAGCGCCCGCCCCTCCTCGTCGGTGCCGGCGGAGGTGGTGATCGTCACGTTGAGGCCGCGCACGGCGTCGACGTTGTCGTAGTCGATCTCGGGGAAGATGGTCTGCTCACGCAGGCCGAGGTTGTAGTTACCGCGACCGTCGAAGCCGTCCGGGTTGATGCCCCGGAAGTCACGGATACGCGGCAGGGCGACCGAGTTGAGCCGGTCGAGGAACTCCCACATGCGGTTGCCGCGCAGCGTGACCTTGCACCCGATGGCCATGCCCTCGCGCAGCTTGAACTGGGCGATCGACTTGCGGGCGCGCGTGATGCACGGCCGCTGGCCGGCGATGATCCCCATCTGCTCGACGGCCTCGTCGAGGGCCTTGCTGTTGGTCTTGGCCTCGCCCACGCCCATGCTCAGCGTGATCTTCTCGAGCTTGGGGTGCTGCATCGGCGACCGGTAGCCGAACTCCTCCTGGAGCTTCGGGCGGATGTCCGTCTCGTAGGTCGTCTTGAGGCGCGCGGTCGGCCCGGCCTGGTTGCCGGCCGGTGCGGCCACGGTGGTCTCTGCGGTCTCGTCGGCCATCAGTCGAGCTTCTCCCCCGAGCGTGCCGAGACGCGCACGCGCGCGCCGTCGATCTCCTGGATGCGGACCCGGGTCGGACGCTTGTCCTTGGGGTCGATCAGGGACACGTTGGACATGTGGATGGGCGCCGGCCGCTCGATGACGCCGCCCGGCTCGTTCGGCGGACGCGGCTTGGTGTGGCGCTTCATGAGGTTGACGCCCTCGACCAGCACGCGCTGCTCTCCGGGACGGACCTCCAGCACGATCCCCGACTTGCCCTTGTCCTTGCCGGACAGGAGCACGACGCGATCGCCCTTGCGGATGCGGGCCGGCACTAGAGCACCTCCGGCGCGAGACTGATGATCTTCATGAAGTTCTTCTCGCGCAGCTCGCGGGCCACGGGACCGAAGATGCGGGTGCCGCGCGGGTTCTGGGCGTTGTCGATGATGACGGCGGCGTTCTCGTCGAAGGCGATGAAGGTGCCGTCACCGCGGCCGTGCTCCTTCTTGGTGCGCACGATCACCGCGCGCACGACGTCGCCCTTCTTGATGGCGCCGTTGGGGACCGCCTGCTTGACCGTGCCGACGATGATGTCGCCCACGGACGCCGACCGGCGGCGCGAGCCGCCCATGATCCGGATGCAGAGGATCTCACGGGCGCCGGTGTTGTCGGCGACGCGCAGACGTGTCTCGACCTGGATCATCGCGCCTTCTCGATGATCTCGACCAGGCGCCAGCGCTTCTGACGCGAGAGCGGCCGGCACTCCACGACGCGCACGAGGTCGCCGTCGGAGGCCTCGTTGCGCTCATCGTGGGCGTGCAGCTTGGACGAGGTGCGCACCGTCTTCCCGTAGACCGGGTGGGCACGGGACGTCTCGAGGCGCACGGTGATCGTCTTGTCGCGCGACGACGACACCACGAGGCCCTGACGGGACTTGCGCGGCGCGACCGACTCCTGGGGTGTGCGGGCGGCGGGGCTCACGACGCACGCTCCCGCTCGTGGGCGACGGTGAGGATGCGGGCGATCTCACGGCGACGCGCGTTGAGCTCGGAGGTCCGCTCGAGGGAGCCGGACGCGTGCTGGAAGCGCAGGTTGAAGTGCGCCTCGCGGGCGGTCTCGAGCGTCCGGGCCAGCTCGTCGTCGGACAGGTCTCTGATCTCTTTCGCCTTCACGTTCTAACCATCCTCACGGGTGACGAATTTGCAGCGGATCGGCAGCTTGTTCGCCGCGAGGCGCATGGCGTCGCGGGCGAGCGGCTCGGGGACGCCGGCCAGCTCGAACATGATGCGACCCGGCTTCACCACGGCGACCCACCCCTCGGGCGAGCCCTTGCCGGAACCCATGCGGGTCTCGGCGGCCTTCTTGGTGAAGGGGAGCTGCGGGAAGATGTTGATCCAGACCTTGCCACCGCGCTTGATGCGGCGGGTCATGGCGATACGGGCGGCCTCGATCTGCCGGTTGGTGATGGCCGCGGGCTCGAGGGCCTTGAGGCCGAACTCACCGAAGTGCAGGACGTGGTTGCCCTTGGAGAGGCCCTGGCGGCGACCGCGGTGGTGCTTGCGGTGCTTGACCCTCTTCGGCATCAGCATTAGGAGGCACCCCCGGAGGTCGCAGCGTCGGCGGAGCCACGGTCCTGGCGGGGACGGCGGTCGCCGTCGCCGCCCGGGCGCCGGTCGCGGCGCGGACGACGCGGCGGCGGGGCCGCGTCCATGTCGGTGCGGCCACGGCTGTCGGTGACGCCCTCGGGCAGGACCTCGCCCTTGTTGATCCAGACCTTCACGCCGATGCGGCCGAAGGTGGTCTTGGCCTCGTGGAAGCCGTAGTCGATGTCGGCGCGCAGGGTGTGCAGCGGGACGCGGCCGTCCGAGTAGTGCTCGGACCGGGACATCTCGGTGCCGCCCAGCCGCCCGCCGCACTGGACCTTGACGCCCTGGGCGCCGGACCGCATGGCGGAGGTCAGCGCGCGCTTCATCGCGCGGCGGAAGCTCACCCGGTTCTCGAGCTGCTCGGCGATCGACTGGGCGACCAGCTTCGCGTCGAGCTCGGGGCGCTTGATCTCGTTGATGTTCACCTGGATCTGCTTGCCGGTGAGCCGGTTCAGCTCGCGGCGCAGCGCGTCCACCTCGGAGCCGCTCTTGCCGATCACGATCCCGGGACGGGCCGTGAAGATGTCGACGGTGAGCTTGGTCTGATCCTTCTTCAGGTGGATCGAGGAGAGGCCGGCGTGGCTCAGCTTGCGCGTGATGTGGTTCCGGACGACCCGGTCCTCATCGAGGTACTTGGCGAAGTCGCGCTCGGTGAACCAGTTGCTGCGCCAGCCGTTCAGGACGCCGAGGCGGAAGCCCGTGGGATTGATCTTCTGGCCCATTGTCTAGCGTCCCGTCTCGGCGAGGCCGATGGTGATGTGGCACGTGCGCTTCATGATCGAGGTGGCGCGGCCCTGGGCGCGCGGCCGGAACCGCTTGATCGTCGGCCCCTCGTCCACGGTGACCTTGACGAGCCGCAGCTCGCGGGCGTCGAGGCCGTGGTTGTGGTCCGCGTTGGCGACGGCCGACTGCAGCACCTTGCTGAGCGGCACGGCGGCCGCGCGGGTGCTGAAGGCGAGGATCGCCTGGGCGTCGGCGACCGACTTGCCGCGCACGAGGTCGGCGACCAGGCGGCCCTTGCGGGCCGAGGTGCGCACGTACTTCGCGCTGGCCTCGACCACCTTCGGGGTCTCGGGGGCGTCGGTGCTCATCGGCGCATCGTCGAGGTCCGGTCGGAGCCGCCGTGGCCCCGATAGGTGCGCGTCGGCGCGAACTCGCCGAGCTTGTGGCCCACCATGCTCTCGCTGATGAAGACGGGCACGTGCTTGCGCCCGTCGTGGATCGCGATCGTGTGACCGACCATCTCCGGGAAGATGGTCGACGAACGCGACCACGTCCGGACGATGCGCTTCTCATTGGCGACGTTCATGTCCTCGATCCGCTTCATCAAGCGGTCGTCGACGAACGGCCCCTTCTTCAGACTGCGACCCATCTGCCCTTACCGGCCTTCCGTGTGCTTGCCGCGCTTGCGGCCGCGAACGATGTACTTGCTGCTGGGCTTGCCCTTCACCCGGGTGCGGTAGCCGTTGGTCGGCTTGCCCCACGGGGTCACGGGGTGACGGCCCGAGTTGCTCTTGCCCTCACCACCGCCGTGCGGGTGGTCCACCGGGTTCATGGCGGAGCCGCGGACCTTGGGGCGCTTGCCCTTCCAGCGGCTGCGGCCGGCCTTGCCGATGGTGATGTTCTCGTGAGTGACGTTGCCGATCTGACCGATGGTCGCCCGGCAGTCGAGGTGCACGAGGCGCATCTCCGTGGAGGGCAGGCGCACGGTGCCGTACTCGCCCTCCTTCGCCATCAACTGGGCACCGGTGCCGGCGGAGCGGCACAGCTGGCCGCCGCGGCCGATCTGGAGCTCGATGTTGTGGACGATCGTGCCGGTCGGGATGTCGCGCAGCGCGAGCGAGTTGCCCGGCTTGATGTCGGCCTTGGGACCGCTCATCACCGTGTCGCCGACGCGCAGGCGCAGCGGCGCGAGGATGTAGCGCTTCTCGCCGTCGGCGTAGTGGAGCAGCGCGATGCGCGCCGACCGGTTGGGGTCGTACTCCACCGAGGCCACGCGCGCCGGGATGTCGTCCTTGCGGCGCTTGAAGTCGATGATGCGGTAGCGGCGCTTGTGGCCCCCGCCGATGTGGCGGCTGGTGACGCGGCCGTTGTTGTTGCGCCCACCCGTCTTGCTGATCTTGTCGAGCAGCGACTTCTCGGGCTCGGTCTTGGTGACCTCCTCGAAGTCCGAACCGGTCATGAAGCGCCGGCTCGGCGAGGTGGGCTTGTACTTTCTTATGCCCATGTCAGGCCCCCTCGAAGAGCTCGATCTTGTCGCCGGGCTTCAGCTCGACGATGGCCTTCTTCCACCCGGGGCGGCGGCCGCGCGTGGCGCCGCGCCGCTTGGGCTTGCTCTGGACGGTCACCGTGCGCACATCGGTCACCGTGACGTCGAAGAGGTCCTCGATCGCCTGACGGATCTCCGTCTTGTGCGCGCCGTCGAGCACGCGGAAGGTGTACTGGTTGTGCGCCTGGACGAGCTGGAAGCTCTTCTCGGAGATGACCGGCGACACGATGGCCCGCCGGATGTCGTCGCGAAGCTGGGTCACGACTTCTGCTCCTCGTCCGGCGTGGTCTCGGCCTCGGGGGCCTCGTCGGACTCGGCGACGGCCTCCTCGACCTCGGGGCTCTCCTCGAGCTCCTCGACCTCGGCGGGCGCCTCGGCCACGGCCTCCTCGACCGCGACGTCCTCGACCTCGACGGCCTCAGCCTCCGCGACCTCGGTCTCCGCGACCTCGGCCTCGGGCGCCTCGGCGGCCGGGGCCGCCTTCTTGGCGCGCGAGCGCTTCGGCTTGGCCGGCGCCTCCTCCGCGTCGGCGACGGCGTTCGCGGGCGCCGGCGGCGCGGCCTTCTTGACGGCGGGCTTGCGCTTCGGCTTCGGGGAGACCGCCTCGACGGTCAGCTCGTCGCGCGTGATGCGCTCCCACACGGCCTTCTCGAACAGGATGGAGCGGGTGGCGACCACATCGACCGTCTCCAGCTCGATGCCGGCCAGGACGTAGACGCCGTCGATGTTGCGCAGCGAGCGCGCGACCACCGAGTGGACGTCCTCGACCACGACCAGCAGCGGGCGGGCGGCGATGCCCTCCGGGGCCTGGCGGAGATACTCGAGGCCGCGCTTGGTGGAGGGCGCCTCCCAGTCGGTCGGGTCCATCACCGCAGCCGAGCCGCGCTCGACGTGGGCGCGCAGGGCGGCCCGGAACGCCTGCTGGCGGACCTTGCGGTTGACCTTGCCGCCGTAGCTGCGCGGCGTCGGGCCGAAGACGATGCCACCGCCGGTCCAGATCGGCGACCGCGAGGAGCCGGCCCGGGCGCGCCCGGTGCCCTTCTGGCGCCACGGCTTCGATCCTCCACCGCGCACCTGGCCGCGCGTGCGCGTGGAGTGCGTGCCGGCGCGGCGAGCGGCGAGCTCGGCGACGACGGTCTCGTGGATGAGGTGCTGCTTGATGGGCTGCTCGGCGATCGCCGGGGACAGCGCCGCGTGGCCGGCCGCGAGGCCGTCCGCGTCGAGCACGGGAAGGGATGCCATTACTCGGGCCTCACGATGACGATGCCGTTCACTCCCCCGGGGACGGCGCCCCGGACGAGCAGGAGGTTGCGGTCGGGGTCGCGATCCACGATCTGCAGGCCGCGCTGGGTGACGGTGCGCGCACCCATGTGACCGCTCATCCGCATGCCCTTGAAGACGCGCGCGGGGTAGGCGGCGGCGCCGATCGAGCCCGGGGCGCGGACGTTGTGCGAGCCGTGGCTCACGGGACCCCGGCGGAAGTTGTGGCGCTTGATCGTGCCGGCGTAGCCCTTGCCCTTCGAGGTGCCGGTGACCCGGACCATCTGGCCCGGCTCGAACGGCTCGACGGTGACGACGTCGCCGATCGAGACTCCCTCGAGGCCGAGCTCCTCGGCCGAGAACTCGACCAGGTGGCGGATCGGCGGCGCGGACGCCTTCTTCAGGTGACCGAGCTCGGGCTTGCTGAGGCCCTTCGGCTTGATGGCGCCGAAGCCGAGCTGGACGGCGTCGTAGCCGTCGGTCTCCATGGTCTTGACCTGGGTGACGTGGCAGGGGCCGGCCTCGATCACGGTGAGGGGCACGCGCGCGCCGTCCTCGCCGAAGATCTGGGTCATGCCGACCTTGCGTCCGATGATCGCGGGCACCGGGCTACGCCTTGATCTCGATGTCGACGCCGGCGGGAAGGTCGAGCCGCATGAGCGAGTCGACCGTCTTCGGCGTCGGCGAGTAGATGTCGATGAGGCGCTTGTGCGTGCGGATCTCGAAGTGCTCCCGCGAGTCCTTGTCCTTGAACGGGCCGCGGATGACGCAGTACACGTTCCGCTCCGTCGGCAGGGGTACGGGTCCGGAGATCGTCGCCCCGCTGCGCTGGGCCGTCTCCACGATGGATGCCGCGCTCTTGTCGATCAGCTCGTGATCGTAGGCCTTGAGGCGAATCCTGATCTTGTTCTGCTGCACTCGTGAAGCGCCTTTGCGTCGGGAAAGAAAACCCCGCCGCCTCCGGTGGTGGAGACGACGGGGTCGGGGACGTGCCCTGCTACTCGGTGATGCTCTCGACCACTCCAGCGCCGACCGTACGGCCACCCTCGCGGATGGCGAAGCGGAGACCCTCCTCCATGGCGATCGGCTGGATCAGCTCGACGTCCATGGTGGCGTTGTCGCCGGGCATGACCATCTCGACGCCCTCCTGGAGGGTGACGACGCCGGTCACGTCGGTCGTGCGGAAGTAGAACTGCGGGCGGTAGCCCTGGAAGAACGGCGTGTGACGGCCGCCCTCGTCCTTGGAGAGGACGTAGACCTGGGCCTTGAACTTGGTGTGCGGCGTGATCGACTTCGGCGCGGCGATGACCTGCCCGCGCTGGATGTCCTCGCGCTTGACGCCTCGCAGGAGCAGGCCGACGTTGTCGCCCGCGCGGCCCTCGTCGAGGAGCTTGCGGAACATCTCGACGCCGGTGCAGACCGTGCTCTCGATCTTGTCGGCCATGCCGATGATCTCGACGGTCTCGCCGACCTTCACGATGCCGCGCTCGACGCGGCCGGTCGCGACGGTGCCGCGGCCGGTGATCGTGAAGACGTCCTCGACCGGCATCAGGAACGGCTTGTCCACCGCGCGCTCGGGCACGGGGATGTAGTCGTCCACGGCCGCCATCAGCTCGAGGATGCCCTCGGCCGCCGCGGGGTCGCCGTTGAGCGCGTTGAGGGCCGAGCCCTTGATGATCGGGATGTCGTCGCCGGGGAACTCGTAGGTGGTCAGCAGCTCGCGGACCTCCAGCTCGACCAGCTCGAGGAGCTCCTCGTCGTCGACCATGTCGGCCTTGTTCAGGAACACGACGATCGACGGCACGCCCACCTGACGGGCGAGCAGGATGTGCTCACGCGTCTGGGGCATGGGGCCGTCGGCGGCCGAGACCACGAGGATCGCGCCGTCCATCTGCGCGGCGCCCGTGATCATGTTCTTGATGTAGTCGGCGTGACCGGGACAGTCCACGTGGGCGTAGTGCCGGTTCTCGGTCTCGTACTCGACGTGGGCCGTCGCGATCGTGATGCCGCGCTCACGCTCCTCGGGGGCCTTGTCGATGGCGTCGAAGGCGACGGCCGTGCCGCCGCTCTTCTCGGCCAGTACCTTGGTGATGGCGGCCGTCAGGGTCGTCTTGCCATGATCGACGTGGCCGATCGTGCCCACGTTCACATGCGGCTTTGACCTGTCGAACTTCTCTTTCGCCATCGATAGCTCCCTCTGAGCACTCTGCGTGGCGGCCGCTTTCGGCCGCGCTCATCGACTAGACGTCCCCCCGGCGCAAAACGCGCGGCCAGAAGGGCCGCGCGCAGCAAAACCGGGCGCTCCGTAGAGCCGGGGTAGATTAGCAAAGACCCCCCGGCCCGCAAGGCACATCCGCTGGTGGTTCCCAAGGTGTGGCACGCACCCGTGGAGACCGTAGCATCCGGCGATGAGGTCGTCTGAGATGGTCGCGATGCTGCGCCGCTCCGCCGTGGGCGAGGTGCGCGACGACGCGGCCTCGCGGGAGCTCTACGCGAGCGATGCGAGCATCTACCGGCGGGTCCCGGCGGCCACCCTCAGGGCGCACGACGGCGACGACCTCGACGCCGCCCTGGAGGCCTGCCGGGAGACCGGCGTGCCCCTCACCATGCGCGGCGCGGGGACGAGCCTCGCGGGCCAGGCGGTCGGGCGCGGCCTGGTGGTGGACTGCTCGTCGCTGCGGGGGATCGAGATCGATCCCGGCGCGCGCGTCGCGCGGGTGGGCCCCGGCGTGGTGCTGGACGACCTCAACCGCGCTGCGGCTGCGCACGGGCTCGCCTTCGGGCCGGACGTCGCCACCGCGAGCCGGGCGACGCTCGGGGGCATGATCGCCAACAACTCCGCGGGCGCCCGCTCGGTGGTGCACGGGCTCACGGCGGACCACGTGCTGGCGCTCGAGGTGACCCTCGCCGGCGGCGAGCGGGCGACGCTCCGGCGCGGCGCGCCGGCGCCGGCCGCGCTGGAGGCGGCTCGGGCGCTCGCCGCAGAGGCCCGGCCGCCGGACCTGGTGCGGCGGGTCTCCGGCTACGCGCTCGAGGCGCTCGGCGGCGACGCCCCCGACTGGCCGCGGGTGCTCTGCGGATCGGAGGGGACGCTGGCGATCACGCGCGCCGCGGAGCTGCGCCTGGTGGAGCGGCCGGCGGCGCGGGGGCTCGCCCTCGTCACCTTCCCCTCGGTCGACGCCGCGCTCGAGGCGGTGGTCGGGCTGCTCGAGGCGGGGCCCTCGGCGATCGAGCTGATGGACCGCTCGCTGCTCGACCCGGCCAACCGGCCGCCCTCGGTCCGGGCCGTGATGGGCTTCGCCGCCGACGCCGCCGCCTCGCTGATCGTTGAGCACAGCGGTGACGCCGAGGGCGTGCGGGAGCGGCTCGCGGCGATCCGCGGCGCCCGCGTCGTCACCGGGGCCGCCGAGCAGGCGGCGGTGTGGGCGGTGCGCCGCTCCGGCATCGCGCGGGCGCTGCGGGCCGACGGCGCCGTGGCGGCCGGCGACCCGCGGCCGCTCGCGTTCATCGAGGATCCGGCGGTGCCGCCGGCCCGGCTCGCCGCGTTCGCGCGCGATGTGCGGGGCGTGCTCGCCCGCGAGGGGGTCCCGGCCGTCTGGTACGGCCACGCGAGCGTCGGCTGCCTCCACATACGGCCCCTGATGGACCTCCGGCTGCCGGGGTCGGTGGCGACCCTCCGTCGCGTCGCCGAGGAGGTGGCCGACCTGGTCGCCGCGCACGGCGGCTCACTCTCGGGGGAGCACGGCGACGGGCGCCTGCGCAGCGAGCTGCTGCCCCGGATGTACCCGCCGGCGACGATCGACGCGTTCGCCGAGCTCAAGCGCCGGCTCGACCCCCTTCGCGTGCTCAACCCCGGGGTGCTCACCGACCCCGAGCCGCTGGACTCGGGGCTCCGCCTGGCCGCCTCGCCGTCGCGGCGGCCGCTCCGGACGGCGATGGACTTCGCCGCCGAGGGCGGCCTCGCTCGGGCGGGTGAGGCCTGCAACGGCAACGGCGCCTGCCGCTCACGGGCCGGCGCGATGTGCCCGAGCTTCCAGGCTCTGGGGGACGAGCGGCACTCCACCCGGGGCCGCGCGGTGATCCTGCGTGCGGCCCTCGAAGGTAATCTTCCGGCCGGCCTGGCCGATGACGGCCTCCATGAGGCCCTCGAACTGTGCCTGGGATGCAAGGCGTGCGCATCCGAGTGCCCCGCCCAGGTCGACATGGCCCGCCTGAAGGTGGAGGCGCTCGCCCACCGCCACCGCGCCCACGGGGTCCCCCTCGAGGCGCGCGTCGCCGGCCATGCGCACGACCTGCTGGCCGTGGGCGCGCGCGTGCCCCGGCTCGCCGCGCTCGCGGCCCGCGCCGCAGCGCGGATCGGCGGAGAGGCACCGCCCGTCCCGGTGCGGCAGTGGCGCGCGGCCCGGCGCGCCCGGCGCGCGGGCGGGCTCGGCGACGTCGCGCTCATGGCCGACACCTTCACGCGGTACCTCCACCCCGGCGTCGGCGAGGCGGCTCTGCGCGTTCTGGCCGCGTGCGGGGCCCGGACCCAGGTGGTCGACCCGGGCTGCTGCGGCCGCCCCCTGCTCTCGCAGGGCCTGGTCGGACCGGCGCGCGACCGCGCCCGGCGGGCGCTCGACCGGCTCGCCCCCCACGCGATCGCCGGCCGGCGGATCGTGGTGCTGGAGCCCTCGTGCTGGTCGATGCTCGTCGACGACCTGCCCCGCCTGGTGCCCGGCGACCCCCGCGCACGGTGGGTCGCCGACGCCGCCGTGACCTTCGAGCGGGCCGTGGCCGAGCTCGGACCACCGCCACTGCGCGAGGAGACCGGCGACCCCGTCGTCCACGAGCACTGCCACGCCCGCGCACTCGGCGGCGGCCGTGAGGGCGCCGCGGCGCTCGCGGCGCTGCCGGGGCTCGCGATGCGCGACTCCGGGGCCGGGTGCTGCGGGATGGCGGGCGCCTTCGGTTACCGTCACGGCGACATGTCGCGCGCCATCGCCGAGGACCGTCTCGCCCCCGCCGTCCGCGCGGCCTCGATCGCCGTGGCCGCAGGGACGTCCTGCCGCGCCCAGATCTCGCGGACGACCGGCCGGCCCGCGCTGCACCCGGCCGAGCACCTCGCGGCGAGGCTGGCGTGAGGAGCCGGATCGCCCTCGTCGTCGCGGCCGTGGTCGCGTCACTGGTGCTCGCCGGCCCCGCGTCGGCGGCCCGGCCGGGCTTCATCATCGCGCCCGCGGCCTTCCCCGGCGACGTGACGAGCGCCCGCGCGCTCCTCGTGCAGTCGCGCTCCGGCCTGCCCGCGGGCTCGCTCGCCCGGCGCGACATCGACTATGTCCTGCGCCTCGGCGCGCGGATGATGACGCTGCGCCAGCCCGCGGGCCGGCGGGCGACGGCCGCGATGACGCTCCGGGTGAACGCCTGGTGGTACGCGCGCGGCCGCGGCTCGCCGAGCAGCCGCGTCATCGCGCGCCTGCCCAACGGGATCCTCGCGACCTACTGGGGGGGCCGCGGCTTCGCGATCAACCCGGTCGCCACGGCCGGGCGCTGGCAGGACCTCAACGCCCACTACTCGCCGGAGGCGCTCGCCACGGCGCTCCTGCCCCTGGGCGTGCGGCGCAACGCGGGCCGCACGGGCTTCCTCCTATGGGAGTACTACGACGTGCCCGACCGGCCCGGCACGATCCGCCCGGGCGCGTCGGGCATGGCGCAGGGGCGGATGGCGCAACTGATGGCGCGCGCCTACCACCGCACCGGCGACCACCGGTTCGCCGACGCCGCCCGTGGGGCGCTCGCCTCCTTCCGGGTCCCGGTCTCCCGCGGGGGTGTCGTCAGCGAGGTCGCCGACCCGGCCGGCGTCCCGAAGATGCCCTGGTACGTGGAGCGCGCCTACCCCGGCGCGAACCCGTGGAAGGGGGCCGCGCTCAACGGCTTCATGGTGACGCTGCTCAACCTCCACGCGACGGCGCCGCTGCTGCGGGCCCGGCCCGAGTTCCGCGGCGGAAGCCCCAACGAGACCCGCACGCGCCCGCGCGCGGCCGGCGCCGAGGAGGCCGGCGACTTCGCGCTCGACCTGATGCGGACCGGTGAGCAGACGCTCGCGCGCTACCTGCCGGTGCACGACACGGGCACCTGGAGCCTCTACGGCCTGCTCACCCCGGGCCGCCCGTGGAAGTCGTACCTCGCCGACGAGGGGTACCACTGCTACCACGTGACGCTGCTGCGCTCGCTGGCGAAGATCTCGCCCGACATGGCCTTCGCCGCGGTGGCGGACCGCTGGTCCGACTACGCGCTGCGGGTCGGGGTCCGCTGTGAGCCGGGCTCACTGCCCCCGCCGTCCCAGCCGCCCCCGGGCGCTCTCGGCGGCCCGGGGGTCTCCGCCTCCCGCGGATAGTCCGCGGGAGGGGTGCTAGTTGTCGGCGGCCCCGGTCTTCTTGCGGATCTCCTCCGCGATGGAGTTCGGCACTTCCTGGTAGGAGTGGAACTGCATCGTGAAGGTGGCCCGGCCCTGGGTGGCCGAGCGGACCGACGTGGCGTAGCCGAACATCTGCGAGAGCGGAACCTGTGCGTTCACGACCTCGGCCGTCGGGCCGCGTGAGTCCATCCCGCCGATGCGCCCGCGGCGGGAGGTGAGGTCGCCCACGACCGTCCCGACGAACTCCTTCGGCACCACGACCTCGACCGCCATCATCGGCTCGAGCAGCGTCGGCGAGGCGCGGCGGACCGCTTCCTTGACCGCCATGGAGCCGGCGATCTTGAACGCGATCTCCGAGGAGTCCACCTCGTGGTACGAGCCATCGACGAGCTGGACCTTGACGTCCACCATCGGGTAGCCCGCCACGACGCCGCCCTCGAGGGCCTCCTTGACGCCCGCGTCGACCGCCGGGATGTACTCCTTGGGGATCGAGCCACCGACGATCTTGCTCTCGAAGAGATAGCCCGCGCCGGCCTCGTTGGGCTCGACCGACAGGTAGACGTGGCCGAACTGGCCGCGACCGCCGGTCTGACGGACGAAGCGGCCCTCCACCTTCTGCACGGCCTTGCGGATGGTCTCGCGGTAGGCGACCTGCGGCTGGCCGACGTTGGCGTCGACGCCGAACTCGCGCATCAGCCGGTCCACGATGATCTCGAGGTGCAGCTCGCCCATGCCCGCGATCAGGGTCTGGGCGGTCTCCTCGTCGGTGTGGACGCGGAAGGTCGGGTCCTCGTCCGAGAGGCGCTGCAGCGCGGTGGCCAGCTTCTCCTGGTCCTGCTTGGTCTTGGGCTCGATCGCGATCTCGATGACCGGCTCGGGGAAGGTCATCCGCTCGAGGATCACCGGATCGGCCGAGTCGGTGAGCGTGTCCCCGGTGGTCGTGGACTTCAGGCCGACAGCGGCGACGATGTCGCCGGCCGAGACGCCGTCCACGTCCTCGCGGTGGTTGGCGTGCATCATCAGGAGGCGGCCGAGCCGCTCCTTGCGGTCCTTGGTCGCGTTGATGATGTTCGAGCCGGTGCCGATCGAGCCCGAGTAGACGCGCAGATAGGTGAGGCGGCCGACGAACGGGTCGCTCATCACCTTGAACGCCAGGGCGGCGAACGGCGCGGCCGGGTCGGCCTCGCGGGTGACCTCCTCGTCGGTGCCCGGCAGCGTGCCCACGGCGGGCAGCACGTCGAGCGGGGACGGGAGGAGGTCGATCACGGCGTCGAGCAGCGGCTGCACGCCCTTGTTCTTGAAGGACGAGCCGCAGAGCACGGGCGTGATGGCGATGGCCAGCACCGCGGCGCGGATGGCCGAGACCAGCCGGGCGGGCTCGATCTCCTGGCCGTCGAGGTAGGCCTCGGCCAGCTCGTCGTCCTGGTCGGCGACGGCCTCGAGCAGGTGCTCGCGGGCGGCGGCGGCCTCGTCGGCCATGTCGGCCGGGATGTCGATGACCTCGATGTCGGTGCCGAGGTCGTCCTTGTAGATCGTCGCCTTCATCGTGATCAGGTCGATGATCCCGCTGAACTCGGCCTCGGCGCCGATCGGCAGCTGGATCGGGACGGCGTTGGCGCCCAGCCGGTCGACCATGGTCTGGACGGCGGCGGCGAAGTCGGCCCCGAGCCGGTCCATCTTGTTCACGTAGGCGATGCGGGGGACGCCGTAGCGGTCGGCCTGGCGCCAGACGGTCTCGCTCTGGGGCTCGACGCCCGCGACCGAGTCGAAGACGGCGACCGCGCCGTCGAGGACGCGCAGGCTGCGCTCCACCTCGATGGTGAAGTCGACGTGGCCCGGCGTGTCGATGATGTTGATGCGGTGGTCGCGCCAGAAGCAGGTGGTGGCGGCGGAGGTGATGGTGATGCCGCGCTCCTGCTCCTGCGCCATCCAGTCCATCGTCGCCGCGCCGTCGTGCACCTCACCGATCCGGTGCGTGCGCCCCGTGTAGTAGAGGATCCGCTCGGTGGTGGTCGTCTTCCCGGCGTCGATGTGCGCCATGATCCCGATGTTCCGGGTCTTCTCGAGGGAGACCTTCTTGGCCGTCGTCGTCACGAAGAATCACCTCGTCAGTCACGGCGCCGACCGGTAGCGGCCGAACGCGGAAATCGTCTTCATCCACCCAGCCCGCGCCGATCGGCGGCGGGGCGTGCTTACCAGCGGTAGTGCGCGAACGCCTTGTTGGCCTGGGCCATGCGGTAGAGGTCGTCCTTCCGCTTGAAGGCGCCCCCCTGCGACCCGAGGGCGTCCAGGAGCTCGTTGGCGAGCCGCTCGCTCATCTGCTTCTCGCGCCGCTCGCGGGCGAAGCGCACCAGCCAGCGGATCGCCAGCGTGCGACCGCGCCGCGGAGCGACCTCGATCGGCACCTGGTAGGTCGCGCCACCGACCCGGCGGGACTTGACCTCGAGGGCCGGCGTGACGTTGCGGACCGCTTCCTCCATGACCGCGACGGGGTCGCGTCCGGTGCGGTCGCGGATGCGCTCCAGCGCCCCGTAGACGACACCCTCGGAGGTCGACTTCTTGCCGTCCTTGAGCACCTTGTTCACGAGCTGCGTGACCAGGGGGCTGTTGTAGACGGGGTCCGGGTCGAGCGGACGGCGTGTGATGACTGCGCGACGTGGCATTACTTCGGCTTCTTCGCGCCGTACTTGGACCGGCCCTTGCGGCGATCGGAGACGCCTGCGGCGTCGAGCGCCGCGCGGATCACCTTGTACCGGACGCCCGGGAGGTCGCGGACGCGGCCTCCGCGCACCAGGACCACCGAGTGCTCCTGGAGGTTGTGCCCCTCACCGGGGATGTAGGACGAGATCTCCATGCCGTTCGTGAGGCGCACGCGAGCGACCTTCCGCAGAGCCGAGTTCGGCTTCTTCGGGGTGGTCGTGTAGACGCGGGTGCACACACCGCGCTTCTGGGGCGCGCCCCGGAGGGCCGGGGTCGTCACTCGGGAGAACTTGGGGCTGCGGCCCTTGCGGACCAGCTGATTGATCGTGGGCACGTCGGCCTTTTTTCGAGCGCAACAGGACATTGCCGGGCGAGCGGCTGGGGAAAGGTAGCACGCCCACGGGACCCGCTCCAGGGGTGTGCACCGTGTGTCAGACGCGCGGGGCGAGCGTCTCCAGCGCGAGCTCGGCGCGGGTGCGCAGCTTCGCGATGCCGCGGATCTCGGTGTCGATGCTCCACCGCAGGGGCAGCGCGCGCGGCACCGACCACCAGATGACGTCGGTCCGCCGCCCGGGATGCGTTCCGCCGGTGTCCGTGATCGTGCGCACCACGACCACGGGCAGGCGGCGCCCGTCGATCTCGACGGCGTCCCTGCGCAGCACGCGGCTGCGCACGGTGATCGGCAGCGTGCCCGCCGTGTAGCGGCTGCTCCAGGTGTCGCCGACCACGAGACGGGCCGGGAAGCGCAGCGGGGCGGGCCTCAGCTCCCGGCGGTCGTCGCGCCCCACGCCGAGGAAGGTGACCTTGGTCCGCGTCGAGACGCGCCGGGTGGCGCCCGCCTTGCCGACCCGCAGGAGCGACGACTCGACGTGCTCCTCGCTGATGTCCAGCGCCTCGCGGTACCCCCCCGGCGCGGGGGTGACCGTGTAGAGCGCGACGTCCGGCAGGTCGCGTGTCAGGTCGATCGGCCCGACCCCGCCGCGCTCGCTGCCGCTCTGGCGTAGGCGGTAGACGCCGGCGCGCGGGACGCCCGGCCGCGGTCCCGCGCCGCCGCCGGCGGCGGCGCGGAAGTCGCGCACCGCGGCGTCCGGGTCGGCCGCCGTGCTCTCCCCCGCGCGGCTCCACAGCCAGAAGCCCGTGCCGACGGCGACCAGCAGGAGGAGGATCAGCGACGCCCGCAGCGGCCGGGCGATGAGTCCGGGGAACACACGCCAAGGGTAGTGCCTCGGGGGGGTGCACCCGGCACGCCGGGGCGCGAGCACGTCCTACAACGGATATTGCAGGGAGAACGCGCGATCAGGTGTACGGTCGCCCTATGCCCGGGTCACGCCGTCACCGCCGCGAGGCGCTCCACTGCTGCCCGGCCTGCGCCGCGTCGGTGCGCGGGCGGCCGCAGGTGGGCCGGTCGGCCCCCCGCCCATGGCTCTGGGTGACGCTGCTGGCGCTGGTCGCCGCCATGATCCCGCTCGCGGCGATGGAGGGCGGGGAGCCCGCCGTCGCGCAGGCCGCGATCGCGTCGCCGGTCCCCCCGGCGCTCGAGCCGGCCCCCGTGCCGGACGTCGCCGAGATCGTCCCCGATCAGCCCGCGTCCGAGAAGCCGCCCGCCCCGAAGAAGACGACGACTCCGGCCGTGGTGTGGCGCGACAGCCGGGCCGTCGGGACGCCCAACGCCGGCAGCCTCGTGAACGGCGTGCGCCTGCCCGCGTCCGGCGTCGGCTACTACACCTACAACCCGGCCACCCAGCAGCCCCCGGGCGGACCGGACCGCACCTGGGGGACGGCGCGCCTGGTGCGCGAGGTCATCGACCTCGGCCGGTGGTGGGCGCGCACGTACCCGAAGCAGCCGCCCCTCGGCATCGGCGACCTGTCGCGTCCGTCCGGAGGGGCCTTCCACGGTCCGGTCGTCGGGCACCAGTCGCACCAGAACGGCCTCGACGTCGACATCCGCCTCGTGCGGCGCGACGGGGCGCGGGCGCAGGTCGATCCCTCCCAGGCGGTCGTCGACCGGCTGGTGTCACGGGGTGCCTCGCTGGTGCTGATCGGCCCGAACCTCGACCTGCGCGGCCCGTCGGGTGTGGTCATGCCCTGGCCGGCCCACGACGACCATCTGCACGTGAGGTTCCCGGGCTGACGCCCCGCGGCGCGGCCCCGGCGTCAGTCGGTGGGCCGCACCACGGCGTAGCGGGCGCAGGCGAACTCCCTGTTGCGGCCCAGCTCCTCGAGCCGGAGCTCGATCCTGCGGGGCAGCAGCGGCGCCCCCGCCCCGAGGGTGAGCGGCGCGATGTAGACGATCACCTCGTCGAGGAGACCGGCGTCGGCGAACTGGCCGGCGAGGTCGCCGCCCCCGACGACCCACAGGTCGCGGCCGCCGGCCGCCCGGGTCATGTCCCGGTGCACGCCGGCGACGTCGCCGGCGGT
>LNEQ01000111.1 GCA_001464995.1 Actinobacteria bacterium Ga0077541
TCGTGATCGCCGACGACTTCGACGAGCTCCCGCCGGACATGGCCAGCGCCCTCGGCGCCCGCTGAAGCTCCTGCTCGACACCCATGCGGCGCTCTGGTGGCTGAGCGGCGACGCCCGCGTCGGGCCGGCCGCCGCGGCCAGCCTCCAGTCGGGCGCGAATCAGGTCTACCTGAGCGCGGTCGTCATCTGGGAGGTCGCGATCAAGGGGTCTCTCGGCAAGCTCGAAGCGCCGCCCGGCCTGGCCGAGGTGCTCGTCGGGGCGGGCGCTCTCGAGCTGCCGATCCGGCACGCCCACGCGGCTGCGGTGGCCGACCTGCCGTGGCACCACCGCGATCCTTTCGATCGCCTCCTCATCGCGCAAGCCGTGCTGGAGGGGGCCGTCATCGTGGGCTCTGATGATGTCTTCGACCTCTACGGGGCCCGCCGGATCTGGTGAACCGCCCTACCCCTCGGGGCGGCGCCTGCGGCGGCGGCCCAGCCGCAGGCGCAGGCGGGGGACGAGCGTGGCGGCCTCCAGAACGATGCCGCGCGACATCTTGGAGCGGCCCATCTCGCGGTCGCTGAAGGTGATGGGCACCTCGACAGGGCGCGGTAGGTCATCTCGATCTGGAAGCCGTATCCGCGCGCGCTCACCTCGTCGAGCGGCAGGGCGGCGAGCACCTCGCGGCGGAAGCACTTGAAGCCGCCGGTCAGGTCCTCGACCGGCACGCCGAGCACGAGGCGCGCGTAGAGGCACCCGCCGCGGCTGATGGCGCGGCGCACCAGCCCCCAGTCGCTCACCCCGCCGCCCGGGACGTAGCGGGAGCCGAGCACCAGGTCGGCGTCCGCGGCGGCCGCGATCAGGCGCGGCACGTCGTCGGGGTCGTGGGAGAAGTCGCAGTCCATCTCCATGATCAGGTCGGCCCCGGCGGCGAGCGCGGCGCGGAAGCCGGCGCGGTAGGCGGGCCCGATGCCGCCCTTGGCCGCGCGGTGCAGCACGTGGACGCGGGGGTCGGCCGCCGCCAGGCGGTCGGCGATCGCGCCGGTCCCGTCGGGCGAGCCGTCGTCGATCACCAGCAGATGGCCGTCGATGCCCTCCCGGGCGAAGACGTGCGCCAGGGCGCCCGCCATCCGCTCCAGGTTGTCGGCCTCGTCGTAGGTGGGCACGCACACCCATACGACGGGCGCCGCCGCGCTCACGAGCCCTGCTCCGGCCGCAGCTCGGGTCCGTAGCGGGCCGCGTCGAACGACACCGCGGCGCCGTCCTCGAACAGCATCCGCGGCACGGGCGGGTCGCCCGAGGCGAGCGCGTCCAGGCACGCGTCGCAGAGGGCCCGCGGCCCCGCCTCGCCCGGAGCCGTGGCGGCCGCGCCGTGCGCGGGGTCGATGCCGCAGAGGCCCGCGAAGACGTCGCCGGGCACAGGATCGCCGGTCACCGCGGCCGTCGCGGCGGCGACCTCGTCGAGCGCGCCGCGCAGGCGCGGGCCGAACGCCGTGATCTCGGTGGTGCTGCGCATCTCGGGAAGGGAGGAGATGGCCTCCGCGTAGACGCCGAGCGCGTGCTCCACGTGGCGCCGCGCATCGGCCGGCAGGTCGGGTCGCCGCGCGAGGATCATGGTGTGCGCCCGCAGGGCGTCGGCGTAGACGCGGGCCCTGCCGCGGGCCTCGGTGATGTCGCGCCGTGTCCGGCGCCCGCGCGCGCCGATGCCGATGGCGGCCGCCCAGGCCCCGCCGAGCACCGCGATGAGGATGAGGACCAGCGCCGACGTGCGGCCGGCCGCCTCCAGGTCGGTCGGGGGAGGGGCGGCGACGTCGGCCGCGCGGACAAGCCGCGCGACGGGGTCGCGGATGCGGCCCACCTGCTCGGCGCGCAGGGCGCGGGTCATCTCGGCCGTGGAGCGCGGTCCGGCGGCGGCGATCGTCCGGCCGCGGGTCGTGACGATCAGCGTGCCCCCGTAACCGAGCTGCGCCTTCAGGCGCCGCACGTAGACCGGCATGGAGGGCGAGCCCACCGGGCCGATCACCACGGCGAGCTTCACCGGCCGGCGGGCGTCGTTCAGCCGCGCCGCGGCCGCCGCCAGCGTGCGCTCGTCCTCGAGTGCGCCGATGCCGGAGACGCGCGGGCTGACGTAGGCGTCGCGGTCGCGCAGCGCGTCGAGCGCGGGGTCGGTCGCGGCCGTCCCCGCCGATGCCGCGACCAGCGCGGCGACCGCGACGACGACGCTCGCGGCCCCGCTCCGGCCCCGCCGGAGCCGACTCAGGCGGGAGCCCCGCGCAGATCGGGCTCGGCCGCCCTGCGCACCAGGCGGACGGCCTGCGCCACGAGGCCCGGACCGCGCACCAGTCCGCCCAGGTCGATGCGCATCAGGGCCACGTCGCCCCTGCCGCGCACCGCGACGAACCCCAGGCCCTCCAGGAAATCGCGGTCGAAGAGCGTGTGGTGGCCGAGGAAGCGGTCGGCGGCCGGGACCTCGTCGTCGTAGGTGAGCGCGAACGCCTCCACCGCGACGACCTCACGGGCCTTCAGGTCGGCGAGCGCCTCCAGCAGCAGCCGCTCGCAGCTGCCCTCCGGATCCTCGCCCTCGAGGTACGTGCAGGTGATCAGCGCGGCGTCGCGCGAGGGCGGGCCCGCGGGCAGGGCCAGCGCGCGAGGGAAGGCGTCGGCGGGCCCGAACTGCACCATCCCCCGGAACCCGTCGCCGTCGCGGAGGACGCGGCCGAACGCTCCGTGGCGCCTGCCGAAGCTCTCGGCCCAGGCGGCCTTGTGGCGCTCGTCGCTGGTCATGCGGTCGTGCTGCCAGAACACGCAGCTGATGCACGGCGCGGGCAACTCGGAGCGGCTGGCCGCCGTGACGGACGAGATCTGGCTCACGGCGCCATGATAGGCCCCGCCGCCGGACCTATCGCGCGTCGCACGACGGGTCGTCGACCCGGCAGACGCCCCCCATGAAGACCGGCAGGTCGGCGTAGGCGACCTCGCCCTCGTCGGCGGTGCCGTAGGTCTGGCGAAGGTAGGCCAGGATCCGGCGCCGGTCCCATACGGCCACGTCGCCGTCGCGCAGCATCGGCACCTGGGGCGGCTCGCCCTGGGCGGCGACGAGTTCCGCGCGGGCGGCGGGGTTCCCGCGCACGGTGACGGCGTCGTAGGCGAGGCCGAGCTCCTCGAGGGCGGCCTTCACCTCGACGCACTTCCAGCAGTCGGGGGCGTCGTAGATGAGCATCGCCCTCACCGTACCGCGCGGAGGCACCCTGGAGCGGCCCGCAGGGCCGCTCCAGGGTGCGCCGGAGCTACGCTCCGACGGCCTCCAGCACGCGGTCCATCGGCACCAGGTGCCGCTTGAAGTCCATGATCTTGTTGTCGATCCCGAGTGCCAGGCCGATCAGCTGGGGCAGGTGGAGCACCGGCATGTTGTACTCGGTCGCGTTGGCCGCCTCGGCCTTGCGCTGGTAGGCGTCCATCGCCAGGTGGCACAGCGGGCAGGGCGTGACCATGACGTCGGCGCCGGCGTCCCGCGACTGCGAGAGCGCGTTGTGCGACTCCTTCAGAGCCACCTGCTCGCGGGCGAGGATGATCGGGAAGCCGCAGCACGAGGACTTGGCCTCGTAGTCGGCGACCTCGCCGCCGAGGGCCGTGATCAGCCGCTCGAGCGACTGCGGCTTGTCGGGGTCCTCGAAGCCCATGACCGACGACGGCCGCAGCAGCTGGCAGCCGTAGTACGGGGCCACCCGCAGGCCGTTGAGGCCCTTCGGGCCCTGCTTCTCGAGCAGCGCCAGACCCTCCTCGGTGCTGATGTACCAGAGCAGGTGGGTGACGTCGATCGTGCCCTCGTACGGCCGGGCGCCGACCTTCACCAGCTCCTCGTTCACCGACTCCAGAAGGCGCGCGTCCTCCTTGACCATCTTGTTCGCCCGCCGCAGGTTCAGCGTGCAGACGTTGCAGATGGTGAGGATGTCGACGCCCATCTCCTCGGCCTGCGAGAGGATCCGGACGTTGAGCGTCAGGTACAGGTTCGGCTTGGCCTCGGCGATGTCGCCGGCGCCGCAGCAGGTCGCGGCGGGCATCGGCAGCAGCTCGATGTCGAGCATCGGCGCCAGGTGCTTGGTCGTGGCGTCGAGCTCCTTCGAGCTGAACTCCGCGATGCAGCCCGGGTAGTAGGCGAACCGGCGCACTAGATGGTCTCCTTGACGTTCTTCATCAGCTTCTGGACTTCCTTGAGCTTCTGGATGCGGTGCGGGATCGGCGACGGCGCCTTGCCGTGGCGGATCATCTGCAGCGCGAACGGGATGTCGAAGTGGGCCTTGACCGGGTCGGTGAACGGCACCAGCACGGTCTCGTTCAGCTTGCCGCCGGTGCGCATCGAGATGAGGAAGGCCTTCGCGTGGCGGGCGCCGGCGTCCTTCATCGAGCGGCCCTCCTGGAAGGCGATGCCGCCGAGCTTCTCGATCGCGTCACGCGGGTTGACGCCCTTGGGGCAGCGCTCGTTGCAATACATGCAGCGGGTGCAGTCCCAGACGCCGTGCTCGCCGGTGTAGAGCTTGGCGCGCTGCTTGCGCTGGCCGTCGCGGACGTCACCGGCGAAGCGGTAGCCCCAGGCGAAGGCCGCGGGCCCGACGAACTCGGGGTCGGCGGCGAGCGAGTTGCACTCGCTGTAGCAGGCGGCGCAGAGGATGCAGGCGCTCTCGCGGAACAGCTTCTGCATGTCCTCCTTCGACACGATCCGCTCCTTCTCGGGAGCGGGGCCGTCGGGGATCAGGTACGGCTTGACCGACTTGAACTTCTGCCAGAAGGGGTCCATGTCGACGATCAGGTCCTTCAGCGGCGCGAAGTTGCCGATCGGGTCGACCTGCACCGTCTCGGTGCCGAACTCCTTCTTGACGTCCTCGACCTGGCTCATGCAGGCGAGCACCGTCTTGCCGTTGGCCTTGCACGCACACGAGCCGCAGATGGCCGAGCGGCACGAATAACGCACCGCCAGCGTGCCGTCCTGCTCGTCCTGCAGCCGCAGGATCGCGTCGAGGATGGTGAAGTCACCCTCGTGCTCGAGGTCGTAGGACTGCCGGTAGTGCGCATCCGAGACGTCGGGCTGGTACCGGAAGATGTCGAAGGTCGTCTTCGCCATTAGTAGGACCTCACCTGGGGCTCGTACTTGGTCACCGTCACCTCGGAGTAGTCGAGACGGATCTGATCGTCCTCGAGATACGACAGGGTGTGCTTCATCCAGTTCTCGTCGTCGCGCTCGGGGAAGTCGGTGCGCGAGTGCGCACCGCGGCTCTCCGTGCGCTCCACGGCCCCGGCGACCATCGTCGCGGCCAGGTCAAGCAGGTACCCGGTCTCGATCGTGTGGATCAGGGACTGGTTGAACGTGCGGCCCTTGTCGGTGACCACGACGCTCTTGAACTTCTCGCGCAGGTCCTCGACGGTCGCCTGCGCATCGCGCAGCTGCTCGTCGGTGCGGAACACGCCGACCTTCTCCTGCATCGTGTCCGACAGCACCTCGCGCAGCTCGTGCTGCTTGGGGCCGTTCTGGCGCTCGAGCAGCTCGCGGAGCTCGGCCTCGAACTTGACGGCCGCCTCCGGGGTGGCCTCGATGCCGCGCCCGTTGAACACGTCGGTCGCGTAGCGCGCGGCCGCCGCGCCGGTGCGGGCGCCGAAGACGACGCCCTCCAGCAGCGAGTTGCCGCCGAGGCGGTTGGCGCCGTGCACCGAGACGCAGGCGCACTCGCCGGCGGCGAACAGGCCCTGCATGTGCGGGGCCGCCCCCCACGAGTCCACGTGCACGCCACCCATGTGGTAGTGGGCGCCGGGGCGGATCGGGATGGGCGCCTCGATCGGGTCGACGCCGGCGAAGGCCATCGCCAGCTCGCGGATCTGCGGCAGCCGCTCCATGATCTTCTCGCGGCCGAGGTGGCGCAGATCGAGCATGATCGACCCGTTGACGCCGCGGCCCTCGAGGATCTCGGTGGCCTCCGAGCGCGACACCACGTCGCGCGAGGCCAGCTCGAGCTTGTTGGGCGCGTACTTGCTCATGAAGCGCTCGCCCTCGGAGTTGAGGAGGTAGCCGCCCTCTCCGCGGGCCCCCTCGGTCACCAGCACGCCGCTCGGGTTGAGCGTCGTGGGGTGGAACTGCATGAACTCCATGTCCTTCAGCGGCACGCCGGCCTTGAGCGCGAGGCCCATGCCGTCGCCGGTGGAGGAGTGCGAGTTCGTGGAGGGCCGGTAGACGCGGCCGGCGCCGCCGGTCGCGAGCACGACGGCCTTGGCGCCGATCGTCTGGATCGTGCCGTGGACCATGTCGTAGGCGACGACCCCGCAGCAGCCTCCGTGCGAGTCCTTCACCAGCTCGGTGACGAACCACTCCTCGTAGGTCGGGATCTCGTACTTGACGCACACGGTGTAGAGCGTGTGCAGCATCACGAGCCCGGTGAGGTCGGCCGCGTAGCAGGTGCGCGGGTACCCGGCGCCGCCGAACGGGCGCTGGGCGATCTTGCCGGTGGTCTCGTCGCGGCTGAAGACCGCGCCCCAGTGCTCGAGCTGGATGATCTCGCCCGGAGCCTCGTTGCACAGGATCTCGATCGCGTCCTGGTCGCCGATGTAGTCGGCGCCCTTGACGGTGTCGAAGGTGTGGTTGTCGGGGTGATCCTCGGTCTGGTTGCCGAGGGCGGCGTTGACCCCGCCCTGCGCGGCACCCGAGTGGCTGCGCACCGGGTGGACCTTGGTCACGAGGGCGACGTCCACGCCCGCCTCGTGTGCGGCGATCGCCGCGCGCATTCCGGCGAGGCCGGCGCCGACCACCACCACGTCATGGCTGAGCAATGTCCGTGCCCTCCGCTTCTTGGTTAGACCTCGGGCCTGACTCTACCGGACGGACGCATTCGTCGCTTTACCGCATCGGGGCGCGCATCGGCGGCACGCCGAACTCGTGTATAACCGCCGCTTATGACTGACCACTCTCCCGCGATATGAGCATCGACGCCGCGATCACCCTGACGGTCCTCGTGGTCGTGCTCGGCGTCCTGATCTCCGAGCGGGTGCCGCCGGCGATCACCATCCTCGGCGGCACGGTCGCTCTCCTCGTGAGCGGGGTGATCGACGCCGGGGAGGCGTTCGCGGGCTTCTCCAACTCGGCCCCGCTGACGGTCGCCGCGCTCTACGTGCTGGCCGCGGCGGCCGGGCGCACCCGCGTGCTGGAGGCGATCGTCGCGCGCGTCTCACGGCCCGGCCGCAGCCGCGGCGAGCCGACCGAGCGGGGCGCGCTCGCACGCCTCGTGTTCCCGACCGCGACCGCCTCGGCCTTCCTCAACAACACGCCGATCGTCGCCATGGTCATCCC
>LNEQ01000112.1 GCA_001464995.1 Actinobacteria bacterium Ga0077541
GGCGCGCTCACCTGGACGACCCCGACGCTGGCGCGCGGGGCGCGGCGCACCGTCTGCTTCACGGTGAGGCTGCTCGGCGTCAACAACACGGTGCGCCGCCCGGTCGCGACCGCGGTGGCCACCAACGCCGACCGGGTGAACGACGCGGTGCGGACCCGGCTGATCGCCCGGCCGCAGCGCAACCAGCCGGCGGTCACCGGATAGCTGCAGGGCCGGGCCGGGCGCCGCGCGCGCCCGGCCCGGCCACGGCGCTCAGGAGGCCAGCACCGCCGAGAGGGTGATGGTGACGTTGCCGCGGATCGCGTTGGAGATCGGGCAGCCCTTCTCGGCCGTGTCGGCCAGCTCCTGGAAGCCCGCCTCGTCGAGCCCGGGCACCACGCCGCGCACCTCGAGCGTCGATGCGGTCACCTCGACGCCACCGCCGGGCCTCGGACCCAGCGACACGACGGCGCTGACGTCGAGGCGCTCCGGCGGCGCGCCGGCGCGGCCGAGCGCCGCCGCGAGCGCCATCGAGTAGCAGGAGGCGTGGGCGGCGGCCAGCAGCTCCTCCGGGCTGGTGCGCCCGTCGGGACGCTCGACGCGCGAGGCCCAGGTGACCGGCAGGGAGGCGGCGCCGCTCGAGACGAGCCCGAGCGCCCCGGCCCCCTCGGAGAGGGGCCCCTCCCATGTGACCTCGGCGCGCCGGTCGGCGATGGCCATCGTGAGGACTCCTTCGGTCGCGGAGCCGTCAGCGTACGGGGATCAGGGCTCCACGACGACCTTCACCGCCTCACCCGAGCGCGCCAGGCGGAAGGCCTCGGCCACATCCGCGAGCGGAAGCCGGTGGGAGACGATCGCGTCCGCGTCGACGGCGCCCGAGGCGATCAGGGCCAGGGCGTCGCGCGTGTCGAGCGGACCCGCCGAGTAGGTCGACTGGATGGTGACCTCGCGGAAGAAGATCGCGCCGAGGTCGAGGCCGACCATCGTCCCGGGAGCCGGGGGGGCGAAGAGCTGGACCACGCCGGCCGGCCCCGCGAGATGCAGGGCGCCCGCGATCGCCTCGGGGGCATGCGTGCAGACGAACACCTGATCGGCGGGCCCGCCGAGAGCGTCGGAGACCGCCTGCGCGTCGTCGTCGCCCAGGGCGACGGCACCGGCCGCGGTGGCGAGGGCGCGCCGGTCCTCGCGCGGGTCGATCGCCCCGACGCGCGCGGCGCCCGCGGCCTGGGCGGCGCCGATCTCCAGCAGGCCCATCGCCCCGGCGCCGACCACGGCCACCCGAGAGCCCGGGCCGACCCCCGCCCAGCGCTGCCCGCGGATGACGCACCCGAGCGGTTCGATCAGCGTGGCGGCGGCGTCGGAGACATG
>LNEQ01000113.1 GCA_001464995.1 Actinobacteria bacterium Ga0077541
CACCGTCCCGGAGGGGTGGCAGAGCGGTCGAATGCGACGGTCTTGAAAACCGTTGCCGGGCAACCCCCGGCCGAGGGTTCGAATCCCTCCCCCTCCGTTGATCGGCCCGCCGCCCCGATCGGAATGAGGTGGCCGGCGGACCCTTCCGCGTACCGCTCGCCGATCTGCACGGACTCGTCGGCCACAGGGTCCCGCTCGGCGGCCCGACCCTCTCCGGCGGGCCCTCGTGATGAGCAGCCCCGAACAGCCCGCCGACGCCGGGCGCCGCTACCGCGCCGGCGAGATGGGCCGGCTCGATCCGTCGGTCCCCGTCAGGAGATCCTGATCAGGCGGATCGTCGCGCGGTT
>LNEQ01000114.1 GCA_001464995.1 Actinobacteria bacterium Ga0077541
AGGCTCGCCGTCGTCTTCAGCGTCTCGGTCTTCCCGCACTCGGCGCCCCGCGACAGGTCCTCCGTCACCGGGGGACACGCCTCCTGGGGAATGCCCGCCGCGGGCGTCCGCGAGGCGAAGCCGGTGGCCGTGCGGGTCACGGCGACGTCCACGCTGAAGGTCGCGGGGCCGAAGCTGCCGACCCTCCGCAGGATGACGGGCGCCCTGGGGCCCGCGCCGAACCGCACGAACTCGACGGTGACCCCGCGCCCGCGCTGATAGGTGCTGATCTCGGTCACCTGGGCGTTGATCTCGGCGCTGCAGACCCCCGAGGTACCCCCGGCGTCGAGATCGGTCGTCGTCCTCGAGAGGCCCTCCACGACGACGCGGAAGCGGGCGGTCTCGGTGCCGGGGACCGGCGGTGTCGCCTGGGCGGCCGCGAGGCCGGGCACCATCGCGCCGGCCAGGCAGGCGAAGACGAGCGCGAGGCGCCCGGACGTCGAACGGGACTGGGTCGACCTCACCCGCACACGGCCTCCACGTCACGACCCCCGTCGGATGAACCGTCCGCGCGAGCCTACGTCCGCTCACGCCACGGGGACAAGGACGGATCCGGAGATCTCAGGCGACCCGGGCCCCGACACCAGCCGATATAGGGCGTCAGACGCAACGATTGAGTGCAGATCGTGCGTCTTCCGCCGTACTCGCCTCCGGACGTACGGTCGGCGCGGGCCTGATACCGGCCCGACATCGCATCGAGACGGAGGCTGAGATGAGCGCAGAACGACCGGACGCAACCCGCAGGATCTCCCTCGCCGCGGGTGTCCTCTTCCTGATCACCTTCATCACGTCGATCCCGGCCCTCTGGCTGTTCCAGCCGGTGCTCGACGACCCCGCCGGCTACATCGCCGGCGCCGGCGACGACAACCGCATCCTGCTCGGCGTGGCGCTGGAGCTGATCCTGATCGCCGCCAACATCGGCACCGCCGTGGTGCTGTTCCCGGTCCTGAAGCGACAGAGCGAGGCGCTCTCGCTCGGCTTCGTCGGGGCCCGGATCGCCGAGAGCACGTTCATCGCGGCGGGGATCCTCGCGGTTCTCGGGATCGTGTCGCTGGGAACCGACGATCCCGGCGCGAGCTCGCTCGCCGTGTCGCTGGCCGCGATCAAGGACTGGACCTTCCTGCTCGGGCCCGGGGTCGTCGTCGGGATCGGCAACGGCCTGATCCTCGGCTACCTCCTGTACCGCTCCGGGCTGGTGCCGCGACGGATGGCGATGCTCGGCATGATCGGCGGCCCGGTGCTGCTGGCCGCGGGGATGGGCGTCCTGTTCGGCGCGATCGAGGCGGGCGGTGTGGTCCAGAGCCTCGCGACCGTCCCCGAGTTCGTATGGGAGCTGTCGCTCGGTGTCTACCTGACGGTCAAGGGCTTCCGGCCCGCCGGCCTGGGCGCCGAGGCGGCCCCGCGGCGCATGCCGCGCACCGCCCCGGTCACCGGCTGACCGCCCGCTCCAGGCGCCGGGCCGGCGGCGATCCGCCGGCCCGGCGTACGCCTGCTCAGGCGGCGCCGGCGCACGTGGCCCGGACGATCCCGCGCAGCCATCGGTGCGCGGGATCGGCGTCGAGCCGCGGGTGCCAGAGCAGCGAGACCGTGAACTCCGGGGTCTCGACCGGGAGCGCGAACGTGTGCATGCCGTCGCGGAGGTTCGCGGTGTGCCGCCCGGGGACGGTCGCGAGCATGTCGGAGGTGCGCGCCAGGCCGACTGCGGCCGCGAAGCCGCCCACGACCGTGACGATCTCCCGCTCCAGCCCGAGCTCGGCGAGGACGTCGTCGATCGGCCACTGCACGAGCCCGCTGCGCGACACGCAGATGTGCCGGCCCTTCAGGTAGCGCGCGCGGGTGACCGTCGCCCGGGCGAGCGGGTGCCCCGCGCGGACGACGCCGACGAGGCGGTCGCGGAAGAGCGCCTGGGCGCGTAGCTCCGGCCCGGTCGTCGGCTCGATCACGCCCGTCTCGAGATCGACGGTCCCCTCGCGCAGCGGCGTGGCCTCCTTGTCGGGCTTCGGCACGAAGCGCAGGCGCACCCCGGGGGCCTCGGCGCCGACCCGGGCGATCAACTCCGGCCCGAAGTTCTCGACGAAGCCCTCGCTCGTGCGCAGCGTGAACGTCCGCACGAGCCGGGTCAGGTCGGGCTCCTCGGCCGGGCGCAGGACGGCCTCGGCGTCCTGGACCAGCGCCCCGACCCGCCCGCGCAGCTCGAGCGCCCGCGGCGTCGGGACGAGGCCGCGGCCGGCGCGCACCAGCAACGGATCGCCGGTCGTCTCGCGGAGCCGGGCCAGCGAGCGGCTCATCGCCGAGGGACTGAGCCCGAGCCGGCGCGCCGCGCCGGCGACGCTGCCCTCATCGAGGAGCACGTCGAGCGTCACGAGCAGGTTGAAGTCGGGCCGGGCCATCGGCGCCAACCTCGCATGGCATGGCGTCTGACGCAACGTCTGAGTTCGGGTCGTGCGTCTTCCGCCATGTCGGCGCCGGGCCTACCGTCGTTGCATGCGAGCGGATGACGCAGAGGCGGGTGGGGTGGGACGGGCGCTCGTCGTGCTCTGCCTGGCCATGCTCCTCTCGTCGCTCGCCACGAGCTCCGCCAACGTCGCCCTGCCGACGCTCGAGCAGGCGTTCGGCGCCTCGTTCGGCCAGGTCCAGTGGGTCGTCCTCGCGTACCTGCTTGCCGTCACCACCCTCGTGGTGGGTGCCGGGCGGCTCGGCGACCTCGTCGGCCGGCGACGGCTGCTCGTGGCCGGCGTCGGGGTGTTCACCGCCGCGTCGGCCCTGTGCGCGGCGGCACCGGGCCTGCCGGTGCTGGTCGCGGCGCGCGCCGCCCAGGGGGTGGGCGCCGCGATCATGATGGCCCTCACCCTCGCGCTCGTCGCCGCGACCGTCCCTGCGAGCCGGACCGGCAGCGCGATGGGGCTGCTCGGCACGACATCTGCGGTCGGAACGGCCCTCGGGCCGTCGCTCGGGGGCATCCTGATCGGGGTCCTCGGGTGGCGGGCGATCTTCCTGGCCAACATCCCGCCCGGCCTTCTCGCGCTCGTCATCGCGCACCGGCACCTGCCCGCCGACCGACTGCAGGCGGGCGCGGTGCGGCCGGCGTTCGACATCGCCGGCACGGCGGTCCTCGCTCTGACGCTCGGCGCCTACGCCCTCGCGATGACGGTGGGTCACGGCCGGGTCGGGCCGCTCGGTGCGGGAATGCTGGCGGGCGCCGTGGCGGGGGTCGTGCTCTTCATCGCCGTCGAGGCGCGTGCCCGCGCGCCACTGGTGCAGGCCGCGATGCTCCGCGAGCCGGTACTGCGCGCGGGGCTCGCGACGAGCGCGCTGGTCTCGACCGTGATGATGGCGACCCTGGTCGTCGGGCCCTTCCACCTCTCCCGCGCGCTCGGGCTCGACCCGGCACAGGTGGGCCTGGTCATGTCGGTGGGGCCGGCGGTCGTCGTGCTGACCGGGGTGCCCGCCGGCCGGATCGCCGACCGGGTCGGCGCGGGACGCCTCGGCCTGGCCGGGCTGACGGCGATGGCAGCGGGGGCGCTGCTGCTGTCGCTGACGCCGGTCCGGCTCGGCGTAGTCGGATACGTCGTCCCGGTCGTCGTCCTGACGCTCGGCTACGGCCTCTTCCAGACCGCCAACAACACGGCTGTCATGAGCGGAGCGCACCCGGACCGGCGCGGCGTCACCTCCGGCCTGCTGAACCTGTCGCGCAACCTCGGCCTCGTGACCGGCGCGTCGGTGATGGGCGCGGTCTTCGCGATCGGCGCCGGCACGACCAGCACCGCGAACACGTCGCCCGAGTCGGTCGCGGCGGGCACGCACCTCGCCTTCGCCGTCGCGACGGCCCTGATCGCGATCGCCCTCGCGATCGCCATGACCGCATGGCGCCTGCACGGGCGCCCGACCCGGAGGCGTCGGCCACCTCGGCGCGCGGTGCCGCCGACGGCGGTAGATGGAACGCCTCGGCGGTTTTCGAACGTGACGACCCGGGAACCGCCCCGGGGCTGAGCCCGCACATCCCTGGACGACGGGAGCACCATGTCGAAGGACGGACGGAGCGAGGACGCCGGGAGGCTGTCGGCCCTCAACGAGGACGTGCCGGATGCGCTGAGGCTCGCGAACCTCGGGCTGTCATCCGCAGACGGGGATCCCGATGCGCCTCGCGATACGGGCGACGAGACGCCGGAAACGGAGCCGCGGCCCGGTCCCGGTCCGGATCTCGACCCCGACAACACGGACTGACCGGGGCCCCCTCGACCTCAGGGCGGAGCAGGCCCGCCAGGCTCAGGAGTGAGCCTGGCGGGCCGTCAGAGCGCCGGCGTCAGCGCACGACGCTCGACTCACACGTGCGCGGCGCGGCCTTGCCCCGCAGCGCCTTCGGGCCGACGTAGGCCGCTCCGGCGCGGAGGACCACCTGGTCGGCCTTGCCGAAGGCCAGGTCGCGGCGACCGGCCTGCACGCGGAACGTCACCTTCGTGGAGCGGGCGACGTTCGAGATCCGCCAGGCAAGGCAGGACGCCGGACCCGTGAAGCCGAGCTTGCGCCCGTCCGAGAGCACCGCGTAGGCGCCGTAGCGCTCCACGTTGCCGGTGGACCGGCCCCACACCGCGAACACGTTCGTGCCCTTGCGGACGACCCGGACCGCCGGCGGGCGGGTCGGGACGGCCGGCGGGCGGGCGGTGAAGCGCGCCACGTTGATGACGTCCACGATGGCGCCCTCGGCGTTGTAGACGGTCGCCTGGAGCGTGCGCGCTCCGGCGTAGCCGAACGTCGGGGTGAAGCGGATCGTCGCGCAGCGCGACTGGGCGGTCGTCCTCCCCGGGGCGGTGACGCCCTTGCGGCAGGCCGTGCCGCTGAGCTTCCGGGCGATGGTCTGCTGGTAGCCCTTGCCGATCACGTCGAGCGTGACGGTCTGGCCCTTGGCGAGGCCGTACCGCAGGCTCGCGACCTTCTTCGCCCCCTGGGTGGTGACCGTGCCGGCCACGACGGTCGGGGAGTCCTGCCCGTCCTGGAACGAGGCGACGCCGGTCAGCGGTGCGCTGCCCGGGAGCGCCTCGACCTTCCAGTCACCGGCCGCGGAGTCCGCGCGCAGGAAGACCGAGGTCTCGTTGCTCTGCGGGTTCTCGACGATGACGAAGGTCGAGCCGTCGGTCGTGCCGGGGTTCGGGCCGGACTCGAAGGTCCGTCCGCTCGGGCTGGTCACGCGGACCTTCGGCGGGGCGCCCTGGCCCTGAACGTGGACCACGTACTGCGGCTCGTCGGCGGACACGGGGAACGTGACCGAGGCCGGCGCGCCGGTCTGGTTGGAGGTCTTCGGGAAGATGCGGGCCCGGTCGGTGAAGCCGCAGCCGAAGCCGTGCTCCGTGAACTTGTCCCGGAAGCGGAAGAAGCCGCTGTACGTGATCGCCCCGAGACTGGCGCAACCGCTCACGCCGACGTTCGAGACGACGCCCTGGGCGCCGGCGCAGATGAAGCCGCTGCCGACGCAGGCCGTCACGCTGCCGTCCACCTGGTACCGGAACGTGGGGCGCGGGACGATGATCCCGTTGACCTGCCCGTCGATGGTCAGGAACCCGCCGCCGACGTCGAGCTTGGCGGCGACGCCGGCCTCGACCCGGCCGGTGCTGAAGACCTTCACGCGGCCGTTGCCGACCGGGATCTTCTCCTGCGTCCCGGGGACGCCCAGACTCAGGAAGCCCTGGCCCTCGACGAAGAAGCCGGGGCGGGTCTCCTGGTAGAGCACCGAGACGTCGCCGCGGATCGCGCCCTTGCCGATCGACATGCCGGCGTCGCCCCGGAGGATCAGCGGGTTGACGCAGACCCCGAAGCCGATGCGCTCGAGGTCGATGCCATCGACGATCGGGATCGCGGCGTTGTCCACGAACGCGCCCGCGTAGGAGAAGCGGCCGCCGAAGACGCCGGCGTAGGCGCCGAGCTTGGTCTTGCTGGAGGTGGGGAGGACGACGACGATCGAGCCGTCGTAGCGCTCCTGGCTGCGGCCCGGCGGGGTGCAGTTGAAGACGGGGGCGCCGTTCAGCGAGGGCGGCGCGCAGGCCGCGAACGCCGTGCTGACGCCGGCCGACAGGTAGGAGAAGCAGGCGCGCTCGACGCCGAGCTTGCCGATGGCGACGTCCCGCACCTCGATCTTGCCGCCGTCGAGGCTCACCCTGCCCGTGTCGTCGGTCGTGATCTCGGTCGTGCCCGTCACGGCGCCGACCGTGCCCGGCGAGGGGGTGATCACGGCGGGCAGGGTGACCTGGATCGGGAACTTGGCGAAGTAGCGCGTGCCGGTGCGCCCGAGCACGGGGGTGACGATGCCGCCGATCGGGCTGCCGCCCAGCGTCCCGCTCGGGATGCCGAACGACGGCAGCGTGCCCTCGAACCGGCCGCCGCCGAGAGAGGTGCCGAAGGGCAGCTCGAACTGGATGGCGCGGTTGATGATCGTGACCGGGCCGAGCTTGACGGTGATCGACTTGTTGATCCCCAGCAGGGGGCCCTTGCCGCGGCGCTGCACGAGGACGTACTTCGACCCCGACGGCGGCGCCGGGAACGGGATCCCGTTGAGGTTGAAGCGGTCCTTGGTCTCGAAGAAGACCTCGTTGGGCTGGACCGGGACGCCGCTGTAGCTGCCGGCGCGCGCCAGCTGCTGCCGCTGCTCCCAGCAGCCGCCGCCCTGCGTCACCACCTTGACGACCGCGTCGAGCTCGACGGTCTTCTCACATACGCCCGTGGGCTCGGCCCCCGGGAACCCGCTGTCGTCGATCACCCGTGCGGGGGGCGGCTGCGGCGGCGGCGGCGTGATCGCCGCCTGGAACGGGATGTCGAGGGTCTTGAGATCGCCGTTCGAGTCGGAGATCCGGACCGTGATGATGCGCTGGACGTTGTTCACCGCGCCGGGATCGAACGCGAACGTCAGCCGCGTGGGGCCCTTCGACTGCGTCAGCGGGCTGGAGTCGTCGAGCACCAGCGACTGCTCGGGCGTCGAGTTGTTCGTGAAGATGTTGCAGCAGTAGAACTCGGCGATGAACGGCGCCTGCCCCACCGTCACATCGACGGTCAGCGTCGACTTCTGGCCGACGATCGGCGGATCGGTCTGGATCCCCCGGTTGAGGATCTCGATGGCCGCGGATGCGGACGCCGGCGAGACCAGGGTCGCGGCCATCACGAGCAGCCCGAAGAGGGCGAGGGCACGGCGTATTCGCATTGACGAGCTCCGCGTGGGGGATGTGGTGATCCGCCGCACGTCCGGGGGTGCACGCCGCGATCGGCGCGGACTCTCCCACACACCGACGCGCGTTGTAAAGATCTGGCGATTTCGGCCCGAGAGGGGTCGGAAACCGCCCGGGTGCGGACCGGCAGGCCGGCACCCGCCGCCGGCTCAGCCGAGGGGCTTGCGCGCCACCGCGAAGAGCTTGCAGTAGTCGTAGGCGAACCCGTCCGGGCCCGCCGCCTCGTGCAGGGCGGCGTCGATGCGCTGGTCGAGTTCGCTGAACCCGCCGGGCGGGTTGCCGAGCAGGTGCGCGGCGACCGAGCGGGTGCGGGCCATGAAGGCGTCGGGGGGAGTGTGGCGGCTGCGGCGCTCCATCCAGACGTCGATCGGCTCGAGCCCGGCCGCGCGCATGTCGGCGGCGATCTCGTCGACATCGCGCTGGTTCTCGGCGAACCAGCCGGTCCAGGCCGGCGGTGCACCGACCCGCTCGAGCAGCTCGCGCCAGGCGTCCTCGCCGCCGCGCCCCGCCGTCAGGATGCCCATGACGCCGCCCGGCGTCAGCGCGCGCGCCATCCGGGCCACCGCCCCGGGCTTGTCGGGGAACCAGTGCAGAGCCATGGC
>LNEQ01000115.1 GCA_001464995.1 Actinobacteria bacterium Ga0077541
AGATCGTGCTCGAGGGCTACGTGGACGCCAACGACCTGCGCCCCGAGGGGCCCTTCGGCGACCACACCGGCTTCTACACGCCGGTCGACGACTACCCGGCGTTCCACCTCACCGGCATGTCGATGCGCCGCGACGCCATCTACTCGACGACGATCGTGGGGCCGCCGCCGATGGAGGACTTCTTCCTCGGCAAGGCCACCGAGCGCCTCTTCCTGCCGATCATCCGGATGACGCTGCCCGACCTGGTGGACATGAACCTCCCCCTGGAGGGGGTCTTCCACAACTGCGCCATCGTCTCGGTCAAGAAGCGCTACCCCGGCCACGCCAAGAAGCTGATGAGCGCCATCTGGGGCCTGGGCCTGCTGTCGCTGAGCCGCTGCGTGGTGGTAGTCGACCACGACGTCGACGTGCAGGACGTGTCGGCGGTGGCCTTCCAGGCGTTCTCGAACGTGGACGTGGGCCGCGACATGCTGGTGGTGGAGGGGCCGGTCGACGCGCTCGACCACGCGGCGCCGTGGTTCGCCTACGGCTCGAAGGTCGGATTCGACGCGACCCGCAAGTGGGAGGGCGAGGGCCAGGTTCGTCCGTGGCCCGACGCGATCGTGATGGACGAGGCCGTCCAGGCTCTCGTCGACCGGCGCTGGAGCGAGTACGGCCTCGGCTGAGAGCGGCCTTCCGTTCCCGTGATAAAGGGACGTCCGGCCCGTCGGGTATGCGTTGATATCGCCCTTCCGGTCGGGTTGAATCCCCCGAGCGTGCCGGGGTCCGGCCGCAGGACGACATCGCAGGAGGTCGGGGTTGGCTGAGAGCCAGGGGGACGAGACCGCCGGAGGCACTCGCGGGGGTCAGTACAGCGGGCCGACGGCTCACGTGCCGGAGCCCGTGCACGACCACCACGACGATCCCGCGTTCATCACGCGGACGCGCTTCCTCACCGGGGTCGCGCTCGTCACGGGCGGCGTCATGACCGCGGCCATCCTCGTGCCCGTCGTGGGCTTCGCCGCCGCCGACGCGCTCAAGGACGAGGAGTGGCGGTGGGTCGACGTCGGCCCGCTCTCCGACTTCCCCGACGGGGAGACCTCGTCGATCGCCGTCTCCGGCCCGGCGCCCGAGTCGGACCGCCGCGCCTTCCTGCGCCACCGCGACGGCGCGATGATCGCGATCTGGAACCGCTGCGCCCACCTCGGGTGCCCGGTGTCGTACTCGCCCGGCGGCGACGTCTACGCCTGCCCGTGTCACGGTGGCGCCTACGACTCGCTCGGCCGCGTCACCTCGGGACCGCCTCCGAGGCCGATGGACCGGTTCGACGTCAAGATCGTGACGCCCGACGGCCAGGACGTGGCCCGACAGACCTCGCCGGCGGAGGGCGTGTCCACCGCAGGCGCGAGCCCGGAGGACCGCGTGCTGCTGGGTCGGCCCTTCTCGATCGACGAGGAGCAGAACCCCTTCAAGCTGCATGGTCCCGGCGAGCTGGTGACCGGACCTCTCTCAAACCTCTACCCCTTCTAGAGAGGCGTCAGTGGCTACGACAGACATCGGCCCCAAGAACCCGGCCGTCAAGGCGGGCGAGGCGGCCTTCGACTACGTCGACAAGCGCACCGGCGTCAAGACGGGCGCCAAGTGGTTCATGTTCCGCAACATCCCGGCGGAGACGAGCTGGTTCCAGACGCTCGGCTTCACCGCGATGGCCCTCTTCGGCATGCAGGCCATCACCGGGATCATCCTGGCGATGTACTACAAGCCGGACCCCAACAGCGCCTACCAGAGCATCGAGGTCATCACCAACGAGGTGACCTGGGGCTGGCTCGTGCGCGGCATGCACAAGTGGGGCGCCAGCGCGATGATCGTGGTGGTCTTCCTCCATCTCGGGCGCGTCTTCTTCTTCGGGTCGTACAAGTACCCGCGTGAGCTGACCTGGGTGACCGGCGCGATCCTCCTGATCATGACCATGTTCATGGGCCTCACCGGCTATCTGCTCGTGTGGGACCAGAAGGCCTACTGGGCCACCGTCGTGGCCGTGAACATCACGGCCAGCGCGCCGATCGTCGGCCCCTACGTCGCCGACATCCTCCGCGCCGGCCCCGAGTTCGGGCCAGAGACGCTCTCGCGCTTCTATTCCATCCATATGCTCGTGATACCGGGCGGGATGGCGACCTTCATAGGTCTCCATCTCTTCCTCATCAGCAAGCTCGGCATCGCGGAGCCGCCGTACAGCAAGCGCCGCATGGCCGTCGAGCGCGCCGAGGAGGAGGCCCGCCGGGCCGCCGAGAACGAGCGTCTCCCCTACGGGCGCCGCGAGGTCCCGGCCGTCGCGCCGGCCACGCCGGAGCCCCAGAAGGTCGAGGGTGCCTCGTGAACCGCGGTCAGCAGGAGTACTACAAGCGCGACTACGCGCAGGCCAAGCTCGAGGGCAAGCCCTTCTTCCCCTACGCGGTCTACAAGGACCTGCTGATCGCGACGCTCGCGATCGCGGCGGTCATCGGGATGTCCATCTGGCACCGCGTCGAGATCGGCGAGCCGGTGAACCCGGCGAGCACCGACTTCGTGCCGCGGCCCGAGTGGTACTTCTTCTTCCTGTTCGAGCTCCTCAAGATCTTCGAGGGCCAGAACGCCCTGATGCCGGTCATCATGGCCACCTTCATCGTCCCGAACATCCTGATGGTGCTGCTCATCGCGACCCCGTTCATCGACCGGGGCCCCGAGCGCAGGATCGAGAAGCGGCCGTTCGCGCTCTTCACCGGCATCGCCGTCATCGCCTTCCTCGGCTACATGACGCACCTCGGCGCCGGCTCGCACGGGGGCGTCGGCACGGACGGCCTGCCGCTGACCGGTCTCGACGAGAAGGGACAGGCGGGGGCGGAGCTCTTCGTGGCGAACCAATGCACCGCGTGCCACAACGTGGCCGGGGTGGGGGCGCCGGGACCGGGCCCCGACCTCACGAACCTGGGCTCCCAGGGACAGACCCCCGAGCACTGGGCCGAGTTCATCAAGGCCCCGCCGGGCGGCGTGATGCCGGCCTTCACCACGTTCACCCCGCAGCAGTACGACGAGATCGGCACCTTCCTCGCCGGACTCGGGACCCAGTACAAGTAGGGCATGAGATCCAACCGACCGGGGGCGGGCGCCCCCGGTCGGTTCGGTCCTCACCGCGCAGGCGTGCCGCTACGATCGTGACGTGATGCGCGTATTCCTCGGGGTCACCGGAGCGAGCGGGGCGGTCTACGCCGGCCACGCGCTCCGCGCCCTCACCGACGCCGGCTGCGACGTCGGCCTGTGCGTCAGCGGGAGCGGCGCCCACGTCATCAGCCACGAGATCCTCGAGGCGGGCACCCGCCCCCCGGAGGATCCGGGCATGGTGGTCGCCACCTTCGTCGAGCGCTACGCCACCGGTCCGGGCTCGGTGACGGTGCTCGGCCTCAACGACCTCACGGCGCCGTTCGCCTCGGGGTCGTCGCTGGCCCCCGCCGCCCTGATCGCCCCGTGCTCGGGCGCGAGCATGGCGTGCATCGCGCACGGCACCGCGCGCAACCTGATCCACCGCTGCGCCGACGTCATGCTCAAGGAACGGCGGCGCCTGGTGGTGATGCCGCGCGAGACCCCCCTCAGCCTCATCCACCTGGAGAACATGGCCACCCTCACGCGCGCGGGCGCCATCGTGATGCCGGCGATGCCCGGCTTCTACAACCACCCCCGCAGCGTCGACCAGCTCGTCGACTTCATGGTGGCCAAGGCGCTCGACCATCTGGGCGTGCCCCACGACCTGATCGCGCGCTGGGGCGAGGATCCCGCCGCGGCGCACGGGCGGCCTGCGTGAGCGCCGGGGCGCCGGGCCGGCTGCCGGCCGCCGAGGTGCGGGAGATGTTCGACCGCATCGCTCCCCGCTACGACCGCCTCAACCGCGCGATGACCGCCGGCCTCGACGGCCGCTGGCGGCGCGCGGCCGCCGCCGCGGCCGATCTCGCGGCCGGCGACCGGGCGCTCGACTGCTGCACGGGTACCGGCGACCTGGCCTTCGAGCTGGCCGACCGCGTGACCGCCTCGGGGTCGGTCGTCGGCCTCGACTTCGCCGAGGAGATGCTCGCCCGGGCGCGCGTGAAGGCCGGCGAGCGGGGCGCCGCCGTCGAGTTCCTGCAGGGCGACGCGCTCGAGCTGCCCTTCGGGGACGACTCCTTCGACGCCGCCACGGTCGCCTTCGGCATCCGCAACGTCAGCGACCTCGACCGCGGCATCGCCGAGATGGCGCGGGTCGTCCGCCCCGGGGGCCGGGTGGTGATCCTGGAGATCACGACTCCCGCGCGCCTGCGGCCTTTCTACGACGTGTGGTTCGGCCGCGTGGTGCCGCAGCTGGGACGGCTGCTCGGCCGCGACTCGGCCGCGTACTCGTACCTGCCGGCGTCGGTGCGCCGCTTCCCCGAGCCCCCCGAGCTCGCGGCGCGGATGGCCGCCGCCGGGCTCGTGGACGTGCGCTGGCGGGGCCTGGCGGGCGGCATCATCGCCCTGCACCACGGGCGCTCCGCGTGACGTCCGCCGCGCCCCTGCCCCCCCTCGTCCGTCCCATGACCCCACTGCTGACGTTGTGCGAGCAGCGTCTTCGCGACGCCGTCGCCGGCCACGCCGACGAGGTCGCCCGCCCCGCCGAGGACACGCTCGCGGCGGGCGGCAAGCGGGTGCGGCCGCTGCTGGTGTTCTGCGCGGCGCCGCAGAGCTCGCTGGCGGAGGGGGCCGCGCGCGACCACCTGCTCTCGGCCGGCGCCGCGGTGGAGCTGGTGCACATGGCGACGCTGGTGCACGACGATCTGCTCGACGGCGCCACGATGCGGCGCGGACGGCCCACGGTGGCCCAGTCGCTCGGCGCCGACCGCGCCGTGAGCACCGGCGACTTCCTGTTCGCGCGCGCCTTCGGCGAGCTGACCCGCACCGGATCGGCGCGGGCGGTCAGCGCGCTGGCGGCCGCGGCGCTCGACCTGTCGCAGGGCGAGATGGACCAGCAGCGGGCGGCCTTCGACGTCGACCTCACGGAGGAGGCGTACCTCTCGCGCTGCCGGCGCAAGACCGCCGCGCTCTTCTCGGTGGCGTGCCGCCTCGGCGCGATGGTGGGCGGCGCCGGCCGCGACGCCGAGGACCGGCTCGCCGCCTTCGGTGAGAACGTCGGCATGGCCTTCCAGATCTTCGACGACATCCTCGACCTCGCGGGCGCGCCGGCCGCGACGGGCAAGCGCCGCGGCACCGACCTCTGCGACGGCACGGTCACCCTGCCGGTGATCCTCGCGATGCAGATCGAGCCGGCCCTGCGCCAGGAGGTCGCCGCCGCCTGCCAGGGCCCGGGACTCGACGCCCTCTGCGACCGGCTCGCCGGGCACGAGGGGCTCCGGCTCGCCCGCGAGCGCGCCCTGGCGTTCGTCGCCCGGGCGCGAACGGCCATCGAGGACGCCCCCGCCGACGGGGCCGACGTGCCGGCCCTGCTGGAGATCGCCGACGGCGTCGTGGACCGGTACTCGTGACCGCGCCCGGCACCCCGGGCCTCGTCTCCCGCGAGGAGATCGAGGTGATCCTCCGCGCCGGCGACCCGCTCACGGCTGCGCGCGCGGCCGGGGTCGTCCCGGGGGGCGGCATCCTGGTGGCGCGGGAGGGCGAGATCGACGACCGCCTGGCCGACGGAGACCACGAGGGCACGATCGACGCGCACCGCGCCGCACACTCGGAGGGCCGCCCGAGCGAGGCCGCCGTGGCGTACGGCGCCGGGCACGACGCGGCGGCGGTGGCCGATCGCATCGCCGCCCTGGCCGCGCTCGCGCGCGAGACCGGGATGCTCCGCGCCGTCTGCCCGGTGCCGGCCGAGGGCGGGCCGGAGCGGCCCGGATCGTGGGGTGTGGAGGATCTGACCGTGATCGCGGCGTGCCGTCTGGCGATGCCCGACGGGGTCGAGGTGCGCCCGCACTGGGTGCGCCTGGGCGCGGCCGCCTGCCAGATCGCCGTCGCCTTCGGCGCCTCCGAGTGGCTCATCCCCGCCGGCGACCAGAGCGACCCCGGGCATCTCGCCGCAGGGGTCGGCGCCGTGGTGAGGCAGGCGTGAGGCTGCTGCGGGTCGGGCGCATCTCGGCGCTCAACATGTATCCGATCTACCACGGCCTCGAGCGGGCGGCCGATCCCACGCTCGCCTTCACCGACGGGGTGCCCTCCGAGCTCAACCGCGCCCTGCTCGACGGGCGCCTCGACGTCTCGGCCATGTCGAGCATCGCCTACGCCCGCAACGCCGACCGGCTGCGTCTGGTGCCGGTGGCCTCGATCACCGCCGGCGGCGCCGTCGACTCGATCCAGCTCTTCTCGCGGGTCCCCTTCGACGAGGTGCGCACGGTCGCGGTGACCCCGCACAGCGAGACGTCGGTGGCCCTGCTGCGGGTGCTGCTCGGACCTGCGGCGGCGCCGTTCAGCACCCTCGCGACCCCTCCCGCCGATGCACTCGAGACGGTCGACGGGGTGCTGCTGATCGGCGACGAGGCCCTCTGCGGCCTGCGCGCGCCCTTCGCCCCGTTCCGCACCGATCTCGGCGGGCTGTGGAGCGAGCGCACCGGCCAGCCGATGGTGTTCGCGGTCTGGGCCGCCGGGGCCGAGGTGGCGCGCGAGCGCGCCGACGCCCTGGCCGCGTTCGCAGGGCTCCTGTCGGACGCGCGCGCCGCCTACCTCGCCGATCCGGAGGCGGTCGTCGCGGCGGCGGCGGCGCGCTTCCCGTTCCCGGCCGGGTTCATCCGCCCCTACCTGCGCCGGCTGCGCTACGAGTTCGGACCCGCCGAGCGCCGGGGCCTGGAGGCGTTCCTGACCCGGGCGCGCGAGTGCGGCGAGCTCGACGTCGTCCCCCGCCTCGCGGCCCACGCCGCGTAGAATCACCTGATGGCCACACTCGCACCGGCACGCACGCAGGAGATCATCGAGCGCATCGACGCCGGCGGCAGGCTCTCCGACGAGGACGCCCTCGCCCTCCTCGCCTCGCGCGACCTGGTGTCGGTGGGACAGGCCGCCGGGCGCCGGCGCGATGCGACGACGGACCCCGGCGTGGTGACGTTCGTGATCGACCGCAACGTCAACTACACGAACTTCTGCATCACCGACTGCGACTTCTGCGCCTTCTACCGGCGCCCGATGGATCCCGAGGGCTACGTCCTGCCGAAGTCGGTCATCTTCCGCAAGATCGAGGAGACCCTCGACCTCGGAGGCACCGCGCTGCTGCTGCAGGGGGGCCACCACCCCAACCTGCGGATCGAGTGGTACGAGGACCTCTTCAGCGACATCAAGGCGCGCTACCCGATCCACCTGCACGCGCTGTCGCCGTCGGAGATCCTCCACATCAGCCACGTCTCCCGGATCTCGCTCGACGAGACGCTGACGCGCCTGCGCGCGGTGGGCCACGACTCGCTGCCGGGCGGGGGCGCCGAGATCCTCGTCGACCGCGTGCGCCAGGTGATCGCACCGCGCAAGACCACCAGCGACGAGTGGCTCGACGTGATGAAGGCCGCGCACCGCGCCGGCATGTCGACCACCGCGACGATGATGTACGGCACGGTCGACACGCCGGAGGACCGCATCGAGCACCTGCGGCGCCTGCGCGAGGTGCAGGACGAGACCGGTGGCTTCCGGGCCTTCGTCTGCTGGAGCTACCAGTCCGGCGGCGGCAGCGCGCGCGGCGACGACCACGCCCACACCACGCCCGCCGACTACCTGATGATGCTCGCCGTCAGCCGGCTCTACCTCGACAACTTCCCGCACTTCCAGTCGTCGTGGGTCACGCAGGGCCTGCGCATCGGCCAGCTCGCCCTCGAGTTCGGCTGCGACGACATGGGCTCGATCATGATCGAGGAGAACGTGGTGCGCGCCGCCGGCACGGCCTTCCGCCTCGACACCGACCGGATGGTCAGCGCCATCGAGGCCACCGGCCGGCGCGCGGTGCAGCGCGACACCCTCTACCGCGCCGTCCGCACCTTCGCGTGATCGAGTACAGCGTCACCGAGGCGCACCGCCTGTGGACCGAGGGCACCATCGCGATCGTCGACGTCCGTGAGCAGTCCGAGCACGACGCGACGCGGGTCGAGGGCGTCCCGCTGATCCCGATGAGCGAGCTCCTCGCGAACATCGACGAGCTGCCCACCGACCGTCCGCTGGCGATCCTCTGCCGCAGCGGCAACCGCAGCGGACAGGTGGCCGACTACCTCACCGCCACCGGCGAGTACGGCGAGGTCGCGAACATCGAGGGCGGCATCATCGCCTGGGCCGTCGAGGGCCTCCCCTACGAGGGTGAGCCTCCCCGCTAGGGCGGTCCGGTCGCGAGGCGCGTTCTACGACCGGGTGGACCTGATCCCCGGGCTCGGCGAGCTGATCGACAAGCACTCGAACCGGGCGCGCCTCGAGGGCACGCTCAAGCAGTACGTGCTCGACATGGCCACGACGCGCCTCGATCCCTCGCACATCGCCGCCCGCGAGGTGATCGCCGGCGTCCACGACCGGATCGACCTGCCGGTCGACGCCTACACGGCGCAGGTGCAGGCCCTCCGCGAGGTGTGGACCGACATCGTCCTCGAGTCGACCGTCGCACCCGAGCCGGCGGTGCCGGTCGGCGCCCCCGAGGGCACCGAGCCGGTGGCCGTCCCGCCGCTGATCGCCCCCGAGAAGGCGGCCTCCTACATCCACGCGCTCGACAAGCTGCTCGCCTTCGACGAGGGCGTCGTGTGCGTGACCTTCATGAACTCGCGCCAGGACCGGGCCGACAACGCCCTCTCCGAGGCGCGGGAGGCCCAGGAGGCGCAGCGCGTCGCCCAGGCCGAGCTCAACGACCTGGCGGGCCAGCTCGCCGCAGCCGCCGAGCAGGCCTCGGCCTCGGTGGAGGAGACGACGGCCACGGCCGTCCAGGTGGCCGAGGAGGTCAGCGGGGCCGCACAGCTCTCGGCGACCACCAGCAGCACCGCCGGCGAGGGCCTCGCCGCTGTCAGCGAGGCCGAGTCGGCCGTGCGCAAGGTCGGCGGCGCCACCGATCAGCTGACCGAGGCGGCGACCTCGCTGGAGACCAGCTCCGGCGAGATCGACAGCATCACGGACGTCCTCAAGAAGACGGCCGACCAGATCAACCTGCTCGCGCTCAACGCCGCCATCGAGGCCGCCCGTGCCGGCGACGCCGGCCGCGGCTTCGCCGTGGTGGCCGACGAGGTGCGCCGCCTGGCCGAGAGCACGCAGGCCAGCCTCGGGCAGGCCAACGCCACGGTGACCGTGATGCAGCGCTCGATCGCCGACGTCCGCGCAGCGGGCGTGGGCGCCGAGGAGCAGGTCTCCGCCCTCGGCGACTCGACCTCGACGGTGCAGCAGCGATTCTCGGCCGTCAACGAGGCCGTCAACAGCACCAACGTGGCGCTCGAGACGATCGCCGCGGCATCGCAGGAGGTCGCCGCCGCGGCCGGCGAGACCGGTCGCGCCTCCACCGAGGTCGCGCGCCTGGCCGAGGAGGTCAAGCGGGTGGCCGACGGTATGTCGATCGACCCGATCGCCTAGGGACGCCCGACGGCACGGGCGGGGGTCGCGTCGATGGATCCCCGCCCCGCCCCCCGCCGCCCGAGCCCCGCGCTCGTGATGGCCGGCGTGTGCCACCGCACCGCCCCCCTCGACGCACGCCAGGAGCGGGCGCTCAGCGCCGATCGGGCCCGTGCGGCGCTCGGGGCGGTGCGATCGGACGGAGTCGCACGCGAGGCCCTCGTCCTGAGCACCTGCAACCGCGTGGAGCTCTACGCGGCCGGAGACGATCCCGCCGCCCTGGAGCGGCGCCTGCGCGCCGTCCTCGGAGCCGGCGACCTGACGACGGTCCGCCGCGGCGCCGACGCCGCCCGCCACATCTTCCGCGTCGCCGCCGGCCTCGAGTCGCGGATACCCGGCGATGACGGGATCCGGGGACAACTGCGTGACGCCGCCGCTGATCGCGCGGTGGCCGACGCGGCCTGCGAGTGGATGGCGTGGTGGTCGGCCGCCGGCTCCGGGCCGGCGATCGCGGCGATGCGCGCCGAGGAGGAGGGGCGCCTGCGCCGGGCGGTGGAGGCGCTTCCCCCGGGCGAGCGCGAGGGTGCCTGGCGGGAGGGACGGCGCGTCCTCGGCGCCGTGCTGCACCGGCGCACCCCGGAGATGCGCGGCCGGCTCAGCCCGGCCTGATCGCCTCGTCGGCCACGGGCCGTCGGCCGTCGGGCTTGGAGGCGTAGAGGGCGCGGTCGGCGATGGCCCCGTCGGCAGGGTCGCCGCGCCCACGCTGACCGTGACCGGTGCCCCGATGCGGGCGGTGCGGGCGGCCACGCGGTCTGCGGCGGCGGCCCCGACCGACACGGCGTCCTCCAGCGAGCAGGCGGGCAGGAGCGCAGCGAACTCGTCACCTCCGATGCGGGCGACGACGTCCGCCTCGCGGCCGGATGCGCGGAGGGCGACGGCGACGGCGCGCAGGACCTGATCGCCGACCATGTGCCCCTGCGTGTCGTTCACGTCCTTGAAGCGGTCCACATCGACCAGCAGCAGCGAGAGCGGGGCGCCCGAGCGGCCGGCCGCGGCCACGAGGCGCTGGAGGTGGTCGTCGAACGCACGCCGGTTGGGGAGACCGGTCACGGGATCCTCCCGCGCCTGGGCGCTCAGGGCGGCGAGCAGCACCTCGACGCGGGCACGGAACGTCAGCACCGCGAAGGCGGCCATCGTGAAGGCGAGGAAGAGCGAGAGGGTGTCGACCAGCGCGCGCTCGGCCGGCTGCAGCGATCCCATCACCACGGCCTCGACGGCCAGCACCTGCAGGAGCACGAGGATCGTGTGGCGCCGAGAGTGGAAGCTGGCGGCGTAGAGGACGGGCCACAGCAGGAAGAGCTGCGACCCGGTGCTGGCGTCGCTGGTGGCCAGGTTCAGCGCGCCGATCACGACGACCGAGAGCGGCGCGACGGCCGCGAGCGCCCAGGCCGGCGTGCGCGCGGCGCCGAGCCACGCGGCGCCGGCGATCATGACGAGGGCGACGCCGACCGCCAGGGAGACCGCGCGCATCAGGCCCTCGCCGGCGAATCCGGGGACGGTCAGGGAGGCGACGAGCACCCAGAGGCCTCCGGTGCCGGCGAACAACGCCAGCGCACGGGAGGCGGCCACCTGGTCGCGGGCGAGGACGGTGCGCCCGGCGGCGTGTGATGTGGGATCGGTCATGGCCGTCGGCGGAGTGGTCCGCCGCACGCCCTAGAAGTCCATCGGCTCGATCCGCCCGAGATGGATGGCATCGATCAGCCGCTCGACGTCCGACTCCATGTTGGCCCGCGCGAAGTTGCGCAGGTTGACGAGGAGGTCCTCGGTGCCGTCGTTCAGGGCGTCGTCGAAGATCTCGACCTCGTCCTGGGTGAACTCGCCGGCGTGCCGCCACTCGCAGTTCGGGCAGCGGCGCTCGATGCGCCACGAGTCGCCCGCACGCTCCTCCCAGCTGACCGGGTAGACGAGATCGCTCTCGCAGGACGGGCAGATGTGCAGATCGAGCGTGGTGCCCTCGGGAGAGAACCCGTCAGGGCCGGAGGCGGTCTCCTCGATCTCGATCTCCGCACCGGCGGCGACGCCCTCGTCGCCCGGCTCGGAGAAGTAGACGATCTCGATGACTTTCCCCCCGGGGAGGGCGATCTTCTTGGTGCGGTAGCCCTTCATGGCTGTGTCCGTCTCTCGCGGCGCAATCGACCGCCGTCCGTGGCCGTCGTCGCTGGTTTACCAGATGGCCCTGGTATCGACCCCCGGTAGGTGAACTTGAGACGCCCGCAGGGTCTGCGCCGACACTGCGTCAGGCGTGGGTGAGCGCGGCCTCCGCGACCCGGTCGGCCTCGAACGACGACCGCACCAGGGGGCCCGATTCCACGTGCGCGAGGCCCAGCTCACGCCCCATGGCCGCGACGGCCGGATACTCGGCCGGGGCGTAGAACCGCTCCACCGGCAGGTGGTCCGGCGAGGGCCGCAGGTACTGCCCCACCGTGACCGGCCCGCACCCCACCGAGGCGAGGTCGGAGAGCACGCCCGCGATCTCGCCGAGCGACTCGCCGAGGCCGACCATGATGCCGCTCTTGGTGGTCAGGCCGGCGGCGGCGCTGCGCGACAGGAGCTCCAGGGTGCGCTCGTAGCGCGCGCCCGGGCGCACGCGCGAGTAGAGCCGCGGCACCGTCTCGGTGTTGTGGTTCAGCACGTCGGGCGCAGCCTCGATGATCGCCTCGAGGGCCTCCCAGCTGCCGCGGAGGTCGGGGATCAACACCTCGACGCGGCACTCGGGAAGGCGCTCGCGAAGCGCGGCGATGCACGCGGCGAAGTGGGCGGCGCCGCCGTCGGGCAGGTCGTCCCGGGCGACCGCGGTGACGACGACGAACCGCAGGCCCATGGCGGCGGCCGCCTCGGCGATGCGCACCGGCTCCTGCGGGTCGGGCGGGCGCCCGGGCCGGCCGGTGGCGACGTTGCAGAAGCGGCACCCGCGGGTGCAGGTGTCCCCCGCGATCATGAAGGTGGCCGTCCCGCGCGACCAGCACTGGCCGATGTTGGGGCAGGCGGCCTCCTCGCAGACGGTCACGAGCTCCGAGGTGCGCATCAGCGCCTTGGTGCTGACGAATCCCCCCGAGAGGGGGTTCTTCGCGATCACCCAGCGCGGCAGCCGGCGGCGGTCGAGGAGCTGGGCAAGCTCGGCCGGCGCGACATCGACCAGGTCCAGGCGCTCGGCGGGTCCGTCGCCCACGAGCGCGCCGCCGAGCAGCACGTCGGGGACCCAGCCCTCGGCCCGGGCGGCGGCGACCTCGGCGCGGGTCGGGCCTCCGGGGATCTCGTCCACCCGGAATCCGCGCTCGCCGATCATGCCGTCACGGTAGCGGACCGGTACGCTCTCCGACCGAATGGTCCTCTCCGATCGCACCATCCGCGAGGAGCTCGCCTCCGGGCGCCTCGTCATCGACCCGTTCGACGAGTCGCTGCTCCAGCCCTCGTCGGTGGACCTGCGGGTGGACGGCGACTTCCGGGTGTTCCACAACAACCGCCGGGCCTACATCGACGTGCGCGAGGCCAACGACGACCTCACCGAGGTCGTGTCGATCCCGGACGGCGAGGCGTTCATCCTCCACCCGGGCGAGTTCGTGCTCGGATCGACGGCCGAGCGGGTGGCGCTGCCCGACGACCTGGTGGCGCGCCTGGAGGGCAAGTCGAGCCTCGGACGGCTGGGCCTCCTGATCCACTCGACGGCCGGCTACATCGACCCGGGGTTCGACGGCACGATCACCCTGGAGCTCTCCAACGTGGCGCGCCTGCCGATCTCGATCTACCCGGGCATGGCCATCGGGCAGATCTCGTTCCTCCAGATGTCCACGCCGGTCGACAACCCCTACCGGGGCAAGTACCAGGGCCAGAGCGGCCCCACCGCGAGCGCGTTCCACCGCGAGTTCGAGCGCCGCACCGACTGAACCTCAGCGGCGGCCGGCGGGGCGCAGCCACGAGTTGGCGGCGAGGCCGCCCGCGAGCGCCATCAGGAAGGCCCAGCCGAGCGCGTAGAGCCACTGCTCGCCGGAGCCGGCCACCAGCGCCGGCGCGTCGGGTCCGCCGAGCGCGTCGATGATCCTGGCGAGGGCGACGAAGCAGGCGTGGATGGCGTAGGCGGCCACCCAGGCGCCGACGGCGTGCGCCACGCGCCGGCCCGCGGCGCGGACGCCCGCGAGGAAGCCGCCCACCGCGAACGACACCGCGGCGATCGCCAGGCGCACCGGCCACTCCCGGCCCGCTCCCGCCATCAGTCCGATCGAGGCCGCGAGGCCGCCCCAGGCCACGGCGATCGGGTCGAGCCGGCCGGTGACCCCTGCCCGGCGTGAGAGGAGGGCAGCCATCCGGCCATGCTACCCTCGGACAGGTACGGCTCCCCTCTGCCCCCACTCAGAAGGCAGGCGACGTGGACTTCTCGCCCATCCAGCTGATCATCGTGCTCGTGATCATCCTGGTCGTCTTCGGAGCCAAGCGCCTCCCCGAGCTGGGACGCAACCTCGGAGCCGGCGCCCGCGAATTCAAGGACGGCATCACCGGCCAGAGCGACGACGACGCCGACGGCGAGGCGATCAGCGGTCCCGCCAAGCGGGAGGATGAGAAGGTCGGTTGATCCGGGGCGGGAGCGCGTCTGGCGCTCCGCCTGGATCCTGACGGTCGCCGGCGAGCCGCTCCGCGACGGGGCGATCGTCGTGCGCGACGGCCGCGTGGCGCAGGTCGGCCCGGCCGAGGAGGTGCTCCGCGACAACCCCGGGGCGCCGGTCGAGGACCGCGGCGGCGAGATCATCGTGCCGGGCCTCGTGGATGCCCACTGCCACCTGGAGTGGAGCCTGCTCGAGGGCCTGCTGCCCCCCGCCGGGTTCGCCGAGTGGCTGGCGCGGCTCCTGCCCATCCGTCTGCGGATGCTGCCGGGCGACTTCGCCGCGGCGGCGCGCCTGGGCGCCCTGAGGGCGCTGGAGGCCGGCACCACCACGCTGGCCGACTCCGGGCCGACGGGCGCGGGCGCCGCAGCGCTCGCCGAGTCGGGCCTGCGCGGGCTCGTCCACCTCGAGGCGTTCGGCCGGGAGACCGGCGCGCAGGCCGCGGAGGCCGCCGCCCGGGTGGCGGAGGGCGTGGCCGCGCTCGACGCGGTCGTCGGGCCCCGCGGACGAGCGGGCGTCTCCCCGCACGCGCCCTACACCGTCGGCCCGGAGCTCTGGGCCGCGCTGCGCGCGCATCCCGGCCTCGGCGGACGGCCGTGGGCGACCCACCTGGCCGAGTCGGCCGACGAGGAGAGCGTCATCGCAACCGGGGACGGCCCGCTCGGCGCGCTCTTCGCCGGCGCCGGCCTGGTGCCGGGACGCTGGGACGGGCCGGCCGGGGCCGGCCCGGTGGCACGCGTCGCGGCGGCGGGCGTCACTGCGCCGGGCCTCGTCGCCGCCCACTGCGTGCGCCTCGGCGCCGACGATCCCGCCATCCTCGCGCGCGCGGGCATCGGTGTGGCCCACTGCCCGCGGTCGAACGTCCACCTCCGGTGCGGGCGTGCCCCGATCGAGGCGCTGCGCGCCGCCGGCGTCGCCGTGGGCCTCGGCACCGACAGCCCTGCCAGCGGCGGCGACTACGACCTGCGCGCCGAGGCGCGCGCCTGCCGCGAGGCGCACGGCGGGCACCTCGCGCTCGGCGACGACGTGCTGCTGCGCCTGATCACGATCGACGCCGCCCGCGTCCTCGGCCTCGATGCGGAGGTGGGGCATCTGGCCCCGGGGGCGCGCGCCGACCTCGTCGCGCTGCACCCGGCAGGCCGGGTGGACGACCCGTGCGCAGCGGCTCTGGACCCCGCGACGACGGTCCGGGTCGTCGCGGTCGACGGCGAGGTGCTGCTGCGCGACGGGGTCGCCACACGGGTCGAACCCGCGCGCGTGCGTGCCCGGGCCTCCGAGGCCCGCGGGCGCCTCTGCTAGCGTCCCACCGCAGTGCTCCTCGACCAGAAGCGCACCAAGCGCATGGTGCAGATCGTCGCGATTCTCACCTCCCTCGCGTTCGGAGGGGTGATCCTCGTGGTGATGGGCCTCATCTTCTTCGGCGGCGGCGGGCAGACGCAGGCGGACGTCCTCCTGGCCGAGGCGCGGGAGCGCGTGGAGCAGGAGCCGCGCAGCGCGGACGCCTGGGAGCAGCTGGCGTCGGCCTTCGCCGGCACCGAGGAGTTCGATCAGGCGATCGAGGCGGCCGAGCGGTCGGTCGAGCTGGAGCCGGACAACTTCCGCCGCCTCCAGACGCTCGTCTCCCTCCAGGTGCGCCAGAACGACACCGAAGGGGCGATCGCGGCCCTGCAGGGGTTCACCACCCGCAACAGCGACAACGGCGAGGCGTTCCTCCAGCTCGGCCAGCTGGCCGAGGAGGCCGGGCGCACGCCGCTCGCGCGGCTCTCCTACCAGGCCTTCCTGCGGCTCGAGCCGGACGACCCGAACGCCGATTTCATCCAGCAGAGGCTCGACGACCTCTGATCCGCGGCCGGGCGCGGGGGGGGTGGCCCCGCATCGCCGCCCGGGCCGCCTTTGCTACTCTGGCCGCCGCGGGCCGTTAGCTTAGTTGGTAGAGCAGGGGACTCTTAATCCCAAGGTCGAAGGTTCGAATCCTTCACGGCCCACTCGCACGCAGGCCTCCCTCATCGGGATGAGACGGGAATAGACCGGCGCCCGGGACGTCTCGGAGTGTGAGGCGGCAGACCGCCGCCGGAACACCCGACGGGAGGAACCCCATGAGCCACGTCGTGCCCGCCCGCCGCATCGCGGCGGGCCTCGCCGGGGGCGCCGCCGCGCTCGCGGCGCTCACCCTGGCGGGCAGCGCCGGCGCCGTGCAGCTGGCGTGCGGAGCCACCATCACCGAGGACACGATCCTGACGGGGGACGTCCTCGGCTGCAGCGGGCCGGCGATCGTGATCGGGGCGCCCGGCATCACGCTCGACATGAACGGCCACCGCGCCTCCGGCGCCGCCGGCAACCGCGCCCACGGCATCCTCAACCAGGGCCACGCGGGCGTGACGGTGCGCAACGGCACCGTCACCGGCTTCGGCCTCTACGGCGTGCGCCTCGCCGCGGCGGACGACAACGTCGTCGAGAGGATGCGGCTGCTGCGCAACCTCACCGGCATCGGCCTGGTCGACTCGACCGGCGGCGTGTTCCGGAACTCGACGGTGATCAACTCGGGCTTCGTGGGGGTCAACCTCACGGGGGGCGACGACAACACGGTGACCCGCAACCGCATCCAGGCGAGCCGCGGACAGGCCGTCTTCATCCAGCACTCGGTCTCCGAGACCGGCGGAGCGCACCTCGTGAGCGCCAACACGATCACGGGCAACGGCATCTGGGTGAGCCTCGGGCCCATCGGGACGCGGCTGGTCGGCAACAGCGTCCGCGGCAGCCAGCGCGACGGCATCTCGGCGTTCGACGGCTCCACCGTCATCACACGGAACATCACCCGCGCCAACCGCGGCTTCGGCATCCACGCGCCGAACGGCGCCACGGACGGCGGCGGCAACCGCGCACGCGCCAACGGCCTCGGCCGCTGCGTGGGCGTGGTCTGCCGGTAGCGACGCCCCCGGCGCCCCGCGATCCGACGGGTCGCGCGGCGCCGGGCCGGCTGCGGCGGCGGGTCGCGGTTTCCCTGCGGCTGCGGTCCGTATTGTGCGCCCGTGGACAGCACCCGCGCTGCGCGCGCCTTCTTCGGCGCGACCTCCCTCATCGTCACGTCCGGGCTCCTGCTGCAGCTGTACCTGTCGGTGACCGACGATCCCGGCGCCGGCTACTTCGAATCGGCGCCCGACCGGATCGTCAACTTCTTCAGCTTCTTCACCGTGTTGTCGAACGTCGCGGTGGCCGTGACGACCGGGTTGCTCGCCGTGCGGCTCGACCGCCCCCCGTCCTGTTCCCGACGCTGCGGCTGGACGGGCTGGTGGCGATCACCGTCACCGGGGTGGTGTTCCACCTTGCGCTGTCCGACCTGCAGGAGCTGACCGGCTGGCCGGCCTTCGCCGACTTCGTGCTGCACACGGTGTCGCCGTTCCTGGCCGTCGTCGGCTGGGGCGTGTTCGGGCCGCGCGGGGCCCTGTCGCCGCGGATCGTCCTCCTGTCGGTGGTCGCCCCGGTCCTCTGGATCGTCTACACGCTGATCCGGGGGGCGAACGTCCAGGACCGCTTCGGGAACGACTACTACCCGTACCCCTTCATGAACGTCCCGGTGCACGGCTATCCGGTGGTGCTGATCAACGTGTCGATCGTCGCCGTGCTCTTCCTGGCGATCTCCTTCGGCGCCCTCGCGCTCGATCGCAGGCTCCGCGCGGCGAGGGCCCGGCCGGCGTAGGAGCCCCCGCCCGCCCGCACGTGCACCGCGCCGGCCGGCGACGCGATGCACGTGGCGTGGATCACCTCAGGCGATCGTGACCGCGTCGTCGAGGTAGACGTCCTGGATGGCGTTGAGCAGCGCCGCGCCCTCGGCCATCGGCCGCTGGAACGCCTTGCGGCCGGAGATGAGGCCGGCGCCGCCGGCGCGCTTGTTGATGACGGCCGTGCGCACGGCCTCGGCCAGGTCGCTCTCACCCGACGACGCGCCGCCGGAGTTGATGAGCGGGATGCGGCCCATGTAGCAGTTGGCGATCTGGTACCGGGTCATGTCGATCGGGTGATCGCTCATCAGCTCCGAGTACACGAGGGGGTGCGTCTTACCGAACTTCAGGTCGGTGAATCCGGGGGCCGCGGTCTCGGGCAGCTTCTGCTTGATGATGTCGGCCTCGATGGTGACACCGAGGTGGTTCGCCTGGCTCGTGAGGTCGGCGGCGACGTGATAATCGGGTCCGCCGTCCTTCGGGCTGAAGGCGGAGTTGCGCATGTAGCACCAGAGGATCGTCGCCATCCCGAGCTCGTGCGCGGCCGCGAACGCCTGCGACACCTCGACGATCTGACGCTTCGACTCGGCCGAGCCGAAGTAGATCGTCGCGCCCACGGCCACGGCGCCGAGGTCGTGCGCCTGCTTCACCGAGGCGAACATGATCTGGTCGTACGCGTTCGGGTACGAGAGGAACTCGTTGTGGTTGATCTTGAGGACGAACGGGATCCGGTGGGCGTAGCGGCGTGAGGCCAGGCCGAGCGCACCGAGCGTGGTGGCGACGGCGTTGCACCCGCCCTCCATCGCCAGCTCGATGATCTTGATCGGGTCGTAGAAGTCGGGGTTCGGGGCGAAGGACGCGCTCGCCGAGTGCTCGATGCCCTGGTCGACCGGGAGGATCGAGACGTAGCCCGTGCCTCCGAGGCGCCCGTGGTCGAAGATCGACTGCAGAGACCGGAGGACCGGGACCGGGCGGTCGGAGACCGTCATGACGTCGTCGACCCACGTCGGCCCCGGAGCGGTCAGGCGCTCCGCCGGGATCGTGGTGCAGCGGTGCGTGAGGAGGCTCTCCGCCTCGTCTCCGAGCAGCTGCTCAAGGGACGTTCCTGCCGTCGTCGCCACGGTGATCTCCTCGTCTCGTGTGAACCCCCTTCGATGCCAAGACTAGCCCGCATCGCGGGGGGCCGAGTGACCCCGACCGCGCCGGCCCGGGAGTTCCCCCTCCGAGGACTGGGAGGTGCCCATATGGAGGATCTGTTGCTTTTGCCGCGGTGGTCGGCTTAGGGTCGCTCCTGCAGTTTCTGGAGTCTTTGCCGGACGCGAGTGGGTGGACATGAGAGTGCGTCGCGCCAAGGTGGACGGAGGGGCCCTCCGGCTCCTCGCCGTGACGATGGTGGTCGCCGGGCTGGCGCTGGCGGTGCTCCTGCCCGCGCGGGCGCTGGCCGGAGAGCCGGCCGACCCGGGCCCGGTCGTCGAGCTCGTCCAGGCGCCGGAGCCGGCGGGGGATGATCCGATCGCCCCCCCGGCCGGTGGCGAGCCCGTCGCGGCCTCCGTGCCGGAGGAGGGCACCGGGGAGCCGGTCGACCCCGCCCCCGCCGGCGACGAGGCCTCCGACCCGACGCCGTCGGCGCCCGAGCCGGTGCCCGGTGCAGTGGACACCGTCGTCCCGGCCGGGACGGCCGCCGGCCCCGTGGTGGAGCGCCCGCGCTCGGAGCACCCCGTGCGCCAGCGCCGGCGGGGCCACCGTCCGCCCAAGGGCACGCCCGCGCCCCCGGTCGTGAAGCCTCCCCCGGTCGTGAAGCCCCCGCCCGTGGTGAAGCCCCCGCCGGTCGTGAAGCCGCCTCCGGTCGTGAAGCCCCCGCCCGTGGTGAAGCCCCCGCCGGTCGACACCCCGCCCGTGGTGAAGCCCCCGCCGGTCGACACCCCGCCGGTCGTGGTTCCGCCGGTGACCCCGCCGCCGGTCCCCGCCCCGGTGACGCCGGCTCCGGTCGCCCTGGTGCCGCTCGCCCCGGCGCCGCCGGCCGTGGTGCCCACGGCCACGCCGCTCCCCGTGAAGGCGCGGATCCGCGTCACCAAGAAGGGCCCGGCCTCCGTGCGGGCCGGGGCCACCGCCCGGTTCCGCATCCGGGTCGCCAACGACGGAGCCGGCGTCGCCCGCCGGGTCCGCGTGCTGGATGTGCTGCCGGCCGGGTTCACTCTCGTGCGCGCCGGAAGCCCGGGGGTGCGGCTCTCCGCCGGGCGCCCGGCGTGGACCATCGACCGCATCCGGCCCGGCCACTCGCGCACCGTCTACATCCAGGTGCGCACCACCGACGACGCGCGCGGCACGCGCTGCAACCGGGTGCGCGTGACGGCGCCCGGCGTCTCGGCCACCGGCGCCCGGGCCTGCGTGCGCGTGAGCGCCACGCCGCCACGCGTCAGGGTGATCGCCGTCACCGGCTGAACGGGGACACGCGGGGTCGCGAGCCGATGACGGTCGTGGCCCCGCGGGCGGCTACCATCGGGCGATGGAGGAGATCTCGGCCCTCAGCTACCCGGTGGCCTTCGCGGCGGGCTTCGTGTCGTTCGCCTCGCCGTGCGTGCTGGCGGTGGTGCCGGGCTACCTGTCGTTCATCTCCGGCGTGAGCTTCGACGAGCTCGGCACCCGCACGCGCGACGTGATGGTGCCGACCGTCGCCTTCGTGGCCGGCTTCTCCCTCATGTTCACGGCGTACGGCGCCAGCGCGGGGCTGATCGGCTACTCGCTGACCAGCCACCAGGACATGCTCAACCTGGTCGCGGGGCTCCTGCTGATCGCGATGGGGATCGCCATGGTCGCGCTGCCCCAGTTCGGCCTGATGCAGACCGAACGGCGCATCCCGCTCGCCCGGCGGCCGACGACGCTGGCCGGCGCCGGCTTCGTCGGCGCCGCGTTCGCCGTGGGCTGGACCCCCTGCATCGGCCCGATCCTCGGCAGCATCCTCGGCTACGCCGCCCCCACCGGCTCCCCGGCCCTCGGTGCCAGCCTGCTGTTCACCTACTCCCTCGGCCTGGGCATCCCGTTCCTGCTCTCGGGCCTGTTCATCACCCGTACGATGGCCGCCTTCCGCTGGATGCGCGACCGCTGGCGCGTGGTCAACGCGACGGCCGCCGCGGTGTTCATCATGATCGGCGTCCTGGTGGCGACCGGCCGGTTCGAGGTCATCACCCAACGGCTCTCGGGAGTGGGGTTCACCGGAATTTGAAGATCGTCTCGATCGTGGGGAACCGGCCGCAGTTCGTGAAGGCCGCCCCCCTCAGCCGCGCGCTGCGCCGCCGGGTCACCGAGGTGCTCGTGCACAGCGGCCAGCACTACGACCCCGAGCTGGCCGACCTGTTCTTCGACGAGCTGGGCGTGCCGCAGCCCGACCACGCGCTCGAGGTGGGGTCGGGAAGCCCGGTCGTCCAGCTCGCGGTGATGCTGGAGCGCCTCGAGCCCCTGCTGAGCGCCGAGGGGCCGGACATGGTGCTCGTCTACGGCGACACCACCACCACGCTGGCCGGCGCGCTCGCCGCCGCGAAGCTCGGCATCCCGATCGGCCACGTCGAGGCGGGGCTGCGCTCGTTCGACAAGTCGATGCCCGAGGAGCAGAACCGCGTGGTCACCGACCACCTGTCGGCGCTGCTGATGTGCCCCACCGACACGGCGGTGGCCAACCTCGCCCGCGAGGGGATCACCACCGGGGTGCACCAGGTCGGCGACGTGATGCTCGACGCGAGCCGCATGTTCGCCCCGGCCGCGGCCGCGCGCCCGGGCCCCCGGGCCCTCGGGCTCGAGCCGGGCGGCTACCTGCTGGTCACGGTCCACCGGGCCGCGGCCACCGACACGCCCGAGGCGCTCGCCGCCCTGGCCGGCGTGCTCGAGGCCATCGACGAGCCCGCCGTCTTCCCCGTGCACCCGCGCACCCGGCACCGGCTGGCGTCGGCGGGGCTCTGGGAGCGGCTCGAGGCCCATCCCACCCTGCGCCTGTCGCCGCCGGTCGGCTATCTCGACTTCACCGCCCTGCTGCTCGGCGCCCGCGCGGTGGTGACCGATTCGGGAGGAGTGCAGAAGGAGGCCTACTTCAACGGCATCCCGTGCATCACGCTGCGCGACACCACCGAGTGGGTCGAGACCGTCGAGGGGGGGTTCAACACCCTCACCGGGATGGACGCGCGCGCGGTCAGGGCCGCGCTGGCCGATGTGTCGATGCCCGCCGAGCGGCCGCACTACTACGGCGACGGGCACGCGTGCGAGCGCATCGCCGACGCGGTGGCCGCGGCGCTGCCCGCCGATTAACGTTCCGCCTCAAGAACGGAGAACCCACCCGGACGCGGTGGGAAGCTGGACCATCGGCCAGTCGTCAACCGTGCGTCCGGCGTGGTTAAGATCTGTCGATTCCTCCCCGAGCCCGGTGGTCGTGAGTAGATGAAGCG